>JACMQD010000102.1 GCA_014377155.1 Herminiimonas sp.
GCGCGAAACAGGACCCAGCCGACGATGACCAGCAACATGGTCTTGATGACGCCGAGCCACGCTGGCAACAGCGGCTTGCCGAAGCGCTGCATCCAGTATCGTTCGATGACCAGTATGCCTCCGTGCCAGGCCCCCCAGATGACGAAGGTCCAGTTCGCGCCGTGCCACAAGCCACCCAGCAGCATGGTCAGGAACAGATTGACGTAGGTACGCACCATGCCCTTGCGGTTGCCGCCCAGCGCGACGTACAGGTATTCACGCAGCCAGTTCGACAGCGACATATGCCAGCGTTTCCAGAATTCGGTAATCGAGCGCGATACGTAAGGGTCGTTGAAGTTTTCCGGAAAGACGAAGCCGATCATCAGCGCCAGTCCGATCGCCATGTCGGTATAGCCGCTGAAATCGAAGAACAACTGGATCGTGTAGGCAACCGCCCCGAGCCAGGCATCGGCCATGGTCGGCAGCGACGCGCCGAACGCGGCATCGGCCAAGGGTGCGACGGAATCGGCAATCAGCACCTTCTTGCAAAAACCGATCATGAAAATCACACAACCCCGGGCAAACTTGTCGACCGAGTGGACGCGGCTTTTGAATTGTGCTGCCAGCAGGTGATAGCGCAGTACCGGCCCGGCCACCAAGTGCGGGAACAACGCAATGAACGCAGCGAAGTCGATCAGATTACGCGCAGGCGGGGCTTCGCGACGATAGATGTCGACCAGGTAGCTGATCGCATGAAAGATGTAAAACGACAGACCGATCGGCAGCAGCACATGGGCGAAATCGAACGGGCCGATGCCCATGCTGGCCAGCGCTGCGTTCAGCGACGCAATGCCGAAATTCGCATACTTGAAATACGCCAGAGCGAGTAAATTCAGTGCCACGCCAGCGGTCAAAATCCGATGACGGCGCGTCGCCTCGGTACTGCCTTCGATGGCCAGCGCAAAACCATAGGTGAGTATCGTCACGCCCATCAAGAGCGCCAGGAAATCCGGCCGCCACCAGGCATAGAATACGTAGCTGAACAGCAAGATCAGCGCCGATTTTGCGCGCCACGGCGTCAGGTAATAACAGACCAGAAAAAGTGGCAGGAAGGCGAAGAGAAAGATATTCGAACTAAAGACCATGTGCTAGCTTGCCTGTCTCAAGAAAATGCCACTTGCGGCACGACGCAGCGTGAGGCTGACGACCTGTTTGCAGAGATAACTTTATGTCGCGCCGACACTTAGCGAAAGCCTGCAACCCGGCGCTGCAAGAAATGCTCGATGAGCTGGCCGTTGTCGTAACCGAGCACAAAGAAGGCGATGCCGCCGAGTCGCTCCTGCATTAGGTAATCATGCTTGAGGTCGAGCGTCCACCAGTCCTCGAACCAGCCTTCGACAAACTGTCCTCCGGGTTTTTTGAACTGGTAATACGCGGAGCCACTTGCGGCATCATGTACGGCGCCGTATTGCCGGACCTGCTCTTGCACATTGACCTCTATTACCGGCGCCGTGGTAGCGGCAGCGACAATCGGCGCGAATGACGTGTGGACGCCGGCACCTGTCGTGGCGCTACGCACCTTGCGTGTGGCGACTGGCCATTCAACTCCATACAGCGGAAAGCCGATGATCAGCTGGTCGGGAGGCACCCCGCGCGCAACTCCCTGGGCAACGGCTTTTTTCCACGTCACTGCATCGCCGCCGGCAAGTGGTGCGACCGGGCCGGCGGCCTTGCTGCCTGTCCAATGGGCGTCGTACCCCTGCAAGACGACGTGATCGACCTGCGCCAGCGTTGTCCGGTCATACAGTATCGTTTCGCCGCCCATCGGAAAGAACACCGAGATTTTCCGTGCCGGCGCTGCAGCACGCAGGCGACTTGCCAGCGCACGCACGAAGCGCTGATAACTGACGACAGTCGCAGGGCGCACGTGGCTGTAAATTTCGAAATCGATTTGCAGGCCAGCTACCTCGTCATGACTGGCCAGCGCCGCGGCTTCGTCTAGCAGGCGCGCCGTCGCGTCGGCTGACGAAAACAGCGCTTCGAAAGCACGCGCATCGAACAGCGTCAACGTCAGGTCGAGCGGCACGCCGGCCTTTTTTACCGCAGCGCGCAGACCGACCCAGTCGTCAGGCCAGCCGTTGCGCTCTGCTACCACGCCTGCGGCATTGACTTTCAATTCGAAAAAAAGCAGCCGGTCGAGTCGATCAAGCGGTGCATCGCGCCAGCTCTGCGGCAGCCACCAGCCGAAATAGGCCCAGGCTTGCGGCAGGTGCGGCGCTTGCTGTGTCTGCGCCATGGCGCTGGTCTGAAGCAACAGCAACAACCCCAAGGCGCGGACCCAGCGCCGCAAAATCATCGTTCGCCGCTGTCGAGCAGCCAGTCGGCTACATATTGCATGTCCAGACTGGCCTTGCAGCCCGGTTCATATTCCAGCACCGGGCGCTCGAACGCCAGCGCCTGCGAAACGCCGGTATCCTTGTGAATCGCCACAGGAACCAGCTGGTGCGCATGATTGGCGTAAAGCGCCGACCGAACCTGATGACCTAGCTTGCTTTGCGCCGGCATCTGATTGATCAGCAAATGCATGCCCCGAAAACCCTGCCGCGATGCCGTATACTGTTCGACCAGCGAAGTCATTTTCGGGATCGTCGCATAGGAAGCCGCATCGGCCAGCACGATCACCAGCGCGCGATGCGCCGCCGTCAAGGCTTGCTGTAGATAGACGGTCGGCCCCGGCGGCGTGTCCAGGATCACGAAGTCAAGTCCGCTTGCTTCGAGTGAATCGATGCCATCGGCAACCCAGCTGGGGTGTCGCTTCAATTGGGCTTCGAAATCTTCCAGTTCCGCTTCGCTGACACGGCCAAATGGAATGAAGCGAATGCCGAACGGGCTATCGAAAATCGATGCGGCGGAAATGCCTTCTCGCACAAGCCCGGCGATTTCGTCGGGGTCCATGCCGAGGTGCAGGCGTTGCGCGTTTTGCGGATCGAGGTCGATCAGTAGCACACGTTTCTTGCGCTGCGCGAGGGCGACGGCGATATTGGCGGCGATCGTCGTCTTGCCGACGCCGCCCTTTCCGGAAATGAAAGCGATTATTTGCATGATGCGTTGTGACAAAGAGAATTGGGTTGCCCTGCCGGCGTCAGGTCGGCCTGCCGTGCCGGCTGTGACCACAGTGGTGGCGGCTCGGCGATGAGGGAAGTCGAACTCGTTTGATCCGCGCCAGCGTGGGTAAAGGTTCTGGCCCAGTCCTGCAACGCGGCGAGGTTATCCTGGATGTCGTCGCGATGCGGTGCAAGTCGTTGCGCACGGGTCAGAAAATCGAGGGCGGATTGATAATCGCCCGCTGCGGCTTTCGCCACGCCCATGTTGTTGAGAGCGGCGGCATCCGACGGATTCACGCGCAGCGCTTCGGCGTAACTTTTGATGGCAGCGACAGGGTCGCCTTCGGCAAGATACGCTCGGCCATATTGCATCGGATCGGGTGGTGCCGACTGGGCGACGGTACCAAACGCGCACAGCACTATGAAAGCAAAACACCTGGTTATTGCAGCAGGTGTCATAGAAGCTTTCCGGGCGAACGCGTCAGAACGGGATTGGCAAGCGTCGTGGTCAATTTCAGCTTGATGCCGGTGGTCGCTGTCGCTCCCTGCTGGGCAGCGTTGAACGCGGCCATGTCCCGGTAATCCAAATTGGTTGGAGGCAGCATCTGCGGCATCTGATACAGCACTGACTGGCGGCCCACTGATGCCACGCCAGATGCGGGTGATTGCGGTCCCATCGACACCTGCGATAACCTGCCTGGCTGGTCGATGCGCATTGACGGCAGATCCTTCTTCAGACCCGGGCGCTGCGTGTCGTACCCGGATTCGGTATCGGGGCGTCGTTCGCTCTTGGGTGCCGGACCGGGAATCGGCAACAGGCCGGAGCGTTCCTCGCCGGGCGATTTGCCGGTCGACGGCGTTGTGGCTGCTGAGGGCTCGCCGTCGACCAGTCGCAACGCAAGATTGCCGGCCACGCCCGCAAAGGCCTGCGGTTCGCGCTCCTGCGACTGGGCACGCTCGAAATAGGTCAGCGCCTTGGGGAAGTTACCACGGTATTTTTCCACGCGTCCGGCCGCGGCCAAAGCGCGAGGATGGTTAGGTGCCAATGCCAATGCCGCTTTTGCCTGGCCGTCTGCCTTGTCGATCGCCTTGATCGCCAGTGCCATTTCAGACGCCAGCAGGCGATGACCAAGCTCGTCCGGTTCGAGCACGATCGCTTTTTCGACCAGTGCCAAGGCCTGCAACGGGTCAGACGCAGCGCGGTGAATGCGCGCCATGGTCAGGAGAGCGCGAGTATCGTCAGCGCGCTGCATGACCGGTCCCATCAGTTCAGCCGCTTCGGCTATCCGGCCGGACTCACGCAGCGCTTCGGCCAGACGCAGCGTGTAGCCGAGGATGATGGCGTTGACTTCGGTCTGCTGCACACTGTCGAGACGGCCGGGCGTGGCCAAGTCGCGCAACACCGCCGACAATTCGGCATCTTGATAGTTGGCCAGCAGGATTTCCGCATAGCGGATACGGGTGGTGACATCTTGCGGCGGGCTGGCGCTGACGAATTGCCGCATCAGGCGCAGGCCTTTGGCAGACTGTCCGACTTCCGACCATCCGCTGGCAACCGTCGGCATCATCCGATCGTCGGCACGTGCGGTCGACTGCACCACTTCCATGAGCGTATTGGCTTTTTTCGCGTCGCCGCGCGCATACAACTGCCGCGCCCGTTGTACCTGCACGTTAAGCCACATCCGGCGCTGATCGATAGCGACGGCGGTAGTGCGGCGCGACGCGGGAATCCGTTCCATCAGCTTGATGCCGTCCAGCCATTTTTGCTGCGCGCCATACAAGACCGCGCGGGCGTGCAGTGCCTCTGGCAAGGCAGGGCTGGCGGCCAGCAAATCATCGAGCAAGCTTTCTGCACTGCCGATCATGCCCAGGTTTTGATATTGACGTGCCAGTGCCAGGCGCACTGAGGTGTTGCCAGGGTCGAGCAGCATCGCGCTTTCAAGCTTTGCCGCTGCAGCGCCGTGCACTGCGTTCTGCTCATCGGCCAATGCCTGTTTCATGAGTACCGAAGCTTTCGCCTGGTTGCCCTGAACATTCCCCGATGCTGGCTGCGCGCTACTGCGAGGTGCCATGCCGAAGCCTTCGCGCGGTGTTTCTTTCGGGGACAGCGCGCGAAGCTGATCGCGGATCGCGGCGTCGTCCGGATTTTGCGCGAGGTACGCTGCGTACAACGGCGCATCCTCGCTGCGCGCTTCCAGTGCGACCAATGCCTGGCGCCAGGTTTTGCGGGTGTCGCGCTGGCCGGAGACGCGTGCCGGCAATCCCGCCAGCATGCGGATCGCTTCGCGGCGCGTCGCATCGCGGTAGGTCAGGTGCCGCGCAAGCGCGAACAGGTAAAGGGTATTGCCGGGGTTCTTGCGCGCCACGTCTTCGATTGCCTGGCGGGTTTGCGCCCAGTCCTCATTGGTCGCGCGTGCGGTCTCGAATTCAGCCAGGGATGAGGTGGGCTGGGACGGACTTTCGTCGACTTTTGGCGCAGGCTTGCC
>JACMQD010000103.1 GCA_014377155.1 Herminiimonas sp.
CCGACACCGTACTGGGTCTCGTATCCCGACATCGTGCTGCTGGCAGAAGGTACGCCGGTGTTCGTCGACTGTTCGCCGGAACACGGCTTCAAGCTGCAGCCCGAACAACTGGAGCGCGCCATCACGCCGCGCACCCGATGGCTGGTCTTGAATGCGCCGAATAATCCGAGCGGTGCTGCCTACAGTCACGCAGAAATGAAGGGGCTCACCGACGTGCTGCTGCGTCATCCGCACGTCTGGATCATGACAGACGATATCTATGAACATATTCTCTATGACGGCCGCACCTTTGCCACGCCGGCCGCCGTAGAGCCGGCGCTGCGGGACCGTACCCTGACCGTCAATGGCGTTTCCAAATCGTATTCGATGACCGGTTGGCGCATCGGCTATGGCGGCGCACCGGCCGAGCTGATCAAGCAGATGGTCAAGCTGCAGTCGCAGAGCACCTCCAATCCGTCATCGATTTCGCAAGCCGCGGCGCTCGAAGCGTTACGCGGGCCGCAGGGATTCATTGCCGAGCGCACTGCCGAATTTCAGGCGCGGCGCGACGTCATCGTGCCTCGCCTGAATGCGATCGAGGGCGTCACGTGCCACATGCCGGAGGGCGCTTTTTATGTTTTCCCATCCTGCGCCGGCCTGCTCGGTTCGGTCGCGCCGGACGGGCGCAAGATCGACAGCAGCGACGAACTGGTGCTGTACCTGCTCGACGCCGAGGGCCTGGCTGTTTTGCAGGGCAGTGCCTACGGCGTGCCGCCCTATTTCCGCATGTCGTTTGCGGCGTCGATGTCGGTACTCGACGAGGGCTGCGAGCGTCTTGCCAGAGCCTGTGCTCGGCTGACGAAATGACGCTAGAGAGCTGAACGCATGAACACGAGCCGATGACGTACCACTGGCACTGGGGAATCTTTTTAACCGAAGCAATTCCCGGCCAGACCTATCTGAGCTGGCTGCTTTCGGGCCTTACGCTGACAGTGTCGCTGGGACTGTGCGCCTGGTTCATCGGGCTGGCCATCGGTGCGGTCATTGGCGTACAGCGGACGGTTAGCAATCGCTGGGTGCGCGCGGTAGCTGCCGCCTATGTCGAACTGTTTCGCAACATCCCGTTGCTGGTCCAGCTATTCATCTGGTTTTTCGTAATCCCGGAGCTGCTGCCTGGCGCGATCGGTATCTGGATCAAGCAGATCAATCCACTCAAACAGCAGATGATCGCCGGTGTCGTTTGCCTGGGTCTGTATACCGCTGCAAGAGTGGCTGAGCAGGTCCGGGCCGGTATTGCCTCCTTGCCTGCCGGCCAGCGAAATGCCGGTCTGGCACTCGGTTTATCCGGCGCCCAGACCTATCGGCATGTGCTGCTGCCGGTGGCGTTCCGCATCATGCTGCCGCCGCTGACGTCCGAATTCATGACGGTGTTCAAAAATTCTGCGGTGATGTCGATGATCGGCCTGCTGGAGCTGGCGGCGCAGGGCCGGCAGCTGGTTGACTACACCTCACAACCCTATGAGTCGTTTACAGCAGTGACGTTCCTATACATGGCGATCAACATGTCAGCGCTGCGGGTCATGCGTTGGATCGAACGCAAGACCGAAATACCTGGTCTTCTGAGCGGGAAGTCCTGACCATGGCATATCAATTCGATTTCACATCCTTAAACGCCGGTAATTTGACCGTACTGGCCGATGGCATGAAGGTGTCGCTGGAGATTACGCTGGTAGCGGTGGCAGTCGGCATCGTCTGGGGAACGGTGCTGGCATTATTGCGCATGTCGCGCCTGAAGGCGTTGTCCTGGTTCGCCATTGCCTACATCAACCTGTTTCGTTCGATACCGCTGGTGATGGTGCTGCTGTGGTTCTTTCTGGTCGTGCCACAACTGTTGCAAAACGTGCTGGGTTTATCACCATCGAACGACGTACGCATGGCATCGGCCTTGCTGGCATTCGCACTATTCGAGGCCGCGTATTACGCCGAAATCATCCGTGCCGGCATACTAAGCATCGGTGATGGCCAAATGCGGGCGGCCCAGGCGTTAGGCATGACGCGCTGGCAGGGCATGCGCCTGATCGTGCTGCCGCAAGCCTTTCGCAATATGGTGCCACTGTTGCTGACCCAGGCCATCGTCCTGTTTCAGGATACGGCACTGGTGTACGTGAGCGCATTGGCGGATTTCTTCGGCAGCGCTTATGGGATTGGCGAGCGCGACGGGCGGATCGTCGAAATGCTGCTGTTCGCCGGTGCGGTATATTTCGCAATCTGCTTCAGTGCATCACTCGTGGTGCGGTACCTGTCCAGGCAACGTGCTATGCACTGAACGACAATTGCGGCGGGCGCCGAGTCATGCAATCCGCTTTCGCGCCACTGGTTTGCGCGGCGCGCGCACGACGAGCGGTTTGGCGAAATCACAGAAAGTTTGCGCCATCGCTGCAACCTGCTGGCTGAACGCCACCGGTCCATCGTTTCGAAACAGCGCGTAATACGGCACTCGCGGCAGCGCTTGATCACTGCGCAGTACCCGTAACTGCCCTGACGTGGCCAGGTCGGCAAAATAATCCTGCGGCAGGTAGCTCACGCCAAAACCTAGCATGGTCAAAGCACTGAGAGCGATCAGGCTATTGCCGGCATAGATGCGCTGGACGGTCAGGCCTTGCTCCCTGAACCACCGCTCGTAGCCTACATCGACACCGGAACGTTCAACCTGCATCAGTACCGGGAAAGCCGTAATCTGATGCAGCGTCAGGGCTTTGCGGCTATCGCATAGCGACGGGCTGCACATCCACGCCAGGGTCAGATCTTTGAGTCTCACCGCTTCGAAATTGGGATCGCTGAACACCGGTGGCACGACTACAAGATCAATGGCGCCGCGCTTGAGCTTTTCGCACAAGCTCACACTCAGGTCGATTTCGGGTTGCAGCTCGACATCGGGATACGCATGGCGGAACGCCTGCACAAATTGCGGCAACCACGTCAGCGCCGTTAGCTCGGTCACGCCGATGCGGAAGCGTCGTACCATGATCGAGGCACGACCGGCGGAAGCGATGAAGCGCTCGCGAAGCAGCAGAATTTCTTCGCCCAGTCCGAGGATTTCGCGACCCTTGTCGGTCAGGCGCGCGGTACGATGGCTGCGGTCGAACAATTGCAGGCCCAGCAAGCTCTCGATTTCCGCCAGCCGTTTGGAAATTGCGGATTGGGTGGTATTAAGCTTATCGGCCGCGGCGGCGAAGGAACCGAGCTTGGCAACCCAGTGGATCGCTTCGATCTGTTTGAATGTCAACATCTGTGGGGTATGTGAGCAAGGTGGTTGCACGGGCGTCAATCGTACGCGCTTCGAGAACGCCTGCCAAATTCTTCCTGACCTTGGTAAGCCAAGGCGTGTTGTTCACGATGCCGGCGACTTTGCTACTGAACAGGGCTCTACGCCCGAATCTAAACGGGTTCTTGAATAGGATGGTAAGTCGCTTCGGATTGCGGGATTTCTTGAAGCGTGTTTTTTTTGGTCGTCATTGATAGGCTGGCGAGCAACGCCTCGACGGCAGCGAATTCGACCGGTTTGGTCAGGTGGAAGTCGAATCCCGCTTCGGCCGCCCGCTGCTTGTCTGCCTGGCTGCCCATGCCCGTGAGGGCAATCAGCAGCATACCCGCATGGTGCGAATTCATTCGAATACGATGCGCGACTTCATAGCCGCTTATGCCTGGCAAGCCGATATCGATAAAAGCGATATCGGCTTGAAACGTATCGAGTGCGACAAGCCCCGTCTCACCGTCATTCGCCGTCATAGTCACGAACCCATCGATCTCCAGCATCATCGCGAGCATGTCGGCGGCATCGACATTATCATCGATGACGAACACGCGCCTCGCCGGTGCCTCATGGTCTATTGAATCAACGAGAGCAGTACTGCCAGCTGTCGCCAAGGTCGTTCGACTGTCGGCTTCGACGACAACTGCGGTCGGGGCCAATGGTAGCGTGACCGTGAACGTACTTCCTTGCCCGAGCCCGGCGCTTTCGCCAACCACGCTGCCGCCGTGCATCTCGAGCAAGCTGCGCGCGAGCGAAAGACCGATCCCCAGGCCACCTTGCGCGCGCTTGAGCGTGCTGTCGATCTGGGTGAACATAGTGAATATCTTCGGCAGCATATCGGCTGGAATACCAGCACCGTTGTCCGCAATGCAGATCACGGCCTGATCATTCTTGATATCGGCCGTGACGAGGATGCGGCCAGCAGTCGCCGTATATTTGACCGCATTGCCGATCAAGTTGCTCACTACTTGTGCAAGCCGGGTCATGTCGCCGTCAATCCAGATCGGCGTCGCCGTCATTCGCAGATCAAGCGAGTGGCCGGCCGCGTCGATAAGCGGCTGAATGGCTTCTACCGCGTGCGCAACCACATCCTGAATCGTCAGCCTGCTGCTGCGCAGTTCGACCTTGCCGTTGGTGATACGGGAGATATCGAGCAAATCATCGATGAGGTGCACCATGTGTCGCAGCTGTCGCTCCATAACATCAAGCGTCTTGCGCGCGGCAGGTCCTCCGGTCGGCGCCAGTTTAAGAATTTTAAGGCCAGTCGTCAGCGGTGCCAGCGGGTTGCGAAGTTCATGGGCAAGCGTTGCCAGAAATTCGTCCTTGCGGCGATCGTCGTCGCGCAATGCCTGCTCTGTCCGCTTGCGGTCGGTGACGTCGAGATTGATCCCGAACATACGCAGCGGCTCCCCGGTTGGGCTAAAGTTGATCTTCCCAAGCGCTTGCAGCCATCGTACCTCCATCCCTGGCAGACAAACCCGGTATTCGCTGCGAAACTCCGGCGTGACACGGTTAAGGGCGTTATTGGTTGCCGTAATAACTGCAAGACGATCATCGGGATGTACCAGTACTTCCCACTCGGCGTGTGTCGGCGGACCGAGTGCCGGGTCGCGCGCATTGAGCGCAAAATTCTCCAGTGACCAAGTGAGGTCCCCTGACAATATATCCCAAGCCCAGGCACCGGCCTGCGCCGCATTGAGGGCCAGTTGCGTCCGTTCGGCATTTTCCTGGAATACCTTTTCAGCTTCCCAGCGTGCGGTAATATCATGGGTAACACCGAGCACGAATTCGACCAGACCATCGACGCCAAGCTCCGGTACCAGCCTGGTGACGTAATGCCTGCGATGCGCATCGTGGTCAAATGAAAATTCGATCGCACTGGGTGCCCCGGTTTTAAACACGCTTCCCAGCGCGTCTTCCCAAAGAGTACAGATCGCGTCAGGCATCGAGAGCTGGCGCCAAGTGCGACCCAGAAAATGCGCAGGCGGGTGGCCCGTCATGCTTTGCACGGCCTTGTTGACGAAGACGTGACGAAACTCGTGATCGAACCTGCTCAGGATATCTGGCGTGTTATCGGCCAGCGAAGCCAGTTCCCGTTCGCGTGCGGTCAACATCCGTTCGCGCTGCATGAGTTCACGAA
>JACMQD010000104.1 GCA_014377155.1 Herminiimonas sp.
CAGACCTGACATCGAAGCCGGCGATCGAGATGATCGGGCCATTCGAGCGATCGGCATGGGAGATCCGGTGCATCACGCCCATCCATTGCGCGAACAGCACGGCGACGATCAGCAATGCGGCGATCGCAGTGCGTGAAAGAAGCGGCTTGTGCAACGAAATCGGCATCGGTCGGAATCTCGATCTACGGTTATTTGCCAGCCGTGGTGCTGGCCGGACTGGCGTCGGATAGACGGTAATACAGTCCCATCGGATCGTCCTTCAGCACCGTCATTTTTCCGCTGAGCATGATTGGCTCGAACGTATATTTGATCGGTGTTTTGGACTTGACTTCGACCACGCCTTCGGGGCCGGCAGGCAGGCAATAAGAACAGCTTTGCGAGTTGACCGAAATGAGGAAATGCTGTTGTTTTTCGCCAGGTTCGAGCGGCATCATGAAGCCTTGCAGCTTGACTTCTTTATCATTCAACGACGTGATGTCTTTCGAAAATTCCGGCAAGATCCGGTCTTTGGTCTTGATTTGCTTGACCTTCGCCAACGTATTCCACGACACCACGCCCTTGATCTCGGGCAGCGGCTGCATGATGGCAGGCGTGGGCGGCGCGCCGGGTGGCGCTGTGTGGCCGGGTCCGGCCGGTACTGGCGCAGCAGCGCACGCCAATAGTGGGACTAGTAAAAAAGCAGTAATAAGTGAGCGCATTGACGTTAGCCGGTAATTGGAGTTGGTTGTTTAGAAATTGTCTCAGAAAGTCGGCGCACGCGGGTGACGAGCGCATGACAATCCGATGGCAACCTCCATGGTTGGCGCGGCAAGCGGTTTGACATCTCTGAATCTTTTTCAATGTGCCAGCGTTTCGGCGATATCGGTACGATAGGCACGCAACGCCGGTAACGCGGCAGCGGCCAGACCGACCAGCATGGCTACCAGCGCCAGCCATGCTTCATCGGGCGCGACCTTCCAGCCCGACAGCGCCAAGCCCTGGTCGTCGAGCAGCATGCTCCCCACCAGGCCGACCGCGGCATGACCGATCAGCCAGCCGAACAGCGCCCCGAGCAGCGCCAGCAACATGCCTTCGACCAGTAATAGCGACAATAATGTGGCCGGCGGTGCGCCCAGCATGCGCACGATCGCCAGATCGGTCTTGCGTTCTTCCAGTGCGTTGTAGAGTGATACGAACATCGACAGCGCCGCCGATAGCAAGACGATGGCGGAGACGGCGCGCAGCACGTCGACGCCGACACCCAGCAGACGGAACAGTTTGGCCGCTTCGAAGGCAGGCTGTGCAGCCTGCAACTGGCTCTGGCTATTAATCATCCGCGGCATCGATATCGCCGCCAGTGGCGACGCATATTGCACCAGCAGCGCGGTCAGTTCACGCTCGGCAGCGATCGGCGTTTTTTCCTGATGGTCGCTGGCATCGCTGTCATGTGCGGCTTCGTGCACTTGCCAGACCGACGAAACCTGGGTCAGCACCAGCCGGTCGAGCACGGTGCCGGTCGGCTTGAGGATGCCCGCGACGACGTACGGCGCTCCGCCATGCGTTTCGCCGGCCTCGGCAAGGCCGTGCGATCCGGCAAATGTGGCGCCGATTGCCGCCTTGGTACGGGCGCCAGCCTGTGCGCCAAGCACAACCTGCATCGGCGCATCGAACAATTTTCCCTGCGCCAGTACGCCGCCGTAATGCTCAATATAATCGGGCGTCGTGCCGACGATACGAAAGCCGGCATAACTATCGCCAAGCGCCAGCGGAATAACTTTTTTGACAAGCCGGTTTTTCGCCAGCTCGGTTTGTGCCGATAGCGGAATGTTGCCAGTCGGGATATCGATGTGATAAATCGACGACAAAATCAGTTGAAGCGGTGAGCCTTTGGCACCTACCACCAGGTCGATGCCGCGCGCGTCGCGCAAAGCATTGTCGGCCAGTTGCCGGGAAGCCGACAGCACGAAGGTCATCATGGCGATGCCGACCGCCATCAGCAACAGATTCAGTGTCGCAGTAAGCGGCTTGTGGCGCAACGATCTGGTTGCCAGTGTCAGGCTATTCATAGGTCAGCGCCGGCCAGTCGCCAAACGGTTGCGTGCGGCAATGCCGACAGAACCCGTGCATCATGCGTTGCAATGACCAGCGAGGCGCCGATTTCTGTCGCCTGCGCAGTCAGCAAGCGAATCGACGCCGCGCAGGCCGCATCATCGAGGTTGGCAGTCGGCTCATCGGCCAGCAGCAATTGTGGGCGGTTGAATATCGCGCGGGCGATGGCCACGCGTTGTCGCTGGCCCTGGCTCAGCTGGTGCGGTTTCGATCCTGCCTGCTGACCAATGCCAAGCGATGTCAGCAGGGCGTCCGCGCGCGGGCGGTCGGCAGTCAAACCATTGGCATAAGCGCACAGCAGCAAATTATCACGGGCCGTAAGGCTAGGGACGAGCGCCAGTTTTTGTGGCAAAAAACCGATAACCTTGCCGCGCCAGCGGTCAGCCATGCGCGGCGTCAGAGTTCGGAGATCCGTGCCTGCCACCCGGATTGTTCCGCTTTGCGGTGTCAGGATGGCGCCGATCAAATGCAGCAGCGTCGACTTGCCGCAACCGGACGGCCCAAGCACGATCGCATGTTCACCGGTCGCAAGATCAAATGCGTCAATAGACAATTGAAGGGATGCAGCGGCAGGGTACCGGTAAGTGAGATTCTCTATGTGCAACACAGTTGCATTCTAAAATAATGCCAAACGCGCGATGATGCTTCGCGCGGGTTTGGTGACCTGCAGTTTTTAAATTCGGAGACGGCTCGCGTGCCGAAACGAAGGACTCAATCGCCGTAGAGTTTCTGCTTCAATTCACGGCGTTGCTGCGCTTCGAGCGACAGCGTTGCCGTCGGACGTGCAAGCAGACGCGGGACGCCGATCGGCTCGCCGGTTTCTTCGCACCAGCCGTATTCACCGCCATCGATACTGGCAATCGATTGCTGCACTTTCTTCAGCAGCTTGCGCTCGCGGTCACGGGTGCGCAGTTCAAGCGCATGCTCTTCCTCGATCGTGGCGCGGTCCGCCGGATCGGGAACCAGTACGGTTTCACGCAAATGTTCGGTGGTCTCGCCGGCGTTTTTCAGCAAGTCTTTTTCGAGTTGCTGCAGACGCGCCTTGAAAAAAGCGAGTTGCGCAGGATTCATGTAGTCCTTTTCGCTCATCTTGACGAGTTGCGCTTCGGTCAACATGGTGCCATCAACGGGGACGGCGGAAGTCGATTTTGGTGTTTTGGTTGCCACTTCGATTACTTTCGAAACTACAGTCGGTTCAATCTTAACCATCATTCCAGCAAAAACATTGTTGTTGCTCACATCTTGTCGGAATGAACGGTTTTCGAATTCTCTTTTATTGCAACGGCCGTTACTGCATGCTCCTGACAGGTCGCATTTGACCGGGCGGGAGGATATTGTTAGTTTATACCAAACATTGTTCAAGTCCGCGAATAAAAATATCCTTCGGTATATTTTTGCCAATAAACACCATTTTGCTGCCGCGTGCCTCGCCTTCGGGCCATTTGCCGCCGATGTCGCTGCACATCATCTGGTGCACGCCCTGAAACACGACTTTGCGATCGGCACCGTCCATCCACAGTACGCCTTTATAGCGCAACATGCGCGGTCCGTAAACCTGTACGATGCCGCCGAGAAATTCATCCAGGCGCGCA
>JACMQD010000105.1 GCA_014377155.1 Herminiimonas sp.
ACTTGCTGTCGCTGATCAACGATATGCTCGATCTGGCCAAGATCGAGTCAGGTAAATTCGAGCTGAATCGAGAGCGGGTGATCTGCCAGGGCGTGATCGACAACGTCATGCAAACCCTGGGTCCGTCAGGGCAGCAAAAAGGCCTGGTCCTCGATGTCGACATGCCAGCGCAGGCCATCAACGTCATTGCCGATCAGCGCGCACTGACGCAAATCTTGCTGAACCTGGTCAATAACGCGATCAAGTTCACGGAAGCCGGACGGGTCGACGTGCGCCTGGCGCGGCGCGTTGTCGATGGCAGCGAACAGGTGCACATCAGCGTGTGCGACACCGGCATCGGCATTCGTGCAGAAGACCGGGGCAAGCTGTTCCAGACATTTACGCAAGTCGATGCGACACTGGCGCGCCCGTTCGAAGGCACCGGACTCGGACTGTACCTGAGTCAGAAGCTGGCGCATTTGATGGCGGGTGAAATTTCATGTGACAGCGAGTATGGCAAGGGCAGTTGCTTCACGCTGGTGCTCCACGGTGCGCCGCTCCAATGCCTGCGTGACCAACGCGCTGACGCATCGATACCGCTCCCGGGCCGGTAATCTTTCCCATGCTTCTTTCGTTCCAATGCAAATCCTTGTTCGCACTTTTTATCCGGCCGTCATGCTGCCGTAACGAAGTGCCGTTAAAGTAGCGGCTCGCGTGGCACGACGCTCGTGTCACACGCTGTACTGCCCCGACAGGGCAGGCACTACCGTAGCTGGCGGTCGGGAAAGATACCAGCACCAATTCAGGTCGACGCATCGCTCCGCCCCGATTCCGGCCATCGGATTTTCCGCATCCTCACACTGGAGATTGTTTTGAAAAAAAATATGTCGATTGCTCGTGCCGCATTGCTCGCATCTGCTAGCCTCGTTGTGTTGTTGTCTGCCTGCGGCGGCAGCGACGAAAACTATTACCAGAACCCGGGCCTGGCATGGCCGCCGACACCGGCCATCGCGGGTCACCGAGGCGCGTCGGCATTGCGCCCCGAGCATACGCTGGCTTCTTATCAGCGCGCCATCGATGACGGCGCCGACATCGTTGAGCCGGATCTGGTCAGCACCAAGGACGGGGTATTGATCGCGCGCCATGAAAACGATATTTCCGGCACCTCCGATGTTGCCGACAAGCCCCAATTCGCTTCGCGGAAAGTCACCAAGCTAATCGACGGCATTCCAGTCACCGGCTGGTTTACCGAGGATTTCACGCTGGCCGAAATCAAGACCCTGCGCGCGCGCGAACGTATACCCGCCAACCGACCTGCCAATGCCACATTCAATGGCCAGTTCGAAATCCCGACGCTCCAGGAAATTACGGATTTGGTTCGGCAGCAAAGCCAGGCCAAGGCGCGCGTGATCGGCATCTATCCCGAAACCAAGCATCCGACCTATTTCAAGTCGATCGGCCTGCCGCTGGAGCGACGCCTGGTCGACCAGTTGACGGCGGCCGGCTATCGCGGCAAGGGCGCGGCGGTGTTTATTCAATCCTTCGAAGTCGCCAACCTGAAAGAGTTACGTGGCATGACAGACATGCGTCTGGTTCAGCTGGTCGATAATCCCAAGAATCCGCCTGCCGCCAACGGTACGCCACGCAATGCGCCCTATGATTTCGTCGCCGCAGGCAGCACGCGTACCTATGCCGACCTGATCACGCCAGCCGGGCTGAAAGAGATTGCGACCTACGCCGATGTGGTCGCGCCGTACAAGGAAATCATCATTGCGCGCGATGCCCGCAATGAGCTGGGTCCAACCTCGCCGGTCGTGGCCGATGCCCACGCTGCCGGCCTCAAGATCCATACCTGGACCTTTCGTCCGGAGAATCCATTCTTGCCGCCCAGCCTGCGGTTGCCGGATGTCGCATCGATTACCCAGCGCGGCAACATGGTGGCGGAGATCAATGCGTACCTGAATGCCGGGATCGACGGCTTTTTCACGGACGATCCCGCGCTCGGACGAATCGCCGTGACCGAATTCCTGAGCCGAAAGTAGCAAGACAACTCCGGCGCCCGGTTCTGTCAACGCAAGGGCGCCGCGTATAGAGCATCGCTACGAGGTCAATCTGGTGACTATGACACCGCCAGCGTTATCCCGGCGCCAAAGCACGGCGAACCTGCGCAATGAACCGGCTGCTGTTGAATTCGGTTTTCTCGACGATTTGAACCACCTGGGCCGGATTGCCGCTGTTTAATGCCAGCCGGTCGGCTGCGGTGATTTGCTTTGCCGTGACAATCAGGATCGGAATACGCGCCGTATCTGTGGCGCCTTGCAGCGCCTCGACCACATCGAATCCGTTAATTTCGGGCATGAGCAAGTCGAGCAAAATCAGGTCCGGCAATAGTCGCTGCGCACGCTGAATGGCGTCGCCGCCGCCGTACGCGCGGGTGACGGCATACGATGGCGCCGGCAGTAATGCGGCGAGGACTTCGACTGCCTTGGGGTCATCATCGACCACCAGTATCTTGAACGTCATCTCCTCGACGGGGTCCAGGCCCAGGCTCGACAGGGATGCTTTCAGGTCGGCGCGGCTGATCGGTTTCTGGATAACGGCGGCTGCGCCGCCGGCGAGCGCCAGATTGGTATCGGCCTGACCCGAGATGATTACCACCGGAACCTGCGCCAAAGCCTCGGTCTCGCGCAGGCGCAACAAGAAATCCCACCCGTTCATTCCCGGCAACTGGATGTCGAGCGTGATGAGGGTGAGGATCTGCTGCGGTGCCAACTCCAGCGCTGCTTCGGCACTGGCTGCGCGCAACACCGTGAAGCCTTCGGCTTCCAGCAGCAGGCGCAGCAAATCGGCTGCGCGGTCGTCGCTTTCCACCATCAAGGCGATGCGCTCGCTCGGCAACGCCACCGGCACGGCGGCCGGTGCGACCTCAGGTAGAACCGTCGGTGTCAGCAGGCGCAACGGCAACCACACGGCAAAGATCGCGCCGTCGCCCTCGGCGCTGGCGACGGCGACCGTGCCGCCATGCAGTTCGGCCAGCTGCTTGACCATCGCCAGGCCCAGCCCGGTGCCTTCGAACTTGCGCGCCAGGCTGCTGTCGATCTGGCTAAAGGCTTGGAACAACTTAGCCATGTTGTCGCGCGAGATGCCGATACCGGTATCGCTGACACAGATTTCAAGGAATTCTTCGTATTCATTGTCGGCCAGCTTGAAGCCGTGTACCGGCCAGGTACCGGGCAGGGTACCCACTGTACTGCGTGCCACGCGGCGCGCGCGCAGCGTTACAGAGCTGCCGGCGGCACTGAACTTGACCGCGTTCGACAACAGGTTGTAGACAATCTGCTTGGTTTTGCGCATGTCGAGTTGCGGCACGCCGATGTCAGGTCCGGTTTCGAATTCGAGATGAATACGCTGGGTCGCCGCTTTTTCGCGCACGATCGACAGGCTGTTCGATAGCAGGCTGTTGAGGTCGACCGGTTCGAGTTCAAGCGTCATCATGCCAGCCTCGACCTTGGACAAATCGAGGATGTCGTTGATCAGGGACAGCAGATGCTGGCCGCTGGTAAAAATATCGCCGATGTATTCATGCTGGGTGTCGCTCATCGGCCCCATCAGGCCGTCCTTGAGCGCTTCCGAAAAGCCGATGATGGCGTTGAGCGGGGTGCGCAGTTCGTGCGACATGGTTGCCAGGAATTCGGACTTCATCTGGCTCGCATGTTCCAGTTCGATGTTCTTTTCTTCCAGCGCGCGTTCGAAGCGCTTGCGCTCGGTGACGTCGCGGGCGGCAGCGAATACGCCCTGCAATTTGCGTTCGCGGTCCTGGAAGGTGGCAGCGTTGTACGACACCACCGTTTCGTCACCGTTGTAGGCCCGCACCGTCAGCTCGTAATTGCTGACCTTGTTCTCGGTCAGCACGCGCTTGATCGCCGCGTCGGCGCGGATCGGATCGGTAAAAAAATTCTTGCACGGCGCGCCGATCAGTTCGTCGCGGGTGCGGCCGGTGAGCGTCATCATCTGCTGATTGACATCCGAGATGATGCCTTGCGGGTCGGTCATCATCAGGGCGTCGATATTCGATTCGATCAGCGACCGGGTATAGAACTGCTGATCGCGCAGGCGCTGGTCGAGCAACGCTTGCGCCGCTTCGACCTGCTTGCGGGCGGTATTGTCGGTGCCGATCAGCAGATAGCCGATGATGCCGTCTTGGGCGTCGCGCAACGCCGTGACCGAGACAATTGCTGGAAAACGGCTGCCGTCCTGGCGGATGTAGGTTAGCTCGTAGATGTCCTCGATACCGCGTGATGCCTTGAACACCAGCGCCTCGAAACCGGGCGTGATCGGCGTGTCAAGTTCCAGGCTCAACGCCGCCGCGCGGGTGATCAGTTCCTGCGGATCGGAAATGTCGGCCGGGGTGATCTTGTTGACCACGTCGATGGCGCCGTAACCCAACATGCGCTCCGCGCCGACATTGAAAATCTGGATCACGCCTTTTTCGTCGGTGGCGATGCTGGAAAAGTTTGCGCTGTTGAAAATGGCGTCTTGCAACGCGCCTGTTTTAAGCAGCGTTTTTTGGCGACGAAATTCCACGGCGCCATCAGGGGCGCCCGGTTTTTCATCAGCACCATCTAAGGAACCGGTGTTTGGCATAGAGTTTTCGCGGGGATGATCACGGGTCAGCAGCGCTGTCGGCACTCGAGACGGCGTCGCTGCAAGGCAGGCTCACGGATTGCCCGGCCGGCGCGCGCAGCATGCGGACCGGGACTCAAGCAAGAAAGAGAGGAATGCGATCAAGAATAGCAGAGACCTTTCACTGCCGACAAGAACTCTTGGTTAGCAAGAAATCGCGCCTGCCACGATTTACATGTCGGACGGCAGCAAGCGCTGGGCCTGTTCTTTGCGTTCGCTGTAGCGGGTATTCAAATAATCGCTTTGCTGGCGCAACAACAAAGTGAATTTGACCAGCTCTTCCATCACGTCGACCACCCGGTCGTAATAGGGAGACGGCTTCATCCGGTTGTCGTCGCCGAATTCTTCGTAGGCTCTTGCGACCGACGATTGGTTCGGAATGGTAAACATGCGCATCCACCTTCCCAGCAGGCGCAGCGTGTTGACGGTATTGAAGGATTGCGAGCCGCCGCAAACCTGCATTACCGCCAGGGTGCGGCCCTGGCTCGGTCGCATGCCGCCCTGTTCCAGCGGAATCCAGTCGATCTGGTTCTTGAACACAGCGGTCATCGCGCCATGACGTTCGGGGCTGCACCACACCTGTCCTTCCGACCACATCGATAGCGCGCGCAGTTCGACGACCTTTGGATGATCCTCGCTGGCGCCGCCGGCCATCGGCAGTTCGCGCGGATCGAAAATCCGCGTCTCGGCACCGAGGTGCTGCAAGATACGCGCTGCTTCCTCCACCAACAGGCGGCTGAAGGCGCGTGGACGCAGCGAGCCGTACAGCAGCAGGATGCGCGGCGGATGGGAATACGGCGCAGCGTGGGCGAACTGGTCGAGGCCCGGAATGTCGAGCAGGGCCGCGTGCAAATTCGGCAAATCAAAAGGTGCGTCATGCATGAGGCGCTACCCGCTTGCCATCGGCGTCGATCACCTGTTCGCCGTCTTCCTTAGCGAACGGTCCGGTCTGCGGCAGCGACAGGATGTCGAGCACCAGCTCGGACGGACGGCACAAGCGCACGCCTTCCGGCGTCACCACGAACGGGCGGTTGATCAGGATCGGATGGGTCACCATCGCCGTCAGCAAGGCCTGGTCCGACAGCGTCGGATCATCGAGTCCCAGTGCGGCGAACGGCGTGCCCTTTTCGCGGATTGCGGCGCGCACCGACAGGCCGGCGCGGTCGATCATATTCTTCAGCGTCGCGCTGTCAGGCGTCTCGCTCAGGTAGTCGATGACCTGCGGCACGATGCCGGCGTTGCGGATCAATGCCAGGGTGTTGCGCGATGTCGCGCACGCGGGATTGTGGTAAATGGTAACGTGCATGGAAGATACTCGGTGAAATGTCAGGCCTTCTGACGGTTGTCGAAATCGCCGGGTGCAACGGTGCCACCCACGGTCGCATCGTGTGGCGGCGCCGGATACAGCCAGCAAAACAGCAGCGTGGCGGCGGCCGCGCCCAGCAGTTGCGCAATGATGAATCCCGGCGCGTCGATCGGGCGAATACCGGCGAAGGTATTACTGGCGGCGCGCGCCAGAGTGACCGCCGGATTGGCGAACGACGTCGATGCCGTAAACCAGTACGCCGCTGTGATATAGGCTGCCACCGCGAACGGCGTCGCGGACGGCCGGCTACGGGAGCAGCCGATGATCACTGCCAGCAGGCCGAAGGTGGCGACGAATTCGCTCCACCACTGCGCGGCGCCGGTGCGCATGTGTTCGGAGGCAAAAAACACCGGTTCGCCGAACATCAGATGCGCCGCTGCGACCCCGGCGAAGGCGCCCGCAACCTGCACAGTGATGTACGGCGCTACCTCGGCAGCGGGAATATTGCCCTGCCAGGCTTCCGACAGGGTCACCAGCGGATTGAAATGCGCGCCCGAGATCGTGCCGAACATCAGGATCAAGGCCACCAGTCCGGCCCCGGTCGCCATCGCATTGGCCAGCAGGGCAATCGCCGTGTTGCCGCCGGCCAGCCGCTCGGCCATGATGCCGGAGCCGACAACGACTGCCAGCAGAAATGCGGTGCCCAGACCTTCGGCAACCAGGCGACGCGCTCGCGTCATACGTCGGTCTCGCCGATCGCCTTGATCTCTTGCTGGATCGCGGGCTGAATTACCGGTGCAGAGAAAAAGATGAGGTAGGTACGGTCGGACATGGAATTCCTGATCAGAGGTAAGGTTTGGCAGGTAATTGCGATGGTGGTGCGCTACACGACGACACTATTTTTTTACGTGGTGCGGCTTTTTTAGTGGGCAGGCAATCGATTGCCAAAACCGGCGAACAAGGATTGCCACCGCAACAGCTGTCGGACAGGAACAGCATCAAGGCATTCATCGTATCGAAATTGGCGGCGTAGATAATGAACCGGCCATCCTGTCTCGGCACCACCAGTTGCGCGTTCGCCAATTCTTTCAAATGGAACGACAACGACGACGGCGGAATATGCAGCTCTTCGCCGATCTTGCTAGCGGCCAGTCCTGCCGGCCCGACACGCACCAGCAAGCGAAATACGGCCAGGCGCGAATCCTGGGCCAGTGCCGCCAGAGCGGAAAGCGCGGTTTTGGTTTCCAAAAATCCTCCACATCTATTTATTTCGATGATTCCATAATAATGGAAACGTGGAATTAAAGCCAGATAGCCGTACACATCTTCGCGGTACCTCGGTTTAGATCGGTTCCGAGAGGGAAGCGACGATCAGCCGACTGCACCGGCTCTGCCGATTAAAAACCGCGCACGCCAGCAACAGGAGCCGAATCATCGTGCAGATTTGATTACACCAATGTGGCGTTGCAGAACATTCTCTTTCCGGAACCAATTGCCGGTCTTACGTTACCCATAGGAATGACAGATAAATTAACGCATCGTTTGTCAGTGGGAGAAGGATGCCGATCCAACTTGACGACGATGCCGATCACCGGAGCATGAGACGCAGATGAGAACCGCACCGCCATTGCCGCCGCGTCCACCGCTGCATGAACCGATGCCCCTGCAGCCCGCTTTTACCGCGCAGTTTCGCGTCGTGCCGTCGGCAGACGATTCTCCACGGATGGCGGCGTTGCGAAACATGCAGTCGACCCCGATCCTGTTTTCGCCGGCACGTTATCCGGGCATGACCATGGAGCAGTTCGAAGTGAGCAGGGATTTTCCGCAATGTCAAAAGGAATATCTGGACGTCGTGGACCGGATTGCCGGATTTGTACGCACCCATGCAGGCAACGTCGATCCGCAGGTATCGCAAGAGCAGGTAGAGGCAATTGACAAGGACCTGGGGATCTTCAAGGAACATCTGACCAATTGCGATCAGGATTTCTTTTCTGCGCATAAGCCGATCATTTATAGCTCCGGCAAGGAAATGTTTCACAAGCTCGACAGCTTGCTGGAAGACCAAAGAATCCCGCTTCGCAAACGCATGGAGGCCATCTCGGCCATGGCGCCGGCGATGCCGACCTGCTCGGGTGGCGTCGGCACCGCGCTGCAACACGCCGTATCGAGCCTGCAAAACAGTAATGGCGGGCTGACGGGCGCTGCCTATCGGATGAAAATCAATATGCTCGACGCGCTGATCACCGAGCATGTCCGGCATCACCATACCTATGGCTCGGGCAATGAAGTGCATTTCGTCAATGCCTACTTCAACCAAGTGGCGGAAAAAATGGGCGTGCCCAAACGTATCGACGCATTTATCTCCATTGCCCAACCGGAAATAACCGACGCCAAATTACACGCATGTCAGGAAAAAATTGCCCGCAAGCTCAATCCGAAAGCGCTCTTTTCGAACCTGGCCGAGGAATACCTTGCCAAGGTCAAGGATGCACAAGAGATCGATGTCACAGCGCCTGTGCAAGGCGTGCAGTTAACGGAGGTTAATAACCGAGACAAGAACATCAAAAATGCGACCTTGAACCGCGAATATGGTGAGGTGCCGACGGAAAATTATTTGCTTCCGGTGCCGGAGGATGCGAATTATGCCTACCAGTTCGCGCGCCAGCCAACCCAGGTCACGCGGCATTTCATCGAGCAGGCTCGAGAGCAAAGGTTGGTGGATTACGGTAAAACCGTCAATCTCACCACCGAAAATGCGGACGGCGGCGCCATCAAAATGCTGGGGGATTTGTTGTGGCGCGATGACGAAGGCAATTGCGAAGAGCTGAAGGCGAAAGAATTATTATCGGTTTCGCCGCAAGCGATGCTGGCAACCCTGATGAAACAACATGTCGCGCCGGCTGACCGTGGTGCGGTATTGCACGGCGTTGCGCGGCAGGTATTGGATGCTTGTGAATCTGGCAAAGTCAGTGTGGTTCCTGCCCCCTGGCTGGAACAATTCGGGGAGGTCATCAGGATCAGTCAGCTATCGGCACAGCGCGACTGGACGGCACCGGTGGTGCTGCTGGCGGCAAAGTTTGGCAACGAAAAAACCATGCGCGATGCCATCGATGCCGGTGCTCATATCGGTGTCAGAGATAGTGACGGCAATACGCCGGCGATGCTCGCTGCCAAGAACGGCCATTGCGATGTCCTGAAGGCTTTGATCGGGGCGAAGACGACCATTTACGACAAGAATGCTGCAGGCCAGACCCCTGTCATGCTGGCTGCCAGGAACGGTCATGTTGGCGCCCTCAAGGTGTTGATCGATGCTAATGCCGACATCCACGGTAAAGATGCTGTTGGCAGGTCGCCGATGATGCTCGCCACCGAGAACGATCATGCGGGCGTCATTAAAGAGTTGATCGACGCTAACGCGGATATCAATCTTCAGGACAACGATGACCGCCTCACTGCGGCAATGTATGCGGCCAAGTTGGGCCATGTTAGTGCCCTCAATGTTTTGATCGAAGCCGGGGCTGACCTCAACATCCGCGGGGAATATAACAAGACCGCCGTGATGCTCGCCGCCTATAACGGTCATTCAGATGTCCTCAAGGCATTGATTAATGCCAAGGCGGACATCGAGGGCAAGGATAATGCGGGTAGATCCCCGATGATGCTCGCTGCCTGGAGTGGCCATGCCGGCGCCCTCCGAGAATTGATCGCCGCCAAGGCGGAGATCAATCTTCAGGATAGCGGTTTCGGCCTAACGCCGGCCATGTACGCGGTCAAGAAGGGGCATGCGGTCGCTCTGAATGTTTTGATCGCAGCCGGGGCTGACCTCGATATCAAAGGTTACTATGGGGCGAATGCCGCGATGCTCGCGGCAGGGGATGGCAATGTCGACGTTCTAAAGGAACTGGCTAAAGGTCGGGCGAACCTCGACCTGCAGGATAGTGGCGGCCATACTGCCGCGATGCGTGCTGCCGAAAAGGGCCATGCCACTGCCTTGCGAACATTGATCGAGTACGGTAGCGATCTCGATTTGAAAGACCATCAAGGGCGTGTTGCAGCGATGCATGCTGCGGCAAACGGTCATGTCGATGCGTTGAAAATATTGATCGAGTCGCGTGGAAATCCGGACGCGCAAGACAATAAAAACCGCACTTCCATGATGCATGCGGCCCAAAACGGCCACGCAGGGGCCGTCCAGGCGCTCATCGATGCCGAGGCGAACATCGATGTTAAAGATGGATATGGGCTTTGCGCGATGGTGTTGGCGGTACGAAATGACCACAGGAGCGTGATGACGACATTACTCGCGGCTGGCGTGGATATCGACGCCAAACATGGCAACGGGTATCATCAAACCGCCGCGATGTATGCCGCTATGGACGGTCATGCCGAGGCTTTGCAAATGTTGATCGATGCCGAGGCGGACCTGGCTGCCAGGAATATCTATGGCGAAACGGCCGCGGCACTTGCTGCGGATAAGGGCCATGCCGGTGTTTTAAAGATGTTACTCGACCGCGGGGCGGGCATGGATGGCCCGGATGACGTGATCATGCTCGATGCCTTGATGAAAGCCGCTGGAAAGGGCGATGCCGATGTTCTGGTCGAACTCATGCGGAGCAACCTGAACATGAATGGACAGGACTATGACGGCATGACAGCGGCGATGCACGCTTCAAAGAACGGCCAGGCCGGTATCCTGAAGGCATTGATCGAAGGCGGTGCGGACATGCAACTTCAGGATAAGCAAGGCATGACTGCCACGATGCATGCGGCCCTGAATCGCCACGCCCCAGTCTTGAAAATGCTGATCGATCACGGTGTGGACCTGGATGTCAAAGATAACGCAGGCGAAACTGTCGAAGACATGACCCTGGCAGCGTCCGATGACGCGGATTTCCTGGAGGACTACAGCGAGGTCCTGCAACTGCTAGACGCTGCCCGATCGGCCAAAATAGACGGTCCATAAGCTAACTAGTATTAGCCACTGGCCGGAGCGCTCAAGGTGGAAGTTCGTACTGACTAATCAGCGCCGGGACGGATCTTAACGCCAAAAATAGCGACGGCGCGCCGCCATGCCTGTCGCAGAAAACGGCCATGCCGGTGTCGTACAGGCCCTCATTCGTGCCGGTGCCCATCTCGACGTTAAGGATCGCAATGACATGAGCGCCAAGAACTACGCCGCGAGGAATCGTCACGGTGTCGTCGTCAAAATGCTCAATAGCGCGCCACGCGAGTCGATTCCGGTGCTGATCAGACGGGGGGTAATTCATTTGAGAGAGCGGTTCGGACGGCGATGATATTTTTACGCCATGTGCTGCCCGGCAACACAGCCGCAGGCACAGGAATGGTGCCACATGACCGGACAGCGAGGTTGCGCTGGAAGCGGCATGACATGGGCGCTTGCTATTTTCAACGGACCATTCGCCCCGATTTGCCGATCATGGCCCCCGAATGGCGCCGCGGATTTATAATCGCTGCTTGTTCATACGAATGCCGGGTACAGGACGGCCCGGCAAAAAAGGCGCGCAGTGGCACATTCCAACATGCATGACCATCATCACGATCACGCCCATGACCACGGCAGCGGTCATCATCACCCTCAGCCGCCGGCCGACTTTTCAGCCGCGTTCGTGATTGCGATTGCGCTTAATTCGGCGTTCGTGGTGATCGAATTCTCCTACGGCTTTATTACCAACTCCACTGCCTTGATGGCTGATGCGGGACATAATCTGTCGGACGTGCTGGGCCTGCTGCTGGCATGGGGCGCGACTGTTCTTGGCAAGACCCGCCCCAGTGGCCGTTACACATATGGTTTGCGCAGCTCGTCCATTCTGGCCGCACTGGCCAACGCGACACTGCTATTGGTAGCATGCGGCGCCATCGCATGGGAAGCCGTGCGCCGTGTGCTGGAGCCGCCCGAAGTCGCCGGCATGACCGTTGCCATCGTGGCCGGCATCGGCATCGTCGTCAACGGTATCTCCGCTTGGCTGTTCATGTCCGGTAATAAAAACGACCTGAACGTGCGCGGTGCTTTCCTGCATATGGCAACCGATGCGCTGGTCTCGGCAGGGGTCGTCATCGGTGGCGTCACGATCCTGTTCACCGGCTGGAACTGGCTCGATCCGGTAATCAGTCTGGTGATTGTCGCGGTCATCATGGCCGGGACCTGGGGCTTGTTGCGGGATTCGCTCAGGCTGTCGCTGAGCGCGGTGCCGGCACAGATCAACTTGCCGGCGGTCGAGCATTTTCTCCAGTCCTTGCCCGGTGTGGCGGAGGTGACCGACTTGCACGTATGGGGCATGAGTACGACCGAAAATGCGCTGACCGCGCATCTGCTGATGCCAGTGGCACCGCGCGACGATCGTTTCCTCGAAGACGTGGCGCAAGCGCTCGAGCAGGAATTTTCGATTCATCACTGTACACTGCAGATCAGGCACCACGCCACGGCGCATGGCTGTTCTCTGGTTCGCGCAGATTGAGCACGGCTGGCACGACAATGGCACGATGATGCATTTCGCAGTTATCGAAGCGCCAAACTTTTGGAGACGGTCATGACGACCAGGATAGAGCACGATACATTCGGCGATATCGCGGTGCCTGCGGAACGGATGTGGGGCGCGCAGACCCAGCGTTCACTGGAACATTTCGACATTTCCACAGAACGCATGCCGACGTCGCTGATCGTGGCGCTGGCGTCGGTTAAACGCGCCGCCGCTGTCGTCAACCGTGACTTGAGGCGACTGACACCTGAGAAAGCAGCGGCGATCATGCAGGCGGCCGACGAGGTCATTGCCGGCAAGCTAGCCGATGAGTTTCCGTTGTCAGTGTGGCAAACCGGCTCTGGCACGCAGACCAACATGAACATGAATGAAGTGCTGGCCAATCGCGCCTCCGAAATTCTAGGCGGCGCACGTGGCCAGCAGCGGTCGGTCCATCCCAACGACGACGTCAATCTCGGTCAGTCGTCCAACGACATCTTTCCGACCGCGATGCATGTCGCCGCCGCGGTAGGCATCAGCACCACGTTGTTGCCGGCGCTGCGCACGCTGCGCGCGACACTCGACGCCAAGTCGCAAGCATTCGCCGATATCGTCAAGATCGGCCGCACTCATTTGCAAGATGCGACGCCATTGACGCTGGGGCAGGAGTTTTCCGGTTATGTGGCCCAGCTCGACCATGCCGATGCCATCATCGGCGCTGCCTTGCCGCCGCTGCAGGCACTGGCGGCCGGTGGCACCGCGGTAGGCACCGGTCTCAACACCCACGCGCAGTTCGGCGAACGCATCGCTGCGGAATTATCCATCGCGCTCGGGCAGGCCTTTACCAGCGCTCCCAACAAGTTCGCCGCGCTGGCTTCGCATGATGCGCTCGTGGCCGCACATGGTGCTTTGAAAACGCTGGCAGCAGCACTGATGAAGATCGCCAACGATGTGCGTTGGCTGGCGTCAGGGCCGCGCTCCGGACTGGGCGAAATCAGCATTCCGGAGAACGAACCAGGTAGCTCGATCATGCCCGGCAAGGTCAATCCGACCCAGTGCGAAGCGGTGACGATGTTGTGCTGCCAGGTGTTCGGCAACGACGTGGCGATCAATTTCGGTGGCGCGTCGGGCAATTTCGAACTGAACGTTTTCAAGCCCCTGATCGCGCATAATTTCTTGCAAAGCGTGCGCTTGCTGGCTGATGGCATAAGTAGTTTCGACCGCCATTGTGCGCACGGCATCGAGGCCAACCGCGACCGCATCGCCGAATTGATGGAACGCTCCCTGATGCTGGTAACGGCGCTGACGCCGCATATTGGCTATGACAAGTCGGCGAAAATTGCCAAGCATGCGCACCATGAAGGTTCGACCCTGAAGCAGGCGGCCCTGGCGCTCGGCCTCGTGGCCGAGGACGACTTCGACCGGTGGGTGCAGCCGCAGGATATGACCGGGCCCGACCAGGATTAGGAAAAACGCTGGCTTGACCCTCCGTGGCCAGCCTGTTTTCATGGCGCCATCGGCGACGCTGCTCGACCATTGTGCGATGCGGGCAGCGCATGCACGACACGACCGGTTTTGCCATCGTGGCGCAGTAGATATGCCGATGGTTGCAAAGGCGCTAGCTTAGCGGGCCGCAGACAGATGCGGAAGGTGGACTGGATTGTCGTCCAGACAGAGGTCGAATCCTGGTTTGTTTTCGATGGCCTGTCGCAACGAACTGGCCCCGTCGCAGTAAATGCCGCAATAACCGAGATGCAGGCTCTGCAAATGTGGATGCACAGCAAGGTGCGCCGCCAGTAATTCGGCCCCGCTGTCGCCCAGTTTATTTGACCGCAAATTCACATTGATCAATTCGGGATGGGCGTCGAGCAATGCAGCGATGCGCGGCGCAGACCGCTCGGAGAAAAAATTGCCGACGGCGGAAAACGATGTCACTTCCGGCTTGCGCAACAGCGCGTTGATGACTTTATCCAACCCCGCATCGCGCAATTGGCAGCCATCGAGCTGAACCGATTTCGATGCGCGATGGCGCGGCAGGTAAGTGAGCAATATCGACAACTCGTCGTCATTCAACAAAATATCCTGCAAAACGATCTCGGTCAACGTCGGATCGTCGTCCATCAATCGCTGGCACAGTCGATGCATCACGGGTCGCAAGGCGGCAATCTGACGTGCACTGAAATCGGCAGCAAGCCGTTGCGACGATTCGAGATGTTGTGTTGCATGCGTCGACGTCGACGTCGACGCCGACATCGATTCGTCGCTCCGCAGTGGCGCCGATACGCTCCTGTCATCCTGGTCTGATAGCCGTGTCGCCCGATGATCGTCTTGATATCGTTCTGATCGGCGAATCAGATTGTGGACAGCCTGCGCGCTGCTTTGCCGGGATGGCCCGCCATGTTGGTGGCCGGCCTGTTCGTCATTGGCATTCGACGATATCGCCGCGCTTTGCTTGCGCGAAGAATTCGGTTGACGCCCGCTGGTCAATTCTTCGCGAGAGTCTTGATGCCCCTCGACGATAGGTGTGCGCTGCGTGCCACCCATCTCATGCATGCTACGTTGCATCGACTGCCTCCTTAAAATAGGTTTCATGGCACCGAATGTGGCCTGTCGTATCCGCCATTATCGTTGCGCCCGAATTCGACTTTCCATGGCTTTTGCGGATTCCTGACGAGGGGGCGCACTACCCGTTCGCGCTTTGATGACCTGATCCAGTGCATCGAGCAGATCGGTGCCGGTTACCTCCGATTCACATAACCCTCTGATACTCGATGAAGCGGGCGAGTAATTGCAGACTGCAATTGGTTCTTCCAATTTTTGGAGCACCTGCGTCAGCACGTGGTTCTTGTCGGCGTCTGATAAATTTCCATAACGTGCATTGGTCTGGCCAAGGGTCATCGTAGTGTTGCCAGTCCCAACGGAACATTGCTGTCGAAGAAATGAATCGAATAACGGATGATCGGTACGCTGGGATTGCAGTTCGATGCACAACGATTCACGGGCAACCTGCAATTCGATGGCGGCCGATAATCCCTCCTTGACATCTGCACCGACGTCGACCGCCACTGAATCCCATAAGTAAAGTCGCGCGACGACTTCGTTATGCGGGAGCGATCCATCGGGATATAAAAGTGACTTGGCTTCGGTGCGATCAGGGCAAATTGACGTGTTCGAGATATGGTCTTTCTGGCGCCTCTGAAAACGTAATATTTGTTGCCGGAGCTCAGGTAACGAGGTCGGCATGGTGCGAAAATCGTCCTCACCTTTGAGATTATTGCGGATTGTTTCCTGCTCTCCGAAAAAATCCAGTTGCTCGGCATGGGAATGCCGACCGCTGTCGACAATCTCTTTAAAATCTTTTGTAAAGCCGTGGTTCGATGCAAAACTTTGCACGTTGCCGAAGGATTTTCTAAAGCCGTCTATCTTGCCGAGCGCCGCCTGACCTTGCTCGAGAGGCACCGTATAAAGCACGGAAGGCATGCCACGCCATTTTGGCCGCGCGGGATGATTCGAAATGGTCGCGACATTCGCGTCGGGCGCCAGTAAGGTTGACGGGTTCATCAGGATATTAAAGCCGGCAAGGCGATCATTGAGGGTGTTGCGTTCGACTTTCGCCGGTGTCCGCGAAACGGGTGTGTCCTGACTGGTGCCTTTGGTAAGGGTGCGTGCCAAAATGGCGCTGCCGGACTCAGGCGAAAAAAGTCGGCGCACCTGCGTGGCGGTGGGATCGATTTCACAGAACACCCGCATATTGGCCAGCACATTCGAGGTTGCAGCGGGACCACTGGATCGAGAGGGCAGATTTAACAGACTTTCACGCGCCGCGAGCAAGCGCCGGAATGCTTTTTTATCAGCGTACACGGGTGCAAGGACCGACTCTGCCAGCCGACTCGCCTCCAGGCGGCTAACGGCCGCCGGCGAGGCGGCGCCAGCCGCTTGCTGATGCAAACCCCTCGGCTCGATGCGTATCATTCCAGCCCCTTTTTTTACCTGCGAATTCGGCGTCGAAGCACACCCGACAGTGCGCATACCTCTTTGAGTACGATTGGCAAGTGTGTTGGTTCCAATTTTTTCGGCGAGTGATTTGCCTAAGTCGGGCTGCCAAAATCAAGCTTCAATTTTTCCGGTGCAAGGACTTAATTGGTACGCGCTCTTGGAAAAGACGTAAACGATGGAATAAAAAAAGAGGCACCGGAATCGATCCGGTGCCTCCCTGATGCGTAGAGCCGCTTGGTATTTTATTTCAGAACATCAGGCTTTGATCGTCTTGATGCTTGTGGCATCTGCCGTCAAATAGCCCACCGCTGCGCCGAAGCGGTCCTTATAGTTCGCCCTTACCAGCGGATCGAGCGTTGCCTGCACCTTGGCATGCAAGGAACTCCAGTCACCGGCATGCTGGAAGTTACTCATGATGTAAGTCCAGCCATTGAGTTCGTCGACCACATGCAGGCCGGTTGCTTCGGCACCTGCTGGCATCGACATGATGCGCGACAGTGCTTTGGTATCGACGTTGTAGGCCCACAGGAAATTGTTGACGTGGGTGCTGCTATCTTCGCCGATGAACAGAGTTCGCAGTTTTTCCGAAAACTTCAGATTGTCGGGGTTGGAAACCTTGTCGGGATTGGCTTTGTTGCCGAGCGCATCGGCAGCGATATCTTCGCCCATCAGCAAGGCTTTCATCTGCACTGGTACCCACTCGCTGACGATGGCCGCGCCACTCAGGTCCTTTTGACCGCCGGTCAGCGAATGCGCCATGATGCCGCCGGCAATCAATGCCTTGTCGAGCGCGATGCCGCTTGCCGCATTCCAGCCTTTGCCAGTCGTGACCATCGAATCCTGGATGTTCTGCAAGGCTGAATAGGCAATCTTGTCCTTGATGTTGACGGTGGTCCCTTCCATCTTGCTGAAGCCCATGCTGCCGCCGACCAGGTAGGCGTAACGATGCGTCTCCAGGAAGGCTGCCGCTTTTTCCATGCCTGGTTTGATCTTGATCCAGTTCGCGACGCCGCCGGTAAACACCTTGGTGAAGCTGGCATCGAGCGGATCGGCGGTCAGCACCGTCATGATGTCGGCAGGCTTGAGTGTGTTGGCCATGTTCTCGATTTCCGCACTGGTTGCGCGGCCGATCTTGATCCATGACAGGGCGCAGCCCGGTGCGGCCGGATCGATCGAAAAGCCGGCGCCTAGTTTGGCGACGTACAACGTGCCGGCTGACAGGTCTTTTTCCTGATCGGCGATGAACATGAACAGACCGCTGTTCGTCGCATCATCACCCATCAGGACGGTGCGATTGTCTGGCATTACCTGTACCAGCTCATGCGAGATACGGCCCAGGCAATAATGCTTCTTGATCGTTGCGGTACCGTCGGGATTGACCGTCACTTCTGGCAGATGGCCGTAATGATACGGATTGGCTTTGGTTTCATCGCCGAACAGGTTTTTGCTGAAGGCCTTGAACTGCGCGTTGGTCGCGGCAAACGGCGCATCCGGCTCGTATTCCTCGCTCGACAGATGCGTATTCCATGGCGACAGGCTGGCGCCGCAGGTAATCCACAAGCCGTGTACTTTGGACGTATCGACATTGTGATATTTGACGAGTGACAATTTGCCGGTGGTCTGGTCCTGGTCCAGCGTCAGCACGGCGATCGGGGAAGGCAGCGTGCCGTAGGTACTGGCGCCGACCTGGTCGCTGGTCGTGTACTCGAACTGCACTACCGAAAATACGGCTTTGCCCTTCAATCCCGGGATGCTCGGATTGGCGAGCGAAAGCAACGATGTGCCATCGGGCGAGTCGGAAAATACCTGACGTTCCTTGCCGGCGACCGATTTGTCGATAATCGGATTGTTGTTGATGTCGACATAACCGCCGGCGAGAATCTTGCCACCTTTGCCGTCCGGCACCAGATCGCCGGTCACGAAGAAAGGCTGATACGCCAGCTTGTAACTTTGCGAACTGTTATCACTGAAGTTGACATTCAGTGTCGAGCTGACTGCCGTTGTCGCCATCATTGCCGCATTGCTCATCGAAGGGGCAGCCATCGCGGTAAACGTCGACGACAGGTAACTGGCTGCCGGGGCTGCCACGATCGGACTGACGCTACCGCCACCGCCGCAACCGGCCAGCAGCGATGCCGTCGACAGTGAGCCGAGCGGCAACAACGGCGCCGAGGCAAGAAACTTCAGAATTTGGCGGCGGGAGAGGGGGGCGTTATGGGACATGGTGACTTCCTGGGTGTATGTACACGAATCGCGCATCCTGCAAGCGCGACATCATTTGCGTTCGATCAAGTGGTTTCGGTATCGCGACGGATTATAAATAGCGTTTGTGACAGCTTGATGAACTTGCACATGGTGATGAAAGTTATGGCCAAGGCGCATTGCGGATGGCGTTGATGGCGCTTTCGGCCGGGTGGCGCACGCGGCGTTACAAGTGCAGTGTGACGGGGTGGGAGCCTGTGCGCTCAGGCGGAAAACGATATGTCGCGCCGAAGGCGTTTGCAGGAAGAGCGAGCGGCGCCGGGACATTGGCGCCACGTTCGATGGTTCGGGTTGGTCGAGGCTGGCATACGCCGTGCCGGAGGTGCGGCATGGATCGCCTCTGTCAAGCTAGGGGCAGCGTGTATGACGCGATGGTAAAGCGTTATTTCATCGACGTTGGGCAAAGCACATCGGCCCGATGAACCGAGTGCTAGAACTCTTCCCAATCTGCCCTGGCCGCCGGCGCCCGAGCCACTGGCGTCTTAGCCGGTGCAGTCGAGGGTGTAGTCAAGCGTGTAGTCGAGGGCTTGGCAATTGCAGGTCGCATCGGAACCGGCGAGCGGGTCGCCAGCGTTGTACTGGTCGTATGCGTCGTACTCGCGTCGATATCGTCGAGTCGGAACGCGGCGACAACTTGTTTGAGCTGGTCAGCCTGATGTTGCAGCGATTCGGCGGCCGCTGCTGCTTCTTCGACCAAGGCGGCATTTTGCTGGGTAACGCTGTCCATCTCGATGACCGAACGATTGATCTGGTTGATGCCGCTTTCTTGTGCCTCGATGGCGCGGGCGATATCGGCCATGATGTCGGTGACACGCTTAACACTGGCGACGATATCGTCCATGGTCAGCCCCGCCTGTGCCACGAGCCTGCTACCCGTGTCGATCTTCTGGACCGAGTCCTCGATCAGCGTTTTGATCTCTTTGGCGGCGCCCGCCGAACGCTGCGCCAGGTTGCGTACTTCGGAAGCCACCACAGCAAAGCCGCGTCCCTGTTCACCGGCGCGTGCCGCCTCGACTGCAGCATTCAGCGCGAGAATATTCGTCTGGAATGCAATACCGTCGATGACACCGATGATATCGACGACCTGCTTCGATGCCGTGTTAATGGAGTCCATCGTGGCCACCACCTCGGAGACGACGTTACCGCCTTTGACGGCGACCTCCGATGCTGACTGTGCGAGCAGGTTGGCTTGCCGCGCATTGGCGCTGTTTTGCTTCACCGTAGAAGTCATCTGTTCCATCGATGAGGCAGTTTGGGCCAGCGTCGATGCTTGTTCCTCGGTGCGCGAGGACAGGTCCAGGTTGCCGGTCGCGATCTCACGCGTGGCCAATGTCATTTCTTCCACGCCATGCTGAACGCCGACCAGCGCGCCATGCATCAGCCGTATCGCACGCTGCAGTTCCATGCCGCTCTTGCTGGTCGACGCGTGGCCATCATTTCTGAGGTCGATCGTGCCGGCCTCACTGGTCAGCCTGGTCACCGTCGTTTCAAGTTCTGCTGCCTGCATCGCGTCGCGCTGCAG
>JACMQD010000106.1 GCA_014377155.1 Herminiimonas sp.
AAGCCTTTGAGGCCATCTACGCAGGCAATGAAGATGTCCTGCACACCCCGGTTCTTCAATTCTGTTACGACCTGCAGCCAGAACTTGGCACCTTCGGTCTGGGCCACCCACAGGCCCAGCAACTCCTTGTCGCCATTGAGGATCACGCCTAATGCCAGATAGTGGCGTCCTTTCGCTCAATCGACAGAACGCCAAGCTCCAGTTCCGTGATGGTGATGGCCGACACAAAGAGGTCAGCGGCATCAACGCTTTCCGTCCATGCCGTCACGTTCGTACCGGCTTTACCAAACCGCACCTTGCGCAGTTCGGACACCACGTTGGTATCAAGAACAAACATCATGAAAAACCAGCTGGCCGATTTTCGATAGTCACACGCGGCGGCTCAAACTCGATGTCGCCAATACCCGGCATCGCCAGCGCATCGGCAATGTTGCGCCGCTGCTTTGTAAGCCGCTGATAGTCCTCAAAGCTCATAAGCACATGGGCCGGTCGGCCTCGGTCTGTGATGAACACCGGCCCGTAGTTTGCCGCCCGTTTTGCCTAACTCGCCCCTTGGTTGAACTCGCGGCTTGATATGGTGGTAATGGTCATGGCAACGCCCCCGTATGCTTGAGTAATGTAGCCATGTTACTACCGCAATCAAGCAGGTGCGAGCGTTTCAGAGTCGGTAAACAGGTTGTACGCCGGAACGGTCGGCACAGTGGACAAATTCCGCCGGTTTGGGCGCAGAACCGGCCAACGGCAAGTCCAGAATTCTCGCCTTGGCGGTTGCGAGCGAATCATGGGTATTCACAACCTGTCCGACGTAACGCCCGAACGTTCTGCGTACTCGGCGCTGTGGTTAAATCGTCGCGGACGAATTGTTAATTAGAATCCAATGGTCATGCTAGGTCGACGACGCACGGCGCTATCGACGCTGCATGCCGATCAGCGGCATTGCCCAAGCGGCGCCAGTGCCAGGGGTTAAGCCACCTTTGGGTGACGACAAATTTCTAATCCGCACCGACCGAAATAACCATCACGATCTGACCCGCTCTTTCAAACTCCAGCATCAACATGTAGCTGCGACCCTCTTCGAAAGGTTTTTTCAGTCCACGCAACATCACATGGGGTTTGCCGACGCCGAACGCGTCAACTTCACCCGCGCGAAAAATAAGCTCCGTGAGCGCGGGTGAAGCCGGGTTGTCGTCCGCCCGAAACTCAACACGTTCGGCGAGCGGCGAAAATCCACGAATCAACCGGTCGCCCTTGGCAACATCCTGCAGATGAAAATAAACCGGGGCGTCCACCGCCCCCGGCTGACTCGGCTCTGACCAAGGGTGAATGATCATGAAACCGTCGGCATAGTATTCATGCGCCTGGACTGTGATCGGAAAGATGCACAGGACGATCGAAGCGCGGCAGAGAAAATTTAAAAGTCGTACAAAGATTGGCGATGTCATATTGAATTAAGTCCTATGGCTGAAACGATACCGCATAGCCCCATGCATCAAGTCGATGCGGAATCGCGTTAAATGCCAGCGTTACCCGTTCCGTACCCTGGTTGACCGGTACTTCATGGAGCAGATAGCTGGGAAAAAGCAGGAGATCGCCCGGCTCGGGTTGTGGCGCGACCCACTTCTCCGAACTAAAGGGGCCGGTCTGAGCACCGGCATGCGCGTTACGAAAAGCGAACTCGGTGCCGCCAAGCGAGCGCGTGAACATCGTGCGTGCCGAACTGTCAGAAGGCGTCAGGTAAAGCACGCCCGAGACAAAACAATTGGCATGGTTGTGCAATGCTTGGCTACCACCCGCCTGAAGCACATTGACCCACATTTCTTTCACCAGCCAGCGCAAGGGTTCACCAAAAATCAATTGACCAAACGCCTGAAGATGCCCGCCCATCCGCTCGACCACCGCGTCGAGCTCGGCGCTCTCGCCGGGGCCGAGGATCCGCGTGTGGGCGAGTTGTCCGGAGTGCTGATTCGCGACTACCGCAGCTTGGGCCAGCTCCTTGGCCAGCGCTTTTGCGGCCTCCGGCGAGAGTAACGCGGGTACGCGCATCACGGGGGTCGGGAACAATTCGAAGACTTGATTCATGACGAATTACCCCACGATGGCCATCAAACGAGAAAGCGTCCAGAAAACCGATACACTACCGATCGCATACAACATGACTCGACGCGCTTTGGTTGTCCACGTAAATCGTCGAGCGGCGAGGAACAAAGCCCAGGCCAAGCCGATCACGAGCAACTGCCCGGCCTCCACGCCCACGTTAAAACTCAGCAACGCGATATTGACGTGCTGCTCCGGCAAGCCGATTTCTTTCAAGGCACCGGCGAAACCCAGTCCATGAACCAGGCCGAAAATAAATGCGACGACGGCCGGCCAGCGACGCGTCAAGGTCTCTTTGTCATTCAAGGCTTCCGCACTGACCAGAACGATAGACAGTGCGATCGCCGCCTCGACCGGCGCGGAACGCAGTGTCAGCGCGCCCAGCGCACTGGCAGCAAGCGTCAGACTATGGGCGATAGTAAATGACGTTACCGTCGCGAGAAGCCGGCGTCGAAATCCGACAAGGAAGAGCAGACTGAGAACAAATAACAAATGGTCTATGCCACTGAGAATGTGTTCTATGCCCAGCACGCCGTAAGTTTGCATCACTTCCAGCGCATTGCGATCATCCTGGGCAGCGCCGAACACACGCACGCTCGGCTGGTTTTTAGTTAGGGTATGAATGCTGCGCTTGTCATCGCGCCAGGTAATGCGCACGATTACCGCAGAATAATTATTCCCGATCCCATCGATGGACAGCGCACCTACCATTCCTTTGGCATCGCAATGCACCTTTTGCGCATCAGCGGCACAACCTTGCGGCCAGACGGGGGTCAGGTCCTGTGAAACGGGGGTATTTTTGCCCGGCACTCCCCAAGCCCACACGAATTCTCCCTGAGCCACTTCCTTCACCGTAAGGTCGGCCATGGTCATTTCGTGCGCCATCGCCGATCCTGGACCGGCACACAGCAGCACAAGCGCTAAACGCCATAACAAACGCCAATGAAGCCCGGCGTTCACGAGACCTTCCTTTCTTCGCGGATGCGGTATTTTTTGGCAATTTCACGGATCGCATTTTTCGACAGCTCGGTGGAGGTACTTTCCTTCCATTCTTTGTAGACGCGTTCTTTAACGTCATTAAAGTCTATCGCTTGCCCCGGTGTTGTCGCGACAAGGCGGACAACGCGAGGTCCATCGTTGCTGACAGCAACAGTCCATTGACCAGGAACCTGTTTCTCGATTGCGGCTGTGAAATTCGTGCCATAGCTTTGGACCAGATTCGGTCGCGGCCTGTCCTTGAAAATACGGAGGCTACCTTCTCCATCCGGCGCTTGCCGGGCGTTGAGCGAAGCAGCAAATTTTTGTAGCTTTTCCGTCGTCGAATCGCCTCCGGATATGACTGCCTCCTCGAAATCAAAACGCGCCGGAATATTGTAGCGGTCGCGGCGCGAATCAAACCACATGCGCAGGCCGGATTCGTCGATTTTCGGCAAAACCAGTCCGGCTTGTGCCAGGCTCAGGGTCTTGAAGATGACGCGGTCCCGCATTGCCGGATCGCCTTTGTCCAGGCCAAGGGCCAACCCCTCCCGATACAACACCTCGTTGTCGATCCAGCGATCGATCAGTATCTTCATTTCAGCCGGTGTCGGCTGGCGCTTCATGCCAGCGACAAAGGTCTCGCTCGCCTCCTGATAAACTTCTTTGGGAACGACGATGTCACTCGGATTGCCCCGCACTGCGACGAGCGCGTAGTCGGCAGCAAAAATCAGCGCACCAAAAATCAGGAAGTGCACCAGCGGTTCGCGCGCCACGCGCGCCAACCGTTGTAGTCTCGTTGTAGCAGCAGGTTTATCTAGAGTATCCATGGCGTCAATTCGTATTGGAAATAGGTTGGGGCGGGGTCGCAAGGGCGTGCCGAAGCGCAGTGTCTACTTGTGCGGACAAGTCCGGATCGGTAGGTCGCACGGCCTGCGAGAGCGCGCGAAGTGGTTCGGAAGCAGGGTGGAAATCAGGACTCATGGCGACGATGCCAAGCAGTGGCTCGCGCAGTCGCTTCAGCATGACGCGGGGATCCGCATTCGGTCTTACGGTCATCCCTACGGCAAGATATTCTGCTCGTGCTTTCCAATAGGCAAAAAGGCGCGACGCTTCAACGCTGTGGGGATCGCGAACGACACCTTCAAGACGCGGCGCCAGCGACTGGACCAGTGAAGCCAGTCGATCGCGCGCGCGCTCCTTCGACGAATAAATCATCCAGGGTGCGTGATGGGCCACGACCGGGCGGTCATCCGTATTGACCACCGCGCTGCCAGCAAACTTTTGCAACCCCTCCGGCCCCACCACGACGCTACCCAGCAATGCAAATTCGTCGTCGATATTCGCCTGCTTGAGCGCCGTCTTCACACCAGGTGGCACCTTTGCCAGGCGATCACGCACGGCGCCGATATCCCACACGGGTTCATCCGGACGTGCAATCAAACCCAACACCGGCGTGTCTAGGCTGTTGTTGGCCAGGACGGCTACCGCATTCGGATAGACCTGCACAAAGGCCGCCACGATGCTACGTAGCGTATCGAGGTCCATTTGATACAGCGCCAGCCATTGACAAAACAATCCACCAGGCTGCAACCGCGACTTTGCCGCCGAAAACTGTTCGACCGTGTAAAGGCTGCCCGCACCGTTTCGCGCCGGGTGAAAAAGATCAGAGACGATCACATCATAGCGTTCCGACGTTGACTGGACATAGCGGCGGGCATCGGCGGCGACGGTTGTCACGGGCCGGGCGGCGGCGGGCGCGCCGCCTTTGAGCGCAAAGATACCCGCTGCGTCGATGACCTCCGGCAGCAATTCGACTGCCTTGACGCTGATACGAGGATCGATCGCCGCAGCGTTGGCGGTATACCCGGTTCCATAGCCTAAAAATAGCGCGGTTTGCGGTGCCGGATGCAAGAGCAGAGGCAGTTGTGCCAGACGGATCTCAACCAGACCACTGGCACTGCTGCCTTCCTGTACGCGGTTGTTGATGTGTAGTCGCGCGATGCCTTCCGCGTCTTCCACCACGCTGACGGCGGCCATCACGCCCTCGCGATAACTCAACAATCGCCCGTCGGCGGGCATGTCGATAAAGCGCAGCGGGGCGGCGAAGATGGTCAGGCCAAGTACGACGGCCACCGCTGCCCAGCCGAAAGGACGGCGCCAGCTTTTTAACGTTCGCATTGCCAAATATCCGCATAACAAAAGTATTAGCACTGTTCGGGCACCGGCAACCGGCAGGAGAATGAGGCCCACCAACAGCGGCGCGAATGCCGAGCCAAGGGTATTGATGCCAAGGGCAAGGCCGAGCGGCATGCGCGCCTGTTGTGCTTGACGACACAGCAACGTAAACAATGCACCCATGGCCATGGCTGGCAGTAACATCGCGGCCAATCCAGCCGCACACTCACCGGCCAGCGCGGCGTTGACGCTCGTTCCAAACCAACGGGCGGGCATCGCGTATGTTTGGTCAGCCCACCAGAGGCTGAGTCCTCCGGCAAATATTGTCAATATCAGCAAGTCGAGTGCACGGTCTGTCTGCTCGTTGGAACTATCGCACGCAACGCCGGCTCGCCGTAAAAGTGCCGCACCCAACGAAGTGCCCAGCAAGAAAACGGCCAGCAGCAACGCGTAGGTATAGACGGTATTTTCAGTAACCTGGCTAAGAACGCGTACCGCCAGAACTTCGTAGCCCACACCGAGCAATCCTGTAAAAAAAAGGCGCACGGCAACGCTTTCGAACGACACGCCAGGTAAACGTAGGGAACCGGCCAGGTCGACGTCAGCTGGCTGCACGGAGGGGTCAGATGTCCGGCTTATCTGGTGCCCCCACATCCGCCACGCCGCAAAGGCGCAGGCGACATTGACGCCTGCAAAAACCCAACTCGTCCGGAGCAGCCCCATGCTCGGGATGAAATAGAAAACTGCCAGCAGAAGACCGACCATCGCGCCCGCAGTATTGGCCGCATAGATCGCTCCTAGCGGGTGACCATTGGGTTTACGGAGCAGGCGTTCGATTGCGGGCAGGGTCGCACCCATGGCAAGCGTGGCGGGGAGCAGGACAATAAAAGGGACGAAGAATGCAATTGACCAATGCCAAATTGCCGAAGGCTCGGCGCCGATCCATTGCGATAATTGCGAAATGGCGGTCGGTGAGACCACGGCCACCAACAATGCCCAGCCGGCGATTACACCCTCCAGACAGGCATACCAGCGACCTGGATATGGGCTATTTTCCAACCGATTGGCAAGCAAAAACGCGCCGGCGGCAATGCCGCCAAAAAATGCCGCGATGACCGACAGCACGGCGACGATTTCGTGACCCAGTGCCAATCCAAATTGTGCGGTCCATACCATTTGCCAAACCAACCCTGCCGCACCAGAGCAAAATACAAGCAGAAGTAAAAAAGCCGGTTTAGTGCGTCTCGCTGCGTGCGCATCCGGCACGATGAGCGGACCAGAAATTTCGATTACTGACACATACACTTTCAAAAATAAAAATCCCGGCTTGCGGCCGGGGTGAAGCTGGTCCGCGCATCATCTCGCGGACCAGCACGTTCTTACTTCGTGCCCGCAACCTTGATCGAGTTTGTCACCTCGACAAACACCGGATTACTGTAGAACCACAGATCGGACCATGCCGCCACATCGTAGCTGGAGTATTTCGTACCACCGGCCGTGCGGAGGTGTGCCGGGCAAGCAGCATCGGTACATGGCACCTTGCCTGCGGCGGTTTGGTCAAACGGGCTCAAGTCGTAATCGTTGACCGGATTGCCATTCGCATCGGTTTCGAATGGCGTCGATGCAGGCAAATTAGAACCGCGCAAACGGAAATACTGCGACACCTTTACTGCTGGCATGCGAATACTCATGACGCGAACGCCGTTCGCACTAGCGGTCCAGCCGGCACTGTTGAACACTTTCTTGAGCGTAGTCGATGGATTGATAGCAGCGGTAGAACCCTCAAGCCCGGCATACCGTGCCGTATCAGTTGGACTGACGTAGCCAGTGACATTTCCACCAATTAAATCGATGTGATCAAGGACCGGCGCATTCAGCGGTTGCGTCATCCCGATCTGCTTGAGCGACGGATTAGCAAACGCGTAAGGAGCATTGTTGGTGCCCTGAGGATCGCGCACCGCAATTGCCACAATGACGTCGGAACCCGGCGCAATCACGAGCTTTTCTCCCATGGTCGCGCAGCCGTTGATGCGCACCTCAGCATTGCTTGACAATGCGTTGGATGCCGCTTTTTCAACCAATGCTTTGAACGCGGCGCGTGGTATGGCTGGATTGGCAGCGCACGCTACAAATGCGAGCCGGTCGATCAGGTCGCCGCTGGCGGCGAAGCTGTTGCCAGAGCGAAGTCCATTGATGATTCCTTCAGCCGAAAGGTTGCTGGAACCTTTGCGAACCATCACGTAATCTTTTTGGTATTCGCCAGGGTAAAAATCCTGGCTGCTTTCCCGCTGGTCCGGACCGAACTGACCGCGATTATGGTAGTCGGAGCTTGCAAAAAACCACCAGTTGCGACCCTCACCCAGCATGGCGTCCCAGACTCCGCCGATCTTGGCTGCGTAAATGCCGGTGCCACCGTACGTGCCCACGCCGACTGAATCGACGGGTGGATTGCCACGTGCCGGCGAGTATTCACCGCGCGTGGCAGAGGCTTGATGACCGGGCATGGACTCGAAACCGAAGGCCACGTTAGGCGCCGCATTATTGAAGTTTCGCAGGTGCTCGATATTGAAGCCGCGGTTGCGAACCGAATCATACGGGCCGGCCCGCTCAAGGTGAGCAGGAATGAAATAGCTGGTCGTCGGCGCTTTTTCATTCATCCATTTGATGCCTTCGACCGTCTTGAGATGGCCTAGGTCGGGCGTCGTGGCGGCGTTCGTCCCCGTGATCTTGCGTGCTGTTGCGTCGAGTTTGCCATTGTTGCTGCTACCAGTGACCGAACAGTCGAACTGGTTTTCTGCGCCGCGGCTTGTGTCCGTATCACTGTTATCGAAGCAATACTCGTACTGCGCTTGTAGCACAGCGTTACCAGCGACACCGGTCTGCGGCCATGGTAGTTGGCCTTTCAATACGGTCGTCGAAACGTGTTCATGACCCGGCGAATTTTGTTCGACACCGATCCAAATTGGCTTCTGGCGGACGCGGCTTTCGTCTTCCGTCACCTTGTACTGAAACTCGTTGATTTCCTGCCAGCGCCACATGGCCTTAGGTGTGGCAGTGCCGTCGCCCTTGATCGCGGCGCGCCCGCCGGGCAATGTCGCCTCCCAGGTCTGGTTCGGACCTTTACTCGTGGTCGCAGGCTGACCTGTGGTCGGATAGGTATTCGGCGGGTAAGTGCCAGTCGTGCTATTGGTCAGGCCAAGGCCCGGCGGAACAGGTTCAAACGGATCTTCGGACAGGGTACAGTTGCGAGCACTACTGCCGCCATGATCTGCCTGCACAAACCAGTCAAGGTTGAATGTCTTGGCTGATTTGTCGATCAGCTTTTTCATCGAAATCGACCCATCCGAACAGGTCGTGTGATTGTGAAAATCGCCGGTCACGTAGTTGCCAGCGGCCTTGGTATTTGCTTTGTCGGCAGCTGTCGCCGGTTGCAAGGACGCGACGGAGAGCAAACCGGCCAACGATGCCACTGCCATCGCAATTTGATGGAGAGTAAATCTTTTAGTCATGGAAAAATACCTTTGCGGTTGCGAGATGATATTTAGATTGAAGTGGTTGCAGACTGATCGCCGTACAAATACACAACGCCAGAAATGACTTTCACTTTGGTCGTGAAATCGACCGACGTGGTATCGACGTCGGAATTGGTGAGGGTGGCGTTCAGGGTGCAGATATTATTGGCGTCGCAGCTCGTCACGCTCGCATTCGTGACTTGGCCCATGGGAAACAGGGACAGCGTTGGATCGGTATCGAAGGCTTGTGATGTCGTGGTAAGGGACGCCAGGACGTCCGCCTTGGCAAACGCCATATCCAGATATTTTTCATCAAACGCATCCACCACTGCTTTTGACGTCAAGCCACTGCTGGTACCAAATGCCGACATCACAGCGTTGAATTTGGCCGTAAATAATGCGGCGGTGTCAGTCGAGGGGCTGACGGTAACGGGATTGTTGCTTCCGCCGCCGCATGCACTCACGACGACGACCGCAAAGGCGACGCTGGCGAATAAAGGAATTCGGTAGGACTTCATGCTTGGCTTCTCCGGATAGTTGGTAATAAGGCTCTTTCGACGCTTTACTTGCATATTATGCAAACTGCAGAAGTGTAGATCGCTATTGCTACGGCTTTATGACATGGCAGGGCTTTGGCAGGTCGCATCCCAGCCGAGTGCTTGCCGTTGTCGCGGATCAGGTTCCGTGCCCATCTGCGCAGACTGAGGTAGTCTGAATTTTTCGGACACTTCCGTTTGATACACTTATCAAATGGAGAGTTACTGATGAAATTGACGACATACATGCCCGAATTCAGGGCCGAGGCGGTAAAGGTGGTCCTGGCTCAAGGACTGTCCTTGGAAGCGGCAGCGCAGCGCCTGGCCGTCCCCAAGGGCACGCTGGCGAATTGGGTCGCTGCAGCCAAACGCGGTGGTGACCCTGCTGCAGCGCCTGGCAGCCGTAGCGTCAGCAAGCTGGAAACGGAAGTGGCGAAGCTGCGCAAGGAACTCGCTGTGGAGCGTATGGAGAAGGAAGTGTTAAAAAAGGCCCCCGCGTACTTCGCCAGGAAGTCGCTGCCCGGTACGCGTTCTTGAAATCGAAGCGACTTGACTACCCACTGAGCCTGTTGTGTCGCGCCTTTGACATATCGCGCAGCGAATTTTACGCGTGGCTTGGTCGCCCACTTTCCGCGCAGGCCCAGTATGACGAGCGGCTGAAGGTCGCCATCAAGGCCGCGCACGTGCAAACGCGTCAGACGTACGGCGTGCTGCGCCTGCTGCCTGAACTGCGTGCGCAAGACTTTGAAACAGGGCGCGACCGGGTTGTTCGACTGCGCAAATTACTGGGTCTTCGCTGCCGGCAAAAGCGTAAGTTCAAGGCGACGACGAACTCCCGGCATGACTTCCCGATCGCACCGAACTTGTTGAACCAGACGTTCACGCCGACGAGACCAAATGAAGCGTGGGTCACCGACATTACGTACATTTTGACGGACGAGGGTTGGCTTTATCTGGCTGGAGTAAAGGATGTTTTTACATGTGAATTAGTGGGCTATGCAATGAACGCGCGCATGACGCAGGCCTTTACGATACAAGCCCTGTGGCGTGCAGTGCGCTACAAGCGGCCCGCTCCTGGACTGATTCATCATTCCGAAAGAGGCAGCCAATATTGTCCTGACGACTACCGCAAACTGGTCAAGCAGTTCGGCATGCAGAGTTCTATGTCGCGTAGGGGCAATTGCTATGAGAACGCGCCGATGGAGAGCTTCTGGGGCAGCCTTTAAAACGAAATGATTCATCATCAGCGGTATGTCACGCGAGCCAACGCGGAGGCGGCAATTCAGGAGTACATCGAGGTTTTTTTAACGCTAGCGGCGCCACTCACGCCTGGGCTATATTTCACCAGCGCTATTTGCTGAAAAATTTATACAGCAAGCGCTGGCTGCTTGAAACGGACGTGTCCATTATTGACAGTGCACCTCAGTCCTGCCGTTACAAACGATGGCGGTGTAACAGGAACGGCGTCAATTGCCAGGGAGTGACGCGGTCGTTGCGCGTTTCGATCGCGATGGTGCATCACTGCGCTTCTGGTATCCAGACGATAGTGAATTTCGACTGCATCGACAATAAAGAATATGCATTTGCGGACCAACTTACTACGTCAATATGTCTTGCAAGCATTTTCTTTCCACAAGCAATTGGGTGAATTGTTCTGCAGGGACGGGCCGGCTAAAGAAATAACCCTGCATTTCGTCGCAGCCATGTCGTCGCAGATAGGCAAGCTGCACCTCGGTCTCCACCCCTTCCGCAATCACGCCAAGGTGCAATGTATGGGCCAGTGAAATGATCAGCGACACGATCGTCGCTGCGTCGGTATCGAGCACGATATCGCGCATGAACGACTGGTCGATCTTGAGTACGTCGATTGGAAAACGCTTCAGGTAGGACAGGCTTGAATAACCGGTACCGAAATCGTCAATTGACAATTTAACGCCGAGTTTTTTTAGATTACGTAATACGTCGATCGCCGTCTCCACATCGCCCATGACCAGGCTCTCGGTTAGTTCGATTTCCAGGTCATGCGCGTCCATCCCGGTCTCTTCCAGCACACCGGCGATCGACCCGACTAAGTCACGCTGCGCAAACTGGCGTGCCGACAGATTGACTGCAATACGCAAATGCCCGAATCCTGCGCGCTGCCATGCCATATTCTGCGCGCAAGCGGTACGGATCACCCAGTCGCCTATGGCACAGATTAGGCCGGTTTCCTCGGCTATGCCGATGAACAGATTGGGTGGAACCATGCCGCGCTCGGGATGCTGCCAGCGGATCAGCGCCTCCATGCCGACCACCTTGCCGGTTGCCAGATTGACTTGCGGCTGATAGTGCAGCACAAATTCATTGTGCTTGATAGCTTTACGCAAATCTTCTTCGATGCGCAAGCGTTCGAATAAGCGCTCATTCATTTCAGCACTGAAAAACTGGAAGTTGTCGCGCCCGCTCTTCTTGGCCGAATACATTGCAATGTCGGCGCGCTCAATCAGGACATCCGGCGTTTGGCCATCGTGCGGATAGACGGCAATGCCGACGCTGCAGCTGAGCGTGAGCTCGCGCTCCTCGATCATGATCGGGACGGCTACATTGTCCATGATGCGCTGCAATGTTGAGGTAGCGACGTTTGCGTCCGCGGTAGTTGTCAAAATAACGACGAATTCATCACCGCCGAGTCGTGCAACAGTATCGGTTGGCTGCGTCGATTCCTGCAGCCTTGCGGCGATCGTTTTCAAGACGGAGTCGCCGGCCATGTGGCCGAGACTGTCGTTGATAGACTTGAAATGATCAAGGTCGACAAATACGACCCAGACCTTGTGTAGGGTACCGTCGACGTCGTCAATGGCGCATTGCAGACAATCGCGCAGTAAATTGCGGTTTGGCAGGCTGGTCAAGACATCGTGGGTAGCCTGGTACTGGACCCGTGCTTCAAGGCGCTTGCGCTGGGAAATATCGCGCACCATGGCCACCACGCCGTCCTCGACCGCGACAACCTGGCGATGTAACCATTCCGCGTTCGACGTTGGCATGGCGTTTTTCCACTCTTTTTCATGGATTACTCCAGTCTGCGCGACGGTGGCCAAGTCTTTCAAAAATCCGTTGGTACGCGATTTTGGAAAAAGCTCGCACAGCTTCATCCCAAGCATGATCGCCTTCGATGTGCCGATCAGCTCTTCTCCGCGCGTATTGGTATCGATAAAAACAAAGTCGATGACAAGTCCGTTAGCATCGAAAACACTGCGCAGCATGAACAGCGCATCACCGCCCGCTTCAGTCGCGGCGTAATACGTTTGTTGAATACGACGAACGCGTCGCCGGCTTTTTGTAAGTTGCCAGCTAAGGCGGGCAAGGATTGCCATCACGACCATCAGAAGGGTCGTCGCGCCTGTGGCTTCCAGCAGATAGCGGCGTCGATGCTGATAGAACGGTGTGAGCTGTTCTTCTTCGGACAGGCCGACGATCGCAGTCCACGGAAAACTGTGCAGTACCCGCACGCTGGTGTAACGCCGTACGCCATCCCAGGGACTGGTCAGCAGTGCGCCATCGGCCAGCTTTTTGATCATATCGCTGGTTGCTGCAGTGTAATTGACCCTTTCGCCAGAAGTAATGTCATCGTTACTGCGCTTGACACGGAACTCACCGTCCTGACCGAGGAGTCCGATTACGCCATGTGTGCCCATGCGTGTAATTTCGTAACCACTGGTAAAGTAGGCTGGCTCGACCGACACGATGACAATGCCATCGAAGTCTCCATTGGCGGCATTAAGCCTGCGGCTGAACTGCAGTAGCCACTGGTCGGTGGCAAGGTCGCGGGTTGCGTTTCCCGCGAACGCCGTGTCGGTGTCTTGCTGCCGATGGGTCTGAAAAAATGGAGCATCCGCGACGCGCGCGGCGGCTGTGTGC
>JACMQD010000107.1 GCA_014377155.1 Herminiimonas sp.
CAAGACCGACGACACCACGCCAGTGGTCCTGATGGGATACGCCAATCCGATCGAGCGCATGGGACAAGCCGCATTCGTTGATGCCGCCCGCGCCGCCGGCGTCGATGGCACCATCGTGGTCGATTATCCGCCAGAAGAATGCGAAGAGTTCGCCGCCCTGATGGAAGCGGCTGGCATGGACCCGATTTTCCTGCTAGCGCCGACCTCGACCGAAGATCGCATCGAGCAGGTCGCCAAGGTGGGTCGCGGATTCAGCTACTATGTGTCATTGAAAGGCGTGACGGGTGCTGCCACGATCGACACCGCCGAAGTTGCCGAGCGTATCGCAGCCATCCGCAAACATGTCAAGTTACCGATCGGTGTGGGATTCGGCATTCGGGATGCTGCCACGGCAAAGGCAGTGGCGTCGGTGTCGGACGCGGTCGTAATCGGCAGTCGCATCATCCAGGAACTGGAAAACACGCCACCTGACCAAGCGGTCGCAGCGGTCCATGCTTTTATCAGCGGTATCCGTAAAGCGCTCGACGAATAATTGCTTCGGTAGACTTTTAATCGAGACGTGCCAGAGTAGCTAATTGCGCTTTGGCAGAATATAACCCGAACGGTACAATGCGCCGTCACAAAAACAATACAACGAGGTCTTCATGAGCTGGCTAGAAAAACTGCTTCCTCCGCGCATCCAGCGTTCCGATTCCGCCACGCGCAAGTCGGTGCCGGAAGGTCTCTGGGTCAAATGCCCGGCCTGCGAAGCGGTGCTCTACCGTACCGATCTCGAATCGAACATTCATGTTTGCCCGAAATGCAGCCATCACATGCGCATTCGCGCCCGTGATCGTCTGGATGCGCTGCTTGACGCCGGCGGACGCTACGAGATTGGCCAGGAGATACTGCCGGTCGATACGCTCAAATTCAAGGATAGCAAGAAATATCCGGATCGCCTTAAATCAGCGATGGAAGCCACTGGTGAAACCGATGCACTGATCGTCCTCGGCGGCGCTATCATGACGCTGCCGGTCGTAGTGGCGTGCTTCGAATTCGAATTCATGGGCGGCTCGATGGGTTCGGTCGTCGGCGAGCGTTTCGTGCGTGGTGCCCAAATTGCACTTGAACAAAAAGTACCGTTCATTTGCATTACTGCAACAGGCGGCGCGCGCATGCAGGAAGGGTTGCTGTCGCTGATGCAAATGGCAAAGACGACTTCGATGCTCACCAAACTGGCCGAAAAGAAACTGCCGTTCATTTCGGTATTGACCGATCCGACCATGGGCGGCGTGTCGGCATCGTTCGCTTTCATGGGCGACGTCGTTATCGCCGAGCCGAAGGCGCTGATCGGCTTTGCCGGGCCGCGCGTGATCGAGAATACGGTGCGCGAGAAATTGCCTGAAGGATTCCAGCGTGCTGAATTCCTGGTGCAAAAAGGCGCCGTCGACATGATCGTCGATCGCCGCAAAATGCGCGAAGAAATCGCTCGCTTGCTGGCATTGTTGCAGAATCAGCCAGTCGAAGTCCTGGCCTGACGCCATGCGTTTCCGAACAGCCCGAACCCTGCCCGGTTCGGGCTTTTTATTTTAGAATCTGACCCCACTTTCCTTTCAATGCACAATCTACCGACAACCCTAGCCGCCTGGCTGGCGCACCTCGAGACCCAGCACCCCAAGCTCATCGACATGGGACTACAGCGCGTCGGGCAAGTCAAGGATCGCCTCGGCATTGACTTCGCGTGTCCGGTCATCATCGTCGGCGGCACCAATGGCAAGGGATCGACCTGCGCCATGCTGGAATCGATCCTGTTGCAGGCAGGGTATCGGGTCGGTCTGCACACGTCGCCCCACATCCTGCGCTTTAATGAACGCGCCCGGATGCAGGGCGAAGCGGTTTCGGACGACCTGCTGCTGCCGCATTTCGCTGCGGTCGAAGCGGCGCGTGGCGAAATTTCGCTGACCTATTTCGAGTTTACGCTGCTGGCCATCATGCGCATGTTCAGCGAGGCGGGGCTCGATGCGGTGATTCTGGAAGTCGGCCTCGGCGGCCGTCTCGATGCTGTCAATGTCATTGATGCCGATGTCGCAATCGTGACCAGTATCGACATCGATCATGCCGAGTATCTCGGTAACACCCGCGAAGCGATCGGTTTTGAAAAGGCCGGTATTTTCCGGGCTGGCAAAACCGCTATTTGCAGTGATCCCGTGCCGCCCAAGTCACTAGTGGCGCATGCCGAAGCGATCGGTGCCGATCTATGGCTGCTTGGACGTGATTTCAACTATGCCGGCGACCAGCAGCAGTGGAATTTCGGCGGACGCAGCCAGCGCCGCAATTCGCTTGGTTATCCGAGCCTGCGTGGCGCCAATCAGTTGCTCAACGCGTCGGCTGCGCTCGCCGCGCTCGAAGCACTGCGGCTGCGCTTGCCGGTCGGTGCGCAGGAAATTCGCAGCGGACTGGTGATGGTCGACCTGCCGGCGCGTTTTCAGGTGTTACCTGGCCGGCCCGTTGTGGTGCTGGATGTTGCACATAATCCACACGCTGCCGCCGCGCTGGCACAAAACCTCGGCAACATGGGTTTTCATCGTTTTACTTATGCCGTGTTCGGTGCCATGCAGGATAAGGACATCGACGGCATGATCGCGCAGGTGAAAGGCCTGGTCGACCACTGGTGCGTGACTGATTTGCCATTGCCACGGGCAGCGACGGCCGAAGCGATCAAGGACAAATTACTAGAGGCAGGCATCGTGCCACAACATGTTCCGGATGCCGAATGCACAATTGAAACCTTTGATTCCCCTGCAAACGCTTTCGCGAATGCAATCAGCAGGGCAGGGGAGAATGATAGAATTGCGGTTTTCGGATCCTTCCTCACCGTCGCTGGCGTGATGGAAGCGCGCAACGGCTCCGGATATCATTGAAAAAGTCACTACCCATCTCATGAGCTTGTTCTCGTTCCTTCGCAAAAACAAGCATGAACCGACCGCGGATGACAGTGCGTTTTATTCACGCGCCGAAGAAGATTCGGACGCCGTGCGCGGTCGCGGACGGCGCAAGAATAGCAAACAGGCGAATGCCGAAAATCAGCCAGTCGATCCTGTACTGCCTGAAAAAAAACGCGCGCGTCGTCGTCTGGTCGGTGCCGTGGCGCTGGTGCTGGCGGTCATCATTGGCCTGCCGATGGTGCTCGACTCGGAACCGAAGCCGCTTGCAGATGACATCGCCATCCAGATTCCATCAAAGGACAAGCCATACGTTCCCACTGGTGGCGTCAAGCAGTCTGATCCGGTTGCTTCTGCCGGCGTCGCGGCTAGCACGACGCTCGATGCCAAAGAAGAGTTCGTCGATACGCCGCCTGCTGTCGTGCCGAAGACTGTCGTGGTTCCCCCGCCGGCGATAAAACCGAAACAGCCTGTCAGGCAGTCGGCACCAGCCAAGGTAGCGGCACTCGAAAAACCAGAAGCCAA
>JACMQD010000108.1 GCA_014377155.1 Herminiimonas sp.
AATCAGGCAATTTCACAAATGGATGAAATGACCCAGCAAAACGCCGCGCTGGTAGAACAGGCGGCAGCCGCCGCGCAAAGCATGCAGGATCAGGCCGCGATGCTGGCGCGGTCGGTATCGGTATTTAAACTCGACGCCGGGACCCAGTATGCCGCCAGGATTGCTACAAGGTCACTGGTGGTCGCGGCCCTACCTGCCCGGGGACCGATGGCGTCCGGCAAACACGGCGCGGTGCAAACGCATGCACGTCCAGCGAGCAAGCCACGTCATTCGGTTTCGACAACCGGTAACGATGAGTGGGAAGAATTTTAAATAAAGGAAAACGCCGCGTCGATGCATTGACTAATGTGGTCTGTGCAGTTGTCGCGATGGCTTAAGGCGATGTACGGGCGGGGTGCGTCAGGACGAAAGTTCGTTCCTTTTCAAAATGACCACTGTGCTGGGTTTGCAACGCAACAAGGCGAATGGGCAAGGCGATACGCGAAATACCGTTGATCTGGCAGGCAATCGCGGCGGTCACATCATAATTGAAGGAATGCAGTAATGACGTCCGAAAAGCGAAGCAAGCTCGAGACGACCAAGGAATTCGATTTCACTCCGCGTGATTTTGAACGCGTGCGGACTCTCATTCATAAGCGCGCCGGGATTGCCCTGGCCGACAGTAAGCAAGAGATGGTCTATAGCCGGCTCGCACGCCGTCTACGGGCGATCGGCACGACGTCGTTTGCGCGGTATCTCGATGATCTGGAAAGTGGTCGCGATGGTGACGAATGGGAGGCATTCACCAATGCGCTGACGACCAACCTGACGTCTTTTTTTCGTGAGGCACATCACTTTCCTCTACTGGCCGAGCATGCCCGAAATCTGAAAGGCCCCATCGAAGTATGGTGCTCAGCCAGTTCGACAGGCGAGGAACCGTACTCGATTGCGATGACACTGTGCGAGGTATTCAACACGTTGACGCCGCCAGTGCATATCGTGGCGACCGATATCGACACTAATGTTCTGGCGACCGCTGAAAAAGGTATCTACTCGATCGATAAGCTCGACAAGCTTTCGCCCGAGCGCGCCAAACGGTTTTTCCAGCGTGGCAAAGGCGAGCAACAGGGACTGGTGCGCGTGCGTTCCGAACTGCGTCAACTAATCACGTTTAAATCGTTGAATCTGCTAGGCGACAAGTGGCCGCTTTCAGGCCCGTTCGATGCAGTATTCTGTCGCAATGTCATGATCTATTTCGACAAACCGACACAAGGTAACATCCTGGCGCGGTTCGTACCGTTGATGAAACCCGATGGCTTGCTATTTGCGGGTCACTCGGAAAATTTTCTTTATGTGACAGACGCATTCAAGCTGCGTGGCAAGACCGTGTATGAACTCCATCGAGGCGGCGCGGCCAAACCGGCCTCTTCGCGACGTCCCTAGAAATAGCCCATGAGTCAAATTCAAGAACAGTTTGCCACCAACATTTATTACGATCGTACCTTCGATCGCGATGCGGCCAAGATCCTGCCAGGCGAATACTATTTTACCGGTAAGGATATGCTGATTGTCACCGTGCTCGGGTCATGCGTTTCGGCATGCATTCGCGATCGGATTACCGGCGTCGGCGGCATGAATCACTTTATGCTGCCCGACAACGGCGGCGATGCCGACAGTCCGGTGTCGGCATCGATGCGCTATGGAACGTATGCGATGGAAATACTGATCAACGATGTGCTCAAGGCAGGTGCACGGCGCGAGAACCTCGAAGCGAAAGTGTTTGGCGGCGGTGCGGTGCTGCGTGGCTTCGTGGCCATTAATGTCGGTGAACGAAATGCCCAGTTCGTGCGCCAGTATCTGCGCGCGGAAAATATCCGCATCATCGCCGAAGATCTCAATGACATCCATCCCCGCAAGGTTTATTTTTTTCCGCGAACAGGTAAAGTGCTGGTCAAAAAACTCAAGCAACTCAACAACAACACGTTGGTCAATCGCGAGCATGATTATGCAACGCGCCTGCAGACGGGCTCGGTCGGCGGCGAAGTCGAGCTGTTTTAGCCTGCACAAACCCACGGTGTAACAGACAGAAAATAGCAGCCATGAAAATCAAGGTTTTAATCGTCGATGATTCGGCACTCATCCGCAGTGTCATGAAGGAGATCATCGGTAGTCAGCCCGACATGGAAGTCGTTGGCGTGGCACCGGATCCGATCGTGGCACGTGATCTCATCAAGCAAACCAACCCGGACGTGCTGACGCTGGACGTCGAGATGCCGCGCATGGATGGCCTCGATTTCCTTGAAAAGCTTATGCGGCTGCGGCCCATGCCCGTGGTGATGGTATCGTCGCTGACCGAGCGCGGTTCCGAAATCACGATGCGGGCACTGGAGCTCGGTGCAGTCGATTTCGTTACCAAGCCGAAGTTGTCGATTCAGGCCGGCATGCGCGAATACACCGAAATGATTGCCGACAAAATCCGCGCCGCATCCAAGGCACGCATCAAGGCGCGCCCGCTACCCAGAAGCGATGCCGCAAGTGCCAGTGTCGAGGCCTTACCCCTGATTCGTAATCCCCTGACGAGTAGTGAAAAACTGATCATCATCGGCGCATCGACTGGTGGCACTGAAGCCATCAAGGACTTCCTGATACAAATGCCATCGGACTGCCCGGCGATCCTGATTACGCAGCACATGCCGGAAGGCTTCACCCGCTCGTTTGCACGCCGTCTTGATACGCTTTGCAAGATATCCGTAAAAGAGGCGGAACACGGCGAACGCGTCTTGCCCGGCCATGCGTATATCGCGCCGGGCCATTCGCATCTGCTGCTAGGGCGCAGCGGCGCCAACTACATCACGCAGCTCGATCAGGGGCCACCTGTAAATCGTCATCGGCCATCGGTTGACGTATTGTTCGGCTCGGCAGCCAGGTTTGCAGGCAAAAATGCGGTCGGTGTCATCATGACCGGCATGGGCAAGGATGGCGCGCTTGGCATGCTGGAGATGAAAAATGCAGGCGCTTATAATTTTGCTCAAGACGAAGCGACATGTGTAGTTTTCGGCATGCCGCGAGAAGCGATTGCCGTGGGCGCCACGCACGAGGTGGGACCGCTAGCCAGCTTGCCCGGCATGGTGCTGGGGTATCTGGCCACGCACAGCAGTCGTGCCTTGCGGGTGTAGCGGCTTGATGGGCCACGGCGGACCACAGTGCTTATTGTCAGTCTGATATGGCGACAGGCACGAAGCCTGTTTCAGCATCGGCAAGGGGTTTGATTTTGGGTTCGAATGTGTGACTTTTGTGTTCATGCCAGCCCTGGCGGGCGACACTCGGTGCATAATGCAACTACCTATTTAATTTCGCCTACGCACGCTTTTGCCGAATGGACGAAGCAATCGATAACGGTTTAAAGAACCAATGGAGTCACCATGGCTGGTCCGAATACTAAATTCCTTGTAGTCGATGATTTTTCGACAATGCGCCGCATCGTGCGTAATTTGTTGAAGGAGCTCGGCTATACCAACGTCGACGAGGCAGAAGACGGCTCGATGGCGCTGTCGAAACTACGCAGCGAACATTTCGATTTCGTGATCTCGGACTGGAATATGCCAGTCATGGACGGCCTTACGATGTTGCAGACAATCCGCGCTGACCCGGCTCTGGCGAAGTTGCCGGTACTGATGGTGACAGCCGAAGCGAAGAAGGAAAATATCATCGCGGCCGCCCAAGCCGGCGCAAGCGGCTATGTCGTCAAGCCGTTCACGGCTGCCACGCTTGACGAAAAGCTTGCCAAGATTTTCGAGAAGCTCGAAAAAATCGGCGCCTGAAGCGGAGCAGGGCGCAGACCTCTCGCCAAACCGAAGCGCGAGAATCAGCTGACCAGGGCGCCGCTCGATCATGCACCGGCAGATTTTGCGCAGGCAGATCAGCTTACGATGACGGCGTCGACTGACTTGCTCGATTGCCCGAGGACTTCGGACAAGCCGTAGCGACGACGATTCGTACGCGAGCGTCGCCTCGAACGCCACTGCTGGCAACCTGCGCCTGCGTTGTGGTCATTATTTCGTCAATCAAGAAACGCGCATACCAACAATGGACGACACTTTTTTTATTGTTCGTGAGCCCCTCCTTGACCCGAAACAAAAGGTCTTGGGCTACGAACTGACGCTGCAAAAAGCAGGGTCTACCGACATTGCAAACACCGACGCCAACCTCGATCACCTGGCCGGTTTTGTCGCAGGCCGGTTGCATTCGGACGACGACGGCTGGCTGCTCGGCGACAACCTGGTTTTCATGCAAAGCAGTCCTGCACTGCTTGGCAGCGCCGCACTGGAAGCGATGTCGCCGCAGCATACGGTTCTGACTTTGAAGATGGCCGATCTTGTCGATGACGACACGATTGCCGCCGTCAAATCGCTGCGTGCGCAAGGCTTCGGCATCTCGCTGCGCGATGCCAACGCGATTGCGCAGGACAAGACGCTGGTGCCGATTGCCAGCCATGTCGAAATCCAGTTTGCGACCACCGATTTCCCGACGCAGGCCAAGATCTACGGCGCGCTCAAGCAAAGCTCGATCCGGATGGTGGCACGACAGATTGCTAACTGGCAGGAGTATGACTCGTGCGCGTCGCTCGGACTGAATGTGTTCATCGGCGGCCTGTATCGCGAGCCCCGCAACGCGCCGCAACCGAAAGGTCTCAATCCTGCCCAAGCCATGATCTTGCAGCTGATGGACATGGTGCGCAAGAACGCCGATGTGCGCCAACTGGAAGCGGTGCTCAAGCGTGATGCGGCACTATCTTATAAATTGCTCCGCTATATCAATTCTGCTGGCTTCGGTCTGGGTACCGAAATCCAGTCGCTGCGCCATGCCGTGGCAATGCTGGGCTATTCGCCGTTGTACCGGTGGCTTTCGGTATTACTTGCAACCGCCAGCGCCAATGGCGAGTCGCAGATTTTAATGCAGACCGCGATCGTGCGGGGTCGACTGGCCGAGCTGCTCGGGCAGGGTTTGCTGCCAAAATCGGAAGCTGAAAATCTTTTCGTCGCAGGCATGTTTTCGTTGCTTGATCGGCTGCTGGGTATTCCGATGGAAGAAGTACTGGATAACATTCAGTTGTCGGAAGCGGTATCGCAGGCGTTGTTGTCGCGAGGAGGCATGTACGGGCCAGCGTTGGCGCTGGCCGAAGCATGCGAATTCGGTAATGGCTGCGTCAGCGAGATTGCGGAGTCGTTGTTCATCAGCGCTACCCAGGTCAACGAGGCGCACATGGA
>JACMQD010000109.1 GCA_014377155.1 Herminiimonas sp.
GTCGAAGAACAGCTCGCATTGCGTGATGTCGAAGCGCGCTACCACAACGGCTTGCGCATTTCCGACCCGGCTGCGCTGGAATGCGCCAAAGAAGCCGCTGGCGAACTGCGGCTCGACATCGAAGCCGCCTTCAGCCAGGGGTTGCCGAATACGCCGATGTCGAATGCAGCGATTCGTATCATTTCCGGCAACTTCGTCACCGCGCGACCAATCGGCGTGATCGACGGCGTCGATCTGGAACTGACCGGCCTCACGCGCAAGATTGCTTATGAAACCATTCATCCGATCCTCAGCACCGGTGGACTGGTGCTGCTGTCACCGCTGGGATTTTCACCGACTGGCGAAATTTTCAACCTGACCATGGAAGATGTGGCGGTATCGGCAGCCATTGCGCTACGCGCCGACAAGCTCATTTTCATTACCGAAACGGCGATGATGGTCGATGGCGGCGGTGAAGAAATTCGTGAACTGTCGTCGCATCAGGCCGAAGCGGTGATGTCGGCGGCGTTCCTGCCGGCCGACGCCGCCTATTACCTCAAGCATGCGATCAAGGCTTGCAACGCCGGCGTCGAGCGTACGCATATCGTGCCTTTCGAGATGGATGGCTCGGCGCTGCTGGAATTGTTTACCCACGATGGTGTCGGCACGATGGTGTCGTACCAAAAGCTGGAGAGCCTGAGAGAGGCCACCATCGACGACGTCGGCGGCATTCTTAAACTGATCGAGCCGCTCGAAGCCGACGGCACGCTGGTCAAACGCGGTCGCGAACTGATCGAACGTGAAATTAATAATTTTTCCGTCATCGAGCATGACGGCGTGATCTTCGGTTGTGCGGCGCTGTATCCGTTCCCCGCTGAAAAAATGGCAGAAATGGCATGCCTGACGGTCAATCCCGAAGTGCAGACCCAGGGCGACGGCGAGCGCATTCTCAAGCACATGGAAAACCGGGCGCGCACCGAAGGCTTCAAGCAATTGTTCGTCCTGACAACCCGGACCGCACACTGGTTTCTCAAGCGCGGGTTCGTGCCGGCGACCGTCGACGATTTGCCGAAGGACCGCCAGCACATGTATAACTGGCAACGCAAGTCACTGGTGCTGGTCAAACCCCTGTGACGCGTTTGCCATAATTTGCTTTTCGATACTCGATCACTTAAAGGAATCACCATGAGCCGCATGATCCACTGCAGCAAACTCAACAAAGAAGCCGAAGGACTGGACTTTCCGCCCTATCCCGGCGAACTCGGCAAGAAAATCTACGAATCCGTTTCCAAGGAAGCCTGGGCCGCGTGGCTCAAACACCAGACCATGCTGGTCAATGAAAACCGCCTGAACCTGGCCGATGTGCGCGCACGCAAATATCTGGCGACGCAAATGGAAAAGCATTTTTTCGGCGACGGTGCGGATGCGGCGATGGGGTATGTACCGCCGACGGAATGATGGCTTGGTAGCTTTTATTTCTGTACATGCGATTGACGGCGGCCTTCCAATGCCGCCGTTTTCGCGTTGGCGTCATCCTCATGCGGTTGTGAGCGAAGCCTGCGCACATCTTGCGACGAGGCCTTACTTGCACAGTCCGTGCTAATCTGCAGTCGATAGGTCTGGCATGCCGATTCGCAAGGCGCAACGAACCTTAACCGTCGATCTGCAACCGATCAGCGTCCAGTACCAGAAATTGCGCGAAGCGCCCTTCTTGCCGGCTGCCATCGTCGCTGACGATCACGATGCACTGCCGGCCATCGATGAGGGCCGCACTGATGCCTTCGGCATGTTCGAATCCCGGCAGTCCGGGCACTGACACGCGGCGTGCCGGCGCGTCTGGATCGCCATTCCAGAACCAGACCTTGAATTGAACCTGCTGCCGTGCGACGGGTCCGCTGCTGATGAGGTAGCCGCCGAGGACGGAAATGTACGCCATCGAGCGAATGCCGTCGCCATCGAGATCCAGCGTAATCAGCGCGGGCGCAATGCGCGGGGGCTCATCGGCGTCGAACATGGCGGCGGCATTGTCGATGCTGGCAATGATGGCGCGGTTGTCCGCCAGCGGACTGCGAAAACCGACCAGCAGGCGCTGCTGGTCGGCGCTGAATTCCAGCGCTTCGATATTGAAGCCGCCATCGGCCTTGACATCGGTGACCGCCACCGCCATGTCCAGCACCCGATGCGCCTGCGTCAATGCCGGCTTCAAATGGCCGACGACTTGCGAGCCGACGAGGCGATCACCTTCAACCCGGAACCGGACCAGCTTGTCGCGGCTCTTTTTCTCGGTGCCGTCCCCATCGCGGGAATGGGAGGTGATGGCATAGATGTTCCCTGCCTTGTCGATGGTGATACCTTCGAGGTCATCGAGCTTCCAGAAGCTATCGAACCAATCGAACAATCCCGGACCCGGCGACGTGGCACTGATCTGCCCATCCGAGCCAACGGTGACAAGACTGAACGGGTGGTCTTTCTCGTCCTCGACGACGAGGAATCGCCCGTCCGGAAGTTGCTGGACGCCGGACGGTTCGTGGATGCCGGTCATTTGCAAAAACTGCGGGGTGGCGCTCGATGTCATCGTATGTGTCCGTTAATCAAGGTTGGTATTGCTGGCAGGCGCTCTACAGCTTGGCTTCCGCTTTGAGTTGCCGCACGGCGGCGGCCATTGCCAGAAACGCCTTGGTACACGGCGTACCGCTTCCCAGCATGCTCTTTGCCAGATCGTATTCGCCCAGATTGATTTGGCGCGCCACTTTTTCCACTTCGGCATGGAACGCGTCATGCGCTTCGACGCAGGGACGGAAGCTTTTTAGAAACTGACATTTTCTTTCGGCTTCGCCGTGCAGCCAGTTACCAAGCGTGCACGCATCGACTTTTGCAATGGATTTGCCATCGAGCTGATATTTCTCGGCGATTGCCGCCAGCAGTCGCGGTCTTACCTCGGCATCGTTGGCCAATGCTTCTTCCAGATTCATTGCAGTCCTTTCAAATCGGGTTACTCATGGTCGGCGCGTGCAGGGTCGATGTCTCGCTCCTGCTGCCTCTGTCCGAGCCCCCGCCTGCGCATTGTTTAAACCTTTTACACTCGTCATGGCCCCTTCGTCACACTCAGGCCTGCGCCGCCGCCAGCGCGGCATTTTTGACGCCTGCCCTGAGCGCCGCCGGACGACTACCGACGCGTTCGACGTAAGCGACGATTTCGGGCAGCGCAGGAATCATGCTGAAACCGGTCGTCCACTTCAACGCCGTGCCCCACAATACATCGGCGGCGCTGAAGCGTTCGCCAAGCAGGTACGGCCCGCGCGCAAGTTGCTGCGTCAGCGTGGCGAACATCGTATCAAAGTCGCCGTAGGGCGACGTCGAAGGCGGCGCCGGCTCGCGCTTCATCATCCTGTCGATCAGCGCCGGCTCGAAGCAAGAGCCATAGAACACCATCCAGCGCAAATAGGGGCCACGCAATGGGTCGGTCAAACCCGGCGCGAGACCCGCTTCGGCGTACAGGTCA
>JACMQD010000110.1 GCA_014377155.1 Herminiimonas sp.
ACCATGAAACTGCAACCGGTCATCGTCACCATCCACTTGCTTCTGGGGATGAGTCTGCTGGGCCTGCTGGCGTGGCTTGCCGCGCGCCAGAGCGAGCACATGCCGGTTGCGGTAACGGCCGTCGCGCTGCGGTTGCCGGGGGCACTTGCGATTGGCGTGTTGATGATGCAGATTGCCTTGGGTGGCTGGGTCAGCACGAATTATGCAACGCTGGCATGCACCGATTACCCGTTGTGCGATGGTGCGCTGGTGCCGACCATGGATTTTGCGAACGGCTTCACGTTGTGGCGTCCGTTGGGCATGACCGCCGCTGGCGACTATCTGCCTTTCCCGGCGCTTACGGCGATTCACTGGGTTCATCGCATGTTCGCGTTTGTGTTGTTGGCTGTCGCGGCGTGGGTTGCTCACCGTGCGCTCAAAGTCGATGGGCTACGCCGCACGGGACGCTGGATTCTGATCGTGCTCGGGCTGCAGTTCGCTACCGGCATGTCAACCATTTTTCTGAAATTCCCGCTGGCGCTAGCAGTGGCGCACAATGGCGGCGCGGCGCTGCTGCTGCTATTGCTGGTCATGTTAAACTACAAGGCTCGCATCCCGGCTGAACTGGCGCCGGACCACGCATTAACGCGCTTTTCCGTCGCCTGACTTCATCCATGACTACCCTTACTGTCCCCGCCAACCGCATTGCCCAGTATCTTGCGTTGACCAAGCCACGCGTGACGCAGCTGGCGGTGTTTTGCGCGGTTATCGGGATGTTTTTGGCAACGCCGGATCTGCCGGACTGGAAAATAGTCATCGCCGCCACGGCCGGCATCTGGCTGCTTGCCGGCGCGGCCTTCGCCGTCAACTGCCTGGTCGAACGCGAAATCGACTCGCGCATGGCACGGACCGCACGCCGACCGATGGCGAGCGGTGAAATCACCGTCCCGCAAACACTGGTTTTTTCCGGCATCATCGGCGGTCTGGGCATGTGGATCTTGTATCACTTCGTCAATCCGCTGACTATGTGGCTGACCTTCGCCACCTTCGTCGGCTATGCGGTGATTTACACGATGATCCTGAAGCCGGCCACGCCACAAAACATCGTCATCGGCGGCTTGTCGGGTGCGATGCCGCCCGCGCTCGGCTGGGCAGCGGTGGCCAATGACCTGCCGATGCAGGCATGGATCCTGGTGCTGATCATCTTTATCTGGACGCCGCCGCATTTCTGGGCACTGGCACTGTATCGGCGCGACGACTATGCCAAATCCGGATTGCCCATGCTGCCGGTGACGCACGGCCTCAAGTTCACGCAGTTCCATATCCTGCTTTACACCATTGCACTGACAGCCACCACCATGCTGCCGTACGCTGTCAGGATGAGCGGCCTGATCTACCTGGCCAGCGCCATCGTGCTCGACATCGTGTTCCTCTGGTATTCGTGGCAGATCTATCGGCGCTACACGGATCTGATTGCGCGCAAAGCGTTCACCTATTCGATCATCTACCTGTCGCTGTTGTTTGTCGCATTGCTGGTCGACCACTATCTGAAGTTCTGAACATTTCATGACATTGCGTACTCTCGCCAGCATGCTTGCCTTTCTCGTACTCGCTGCCTGCGGCGACAAGCCGGCCGGCACCAGCGAACAGATGATGTTGACGCCGGCGGCCACTACTTTCAAGAATACCGATATTACCGGACTCGACTGGGGCCGGGATTTCGCGCTGACCGATCACAACGGCACGCCGCGCACCCTCGCCGATTTCAAAGGCAAAGCCGTCGTGATGTTTTTCGGTTATACCCACTGCCCGGATGTCTGTCCAACCACCATGGCCGAAATGGCAGCGGTGATGAAAGAGCTGGGGCCGTTGTCAGACCGGGTACAGGTACTGTTCGTCACCGTCGACCCCGAGCGCGATACTGCGGCGATTTTGTCCAAGTACGTACCCGCCTTCGACCCGCGCTTTTTGGGTTTGATCGGTGACAAGGATGCGACCGCCAAGGTGGCGAAGGAATTCAAGATCGTCTACCAGAAATCGCCTGGCAAGGAGCCGGGTAGCTACACTATGGATCACACGTCGGCCAGTTATGCGTTCGATCCGCAAGGCCGTATTCGGCTTTACCTTCGCCATGGCCAAGGCGCCGCGCCGATCGTGCATGACCTCAAAATTCTGCTGTCCTGATTCGAAGATCCAACAAAAAGGGCGCTCGAAAGAGCGCCCTTCTCATTGATTGCGAACCACTCAGGTATACGCACCCAGCGTCGCCTTCATCTTCTTCAATGCGACCGCTTCGATCTGGCGAATACGCTCGGCCGATACGCCAAACTCGGCTGCCAGTTCATGCAAGGTCGATCCCGAGCCGTCATCGTTGGCCAACCAGCGCGCCTCTACAATCCGACGGGAACGGTCGTCGAGCTTGCCCAATGCCGCTCCCAGACCATCGGTTTGCAGGCGGTCATACTGCTGCGCTTCCAGGACTTTGGTCGGCTCGCTGAGATCCGACGACAGATAGCCAATCGGCGCGAACTTGTCGTCTTCATCGTCGGTCGGCGCTTCAAGCGCGATGTCGCGTCCCGACAGTCGGGTTTCCATCTCGATAACTTCCTCACGCTTGACGTTGAGGGTCGCGGCAAGTGCATCGACCTGAGTCGGTGTCATAGAATCGAGGCCCTGTTTGTGACTGCGCAGGTTAAAGAACAGCTTGCGCTGGGCCTTGGTCGTTGCCACCTTTACCAGACGCCAGTTCTTCAGGATGTACTCGTGCATCTCGGCCTTGATCCAGTGCATCGCATACGACACCAGTCGTACGCCCTGATCAGGATCGAAACGCTTGACCGCTTTCATCAAACCAATATTGCCTTCTTGAATCAAATCCGCATGTGGCAAGCCATAGCCGAGGTAGCCGCGTGCGATCGACACTACCAACCGCAGATGTGACAGTACCAGCGCTTGCGCCGCGGCCAAGTCGTTGGTCTCGCGAAGGCGTGTGGCCAGGGAAATTTCTTCGTCATGGGTAAGCATTGGCAGACGGTTAACTGCCGAAATGTACGCATCGATGTTGCCGAGACTGCCAGAAAATCCGAGTGCCAATGCATTATTGGCGGGAACCAATGCTGACTGCGCTAACGGCATATTCATACTTTCTCCTAGCTTCCTTACAGTGTAGACCGACTTGGGCCAAGCCGAATCAAAGACAAAGACGTATATTAGCACTCTCTGATGATGAGTGCTAAGAGCGAAAATATTGGTTACAAACCGCGATTTCACTACTCAAGCCAGTGCTTTTAAGTAGATAGGAGCCTCAAATGCAAGAAAAGTTGCGAAAATCAATAAATCGGGCGGTAATCAACCAAGTTTTTGAGTGAAACAAACCAAAAGTGTGTAAAAAATTACCAATATTAGTAATTTGATTCGATTTGTTTGTAGAAATGATATAACCAGCGCATCTAAAGAACTTTAAAACCTGCCACGCGGGGCTGATCAGTCCAGCCTCGCTAGATGTCTGCGTACCGACAACAGCGATCCGGTGAGTCCGAGCAACGCACTGATCGCCAACAGAATAACCGCCATGCGCAGGTCGAGCGGCGCGATGGGAAATTGTGAGCCATACAGACGGGCAAACTCGCTAATCGCATCGTTCATTGGTTGCAACGACAATCGCACGATCGTCAGGGCAATGCTGCCGGCGCACAAGCCCAGCAGTGCACCGGTATAGTAGAACGGCCGATAGATGAAGCTGTCGGTGGCGCCCACCATGCGCGAGACCTTGATCTCATCGTGCTGGGTCAGTACCTGCATGCGGATGGTGTTGAAGATCACTGCTATTACGACGACTGCCAGCATGACTGCCAGTAGCAACAATGCTAGCCGCAGTACATGCAACAATGCCGACAAGCGCTTGATCCACGCGGAATCGACCTGTACTTGCGCGACTTCCGGCAGCGCCTTCAGTTGTTCTGCCAACGCATCGACCGCGGCCGCATCGGCCGCGTTTCGAAAATTCGCCAGTTTCAGCACATACGCATCCGGCAGTGGATTAGCGCCCAAGGTAGCGAGCGTATCGGCCATGCCGGTCCGGCTTTTCAATGCGTCCAATGCCGATTCACGCGGAATGAATGCGAGGGTGCCGGTGCTCTTGCCTTGCGCCAGCACCTGCTGGATCGCCGGCGCCAGTGCCAGCGCACTGTCGCGCGTGGCCTCCATTGCCATAAAAATGCTAATTTCAGGTTCGATCGCCAGTCGCTCGGAGACCGGACGCATGTTTTCAAGCAATGTCAGCCCGGCGATTGGCAAGGCTAACGCGATAGCCACCACCAGCGCGTTCAGTGCAAAGCTGCCCCGCGCCTTCCAGGCATGATGAAATGCGCCGGTGAGCGCTGCCAGATGCTGTCGTAGCCAGATGTTCATGCAATGGCCTCATTGCGGTACGTGCTCGTGACCAGCCTGCCGCAGTCAAGCGCGATTACCCGCGTCGCCGCACGCAGGATGACCTCGTCATGGGTCGAGATCATGCAGGTCACGCCTGCTGCATTGAACGCCTTAAGCGCGTCGAGTACCTTATCGGCGCTGGCGCGGTCGAGGTTGGCGGTCGGCTCGTCGGCCAGAATGATTTGCGGCCGGTTGACAATGGCACGCGCGATCGCGACGCGTTGTTGCTCGCCACCGGACAGACTGAGCGGCGCGCTCGCCGCCTTCTGTTCCAGGCCGACCTTCTCAAGTGCTGCGCGCGCGCGCTTTTGCGCATCGTCGTGGGTCGCCCCGGTTACCAGCAGCGGTAGCATCACATTAGCCAGTACGGAACGGTCGAACAGCAGCGACTGTTGCTGGAATATCAGCCCGAGATTGCGCCGCAGGTAGGGCAGGCCGGACGCCTTGAGCTTGCCGACGTCCTGGCCATTGACCCTAACCACGCCAGAACTCGGGCGT
>JACMQD010000010.1 GCA_014377155.1 Herminiimonas sp.
GAGCCTGGTCAGGAACCATTTCAGCGATTTACCGCGCGACGACGCGCGCCAGGCAAATTGCGTCACGCCGCCCGGTTTCAAGTCAATGGTCTGCTTTTCGATTAATGCGCCAGAGGCGAGATGCGGCTCTGCCAGGCCACGTGGCAAATGGCCGCAACCCAGGCCGGCGAGTTGCGCACCCAGCTTCGCCTGTAACGTCGGTACGGTCAGGGTATCTTGCCCGCTCAGCAGGCCAGTACTCATGCCCGGCAAATGGCGACCGGTATCACCGACCGCAACGGCCCGATGCGCTAGCATCACGTCCGCCGTCAGCGGTTCGGGCAAGCATGCCAGCGGATGGTCGGGTGCGACTGCAAACACCCAGTCGATCAAGCCCAGTGGTCTGGTGCGAAACTCCCCGCTCATGCGCATCAATTCCGGACTGTCGTAAGAGGCACCGATAGCCAGATCGGCGCTGCCTTCGAGCAACGACTCCCACACACCCGACAGCACCTGGCAAGAAAATCGCAGACGGGTGCCGGTACCCTGGCGGTCGAAATCCGCAATCAATGCGAACATCCGCTCGAATGGAATGATGCCATCGAGGACAATCCGCAACTCCACTTCGCAGCCACTGGCTGTACGCTTGACACGGCGCTCCAGTTCATCGGCCGCACGTAGCAGGTGCCGTCCTTCAGTAAGCAATTCGCGTCCGGCGTCCGTCAGTTTTGCGCGATGGCCACTGCGGTCGAACAGCAGGACGTCAAGATCTTCTTCGAGCCTGCGCACGCTATAAGTCAGCGCTGACGGCACGCGGTCGAGTTCGACCGCGGCGGCCGCAAAGCTTCTTTTGCGATCGATGGCGTCAAGGATGCGGAGAAATTCGAGTGTGAGCTTCATCGCAAAATATTGTTTAAAATAGTTGAATGATTTGTCTGAAATTGTGCCCTGTTTCTGTTCTCCATAAAAGTCTATAGTCAGACCCAGAAACAATTCATCATCACAGAAAGGTCGACATCATGCTGGAATTACGTAAAAGTGAAGAGCGCGGCCATGCCAATCACGGTTGGCTGGATTCTTATCATAGCTTCTCGTTTGCCGATTATTACGATCCACAATACATGGGCTTCGGGCCCTTGCGCGTGATTAACGACGACCGCATCGAAGCCGGCGCCGGTTTCGGCACGCATGGCCATCGCGACATGGAAATCATCACCTACATGCTCGATGGCGCGCTCGAACACAAGGACAGCATGGGTACCGGTAGCGTTATTCGGCCTGGTGACGTGCAGCGCATGAGCGCCGGGCGCGGCGTACAACATTCCGAGTTCAACCACTCGAAAGAAGCGGGTGCTCATTTGCTGCAGATCTGGATCGAGCCGAATGTCAAAGGCATCGCACCGAGCTATGAAGAAAAAAACTTCGAGCGCAGTGAAAAGGATGGCAAGTTGCGTCTGATCGCGTCACCGCAGGGAGAGGCTGGCTCGGTCATGATCCATCAGGATGCGCGGGTCTATGCCGGCCTGTTCGACGTCGGCCAGCAGTCTGAAATAACCGTGGGTGCAGATCGGCTGATCTATGTGCATATCGCGCGCGGCACCGCGCTGGTCAATGGGCAGGAACTGACCGCAGGCGATGCGCTCAAGGTGCGTGACGAAAGTGCGGTGCGCGTCGAGGGTCGCGCGCAGGCCGAAATACTGGTGTTCGATCTGCCACGTTAAATCTCGGCTGGCCGCCGGGGCCGGTGATGCAAGGCAGCCAATGACGGTACCGCAGGGGCGTTTGCAACCCCTGCGGCATGGTTTCGTCAAATTTTCCTCCCAAAGAGGTTTGTACGGATCGCAACAAACCACGCGCGTTTCGCAAGCGAATCCTTTATACTTTCGCCTTTCTCACCCAAGCAAACCGCTACTCGCCGTGCAATGCTGCGAGCCAGAGTCAGCGTCAGCCTCGCCAAGCATGCTGCTACCAAATAATACCAAGATCGATACCGATGCCTTGAATGAAAAGCTGGCTTCCATAGCGACGCATCGTCGTCGCGCCAGCCCGTTATTTGCCAGTCGCGA
>JACMQD010000111.1 GCA_014377155.1 Herminiimonas sp.
AAACTGGCGCTGGATCGATCAGGTGCAGCTCAATCCAGATCGGGAAATGCTGAATCAAATTGAAGAGGAACGTATTGCCGCATAACTAAAAATCTTACCAACTACGTTGACAAATACCGATGACTTCGGGCTGATAATTGGTTTCACGAAAAGGACTCGACGCGGCACGGTTATAAGCTTGCCAGAAACTCTGCTGCGTATAACCAAACCACAGATCAACTGGCAAATCCGCGGGCTGCTCGGCCATTTTCATCTTGAAGCTGAGCTGATACGACAGTTCGACACGTTTCGATTTGATGCCCGCCGGCGTAAATTCGCGATAGGGTTCGTCATTGGTTTGCGTGCTGTAATTTGCTAGAAGCAGGTGGTTGTCGGGGTGCGAACGAAATGAAAATACGCCGCGGCGGGCGGCGGGTGTTATCTCCCAGGATTGCTCAAGGCGCGAGATCGGCGTTTCGGGCGGCGCCATCGTGGACGACGCAATAGCCGGGATTGCCTTGGCAACAGGTCGGACATTTGCGGCGACCGTCGGGTCCGGCGTCGGATTGCCAGCCACGGTTGCAGCAGTCGCTGCCTTGGTTAGCGCGTCAAAGCAGCCGAGTCGCGCACTGGCATCCCCAAGCACGGAACCGCGCAGCATTTGCTGCTCGAGTTCTCCAGGTTGAGCCGTGCTGGCGGAGAGAACGAATATAGTGAGTAGGACTTTTAAAGATGAGACGGACTGCATGTGAAGGTATTTTCTGCACGAAATAAACGATCAGTATAAGACCTCGCCAAGGTTACGCAGGCAAATCATGCGCTCATATCGCCAATCGGCTGCGTTTTATAAATTACATCAAAATTAATATGCCGCGGGACAGTGCCGACTGGTAAATCATAACGCTGCCTGACGATCTGCTCTTCAGCATCGATCGCGGCCAATTTTTTTGCCAGCATGCGATCGATATTGTCGGCAATGTCCTTCGCTTGATCGGCAGAGGCATCGGCCACACATCGCGTTTTATACTCTTCTATGGCAAGCTGTGCGGCGTTCCGCCAGTCTTGCGTTACGTCATCGACTTCGGGCAGCGCGCGGCCGGTTAAATGTACGACCGTGTATCGCTCGGTTTCTTCCTTAAAATAGCTCCAGTCACGCAATTTGGACGTTGGTTTCGGCTCGCGCCATTCGTTGCTGCCTTGAAGGTGCACCGCAGGTCGCGGCAAGGGTTCGTGGCCAACGATGCGGGCTGTGTTTCGAAGTTGGCTTTTGGCCCAGGTAGTGTGATCAATCAGCGCGCCGAGTGTCTGATCCGGATACTGTCGCTGTAGCCAGTCGGCGTGCGCAAGCGTAGGGCGATGCTGGATGCGACAACCGCGAATTTCGCGCAGGTTCTCCGTCGTGACGCCCAATATCCTGCAAGAACGGGCTGTCATGAAATTGACGGTGGCAAGTGGGCGTTCAATGGTATTCAATTTGTCCAGTCGGGTAGGCAGGGTCCCCTTGTACGCTTCCTCCATCGACAGCCGTAGGCCGTCGAAGCTACGCAGCGTCGATCCGGCGCCGCCATCCGGACTGCGCAACGTGGTACGCAAACTGAGCACGTTATGCGTCGACTGGGACAACGTGTCGTGCGCGCTCCACCCTTCGGGCAAACCGAATTGCGTGCTCACTGTAAATGAACGACTACCTTGCTTGTCGCCGCTAATTTCCGTTACGCGCGTGGCCGTCGTATTAACGATCGCGTCCTTTAGCCGATGCAAGCCGTCAGGGTCCAGCCTGTTCTTGGGAGACCCTGTTTCGGATGCCGTGGAAAAATGGTAGCGTGGCACATAGGTTTGGATACGCTGATAGTCCGACAACGAAATAGCTGGCCTGTTCTCATGCGTGAGTTGACGGCGCAGGGCGTCCGCACTGTCGAACACATCATGGGCCAGGCACTCGTGGACCACGTCTGGGCCAAATTCCGCTTCGAGCTGTTGTTGCTCGACACTGCTCAAGACGAGGCCGAATGGCCGAGCGGGCTGCACGTTCTTCGAGAAAGTCCCGAACGGTGCCTTCGCGTCATGCCCGTCGAGCCTGCGGGGCACTGCAGAACTGCCTTTGACGGTGTTGCCAGGGTAAGCTGAAAATATGCGCGCGAAACGCGCGAGTGTCGATCCCGCTAACCGGTCGGAATCTCGCGCGACCGGAATGCGGGACGAGCTTGCCGGAGTAGCAGAATTTTCGCGATGACGTTCAGTTGCAGTACCGGGATCGAGCGCGGCAGCACGAAATCTGTCTGCCATCAAATTCACAGGCGCCAGCCTGCACACGGAAAGAGGAGATTTAATCATCGGCTTCGGCAAATAGTAAAACGATTAAACGATACGAAACATCGTTACGCGGCCGGCCTGCCAACGCGCTGCGCCAAGGTGCGATATCTCGGTCGACGTGTTCCGTACAAGGCGCGATGGTGGTAGCAATACACGGACAGCCTATGGACGATGATGCCAATGGTGGTCGTATCGACCTTGACATGAGACAGGTTCTGGCGGTTTTTTGAATATGAAGAACGCCGTACACCACTACAAGGTTCTGCTTATCGGCAATGCAACCTCGGCATTTTGCGCGGCAAAAAGTGGCGTGTTCTTTGTATTAAAAAATTCTTTAATGCCGGGATCGGGCTGATCGAACGCGTGTTTATGAACATTGCGCGCATGGTAGTTGGTCACTACCTGCGATGTTCGGGAAAAACATTTCAAATACAGTTTGAATAATTAAGCGTTGCGCTCGATACTGGACAAGGCCGGCGTTCATGTTCGATCCGGCTTATCTGTTGACAACATGTTTTATTTTTTAGCGCGGACCATGATCATGGAAATCTTACTGCCTGCCGTCTTCCTGATCATTTTTTTCGGGTTGGCAGCAAAGATGTACGGCTGGTTCGGCATACAGCTGGCTGGCAGTGCGTTCGTCCTGTCGCCATTATTTTATTTCCTGCTTGGCATACAACTTCCAGGGTGTCCGCGCTTTCACAGTTTCCCTTTTGGCGGATGTTCCTACCAGGATGAAATCATTCTCCTGAACCTTGGTTTTTGGATGGTCATCATTTATGCGGCCGGTTGCTTGCTCAGGTGGAAAACGCAGGCTCGCCGGGGTTGACAATCATCACCAGAGTGAAAAACCCATGATATTGATTCCGTAAAAACCCCGCGGCGTGCTCGCCATTTCGGGGCTGATCAATATGATCAACACGATCAATCCTATCCCCCCAAATACGCTTCCACCACCTTCGGATTGCCCAGCAACTTTTCACCGCTATCGGCCAGCACGATCTTCCCCGTTTCGAGCACATAGCCGCGATGCGCGATCCTTAACGCCTGCCTGACGTTCTGCTCGACCAGTAAAATGGTCAGCCCGGTCTTGTTTATCTCCTTCAACACCCGAAAAATTTCCTGCACCATCAGTGGTGCGAGTCCCATCGACGGTTCATCGAGCAGCAGTACCTTGGGCCGCGCCATTAGCGCGCGTCCGATCGCCAGCATCTGCTGTTCGCCCCCGGACAAATTACCGGCAAAGCCGCCGGCGCGCGACTTCAGCACCGGAAACATCGTCAATACCCAGTCCAAGTCCTGCGCAACCTTCACCTTGTCTTTGCGGGTATAAGCACCGAGCGCCAGATTTTCCGCCACCGTCAGCGTGGTCAGGATCGCACGTCCCTCGGCCACTTGCACCACACCCTTGCTGACGATCTTGTGGGCAGCCAGCTTTGTCAGATCAGCGCCGTCGAACGTGACCTGGCCGCGTACCGGTTTCAACAGGCCCGACACCGCTAGCAGGGCGGTACTCTTGCCGGCGCCGTTGGCGCCGACCAGCGCCGTGATCTCGCCTTGGTTGAGTGTCAGGTCGATACCCTTGACGGCTTCGATGTGGCCGTACGCGACCACCAGGTCTTGAATGCGCAGGATCTCGCTCATGCGGTTTCCTCCTTGCCCAAGTATGCTTCGATGACTTCCGGGTTGTTCTTGATATCGTCCGGCACGCCTTGGGCGATGATCTTGCCGAAGTTGAGTACGGCGACTTCGTCGCACAGCCCCATCACGAAACGCATGTCATGTTCGATCAAAAAAATGCTGAAGCCACGCTGCTTGATGTTGACGATCTCGGCCATCAGTTCGGTCTTCTCCGACGGGTTCATGCCCGCTACGGGTTCATCAAGAAGCAGCAATTTTGGCTTGGTTGCCAGCGCGCGGGCGAATTCGAGCTTGCGCTGTTCGCCGTACGACAGGCTGTCTGCCAGAAAATGCGCCTTATGGTCGAGCCTGACCCAGGACAGCAGTTCGAGCGCCCGCTCGCGCGCTGCCGTTTCCATGCTGCGAAAGCTGCCGAGGTTGAGCAGCATACTGCCGAAGTCGTAGTCGAGTTGGTCATGCATGCCGACCACGACGTTTTCCAGCAGAGTCATTTCTTTGAAGACGCGAATATTCTGGAAGGTGCGGGCAATGCCGAGCTTGGTGATCTTGTGCGGCGCGATGCCGTCCAGGTCCTGGCCGTTGAAGGTAATGCTGCCCCCGGATTTGCGGATCAGGCCGGTGATGAGGTTGAAGACGGTGGTCTTGCCGGCGCCGTTGGGGCCGATCAGGCCAAAGATGCCGCCTTGCGGCACTGTGAAGCTGACGTCCTGCAAGACTTGCAGGCCACCGAAATTTTTGCTGATTCGATTAAAGTGCAGCATCAGGTCACCTTCCGTGCTGTGCGTTGCTGCCAGAATCCACGGATGCGCCGCGGGTCCCAGATGCCTTTCGGCAGGTAGAGAATGACCAGGATCAGGATCAGTCCGTTGACGGCCAGGCGGAAGTTCTTCAACTCGCGCAGCGCTTCCGGCAGCAGCGTCAGGATCGCCGCGCCAATGGTAGGGCCGATCAGGTTGCTAGTGCCGCCGAAGACCGCCATGGTCAGGATGTCGACCGCATTCTCGAAGCCGTAATTGTTGGGGCCGATGGTAAAGGTGTAATGCGCATTGAGGCCACCGGCGATGCCGGCGATCACCGCGCCCAGCACGAATGCCAACAGCTTGTAGCGGGCGACATTGACGCCCATCAGGCGCGCGGCGATTTCGTCCTCCTTGATGGCCTCGAAGGCGCGACCGATCTTGGAGCGCCGTACCCGCGCCAGGCAGTACAGAGTCAGCAGTAAAATCAGCGCGATGTGCCAGAACTCGGTTTTCTGCGGAATGCCGTTCAGGCCCATCGGGCCGCCGGTAAAGCCGATGTTGATGATCGATACCCGCACCACTTCACCGAAGCCGAGCGTGGCCATCGCCAGGTAGACGCCCGATAGCCGCAGCGTCGGGATGCCGATCACCAGTGCCACCAGCGCCGGCAGCACTGCGCCGGCGGCTAGCGCCACCGGGAACGGCAAGCCTGTCTGCATGCTGATCAATGATGCCGCATAGGCGCCGATACCCATGAACGCTGCATTGGCCAGCGACAGCAGGCCACACGACAGTGTCAGGTAAATCGACAGTGCGAGCAGGGCATTGACGCCGATGCCGTAGACGACCGTGTTGTAGGTCGACCAGAATCCTTCCCACCATTCAGCCATCTGTCAGGCCTTTCTTTCGAGTACTTTGCCGAACATGCCCGAAGGTCGGACCAGCAAGATTAAAAACAGCAAGCCGAAGGCGACCGCGTCGCGCAGGTCGCTGGAGATGTAGGCCACCGTCATGACTTCGGCAAAGCCGAGGAACAGGCCGCCGATCAGCGCACCGCGAATGTCGCCCATGCCGCCCAGGATGATGACGGCGATGCCCTTGTGCAGCATCGGTTGTCCCATGAAGGGAGAAATCGCATTGAACGACAGTCCGACCAGCACGCCCGCCGCGCCGCCGAGTGCGGCCGCGGTAAACGACGTCAGAAAGAACAACCCTTCGACATTGATGCCGAGCAGATAAGCGGCTTTCGGCGACTCGGCGATGGCGCGCAGCGCGCGTCCGAGTTGCGTGCGGCGCATAACAACCAGCAGCACTACCATCAGGACGAAGGAAATTACGACGATGCCGACCTGTACGGCGGTGATGTGCAAGCCGCCCCACGTGACGCTTTCTTCGGGAATGGTACCAACCGGGAAGCGCTTGTTTTCCGCGCCGAACAAGCCCTGGGCCAGGTTCGTCAACATAATGGACACGCCGATGGTGGCGATCATCGGTGCCAGATGGGGGGCGTTGCGCGCGCGCAGCGGTTTCAGGACCAGAAAATCGATCAGCAGGCCGATCAGTCCGGCCGCCAGCATTGCTACCAGTATCGCCAGCCACAGCGGCAAGGCCAGCTTTTCGATCAGTAGCAGGGCGGAATAGCTGCCGAGCATGAAGATGGCGCCATGCGACAGGTTGATCACGCCGAGGACGCCGAAGACCAGCGTGAAGCCCAGTGCGAAGAGCGCGTAGACGCTGCCCAGCGACAGGGCATTGATGAGTTGTTGTTCGAGCATGGTGGAGGGCCTGTTAGAAATAAAGGCACTTCTCGCCTGGTGACGGGAAATGCCTCTTTGGTGCGCACTCGGTCCCGACGCTTGTGGCGTCGGAATGGAAGCAGCAACTTACTTCAGTGCGACAACGTTGTGGCTGAATTACTTCAGTACGACGAACTTGCCGCCCTTGGCGATATTGACGATGGCGTCCTGGTCGGCATCGAAGCCGACTTCCTTGCCGTCTTTCGATGGCGCGCGGCGGAAAGCAAACTTGCCAGTCGCGCCGTCGAACTTGACAGCAGGCAGGGCGTCACGCAAGGCCTGACGATCCTTGTCGAGCGTGCCTGTCAACTTCACGCCTTTGAGCGCTTCGGCGACGATGTAGATGCCGTCATAGGCTTGCGCGGCGAACTGGTCGGGATCGGTGTTGAACTTGGCCTTGTAGGCGGCGATGAAGGCTTTGTTGGCCGGGGCCTGATTTTCAGCCGACCATGGGCTGCCCATGACGGTGTTGTCGGCGCCGTCCTTGGCGATCTCGAACAGCTTTGGCGAGTTGAAGCCGTTGCCGCCGATGAATGGCTGCTTCATGCCCAGCGCACGGGTTTGCAAGATGATGTTGGCGGCTTCTTCGGCCAGGCAGGAACAGACGATGGCGTCAGGATTGCCGGCCTTGATCTTGGTCAGCTGGGCCTTGAAATCGACGTCGCCCTTGGCGTAGGTCTCGGTGCTGGTAACCGGAATTTTCTGGGCATCGAGCGTGGCCTTGAAGACATCGTAGCCGCTCTTGGTGAACGCGTCGTCGTTACCGTAGACCACGGCGACCTTCTTGATGCCGAAATGTTTGACGGCGGCGCGGGTGGTCACCGGCAGTACGTCGGCTTCCATGACCGAGTTGCGGAAAGTATGCGGGCCCATCGCGGTGATGCCGTCGGCGGTGTTGCTGGTGCCAAAAACCACGACCTTGGCGGCGTTGGCGATCGGGTCGGCGGCAAAGGCGGAATTGGACAGTGTCGGTCCGAACAGGATGTGTACCTTGTCCTGGAAAATGAGTTTTTTGAAGACGGTAATGGCTTCTTCTTTCTTGCCCTGCTCGTCTTCCACGATGAGCACGAACTTGTTGCCGTTGACGCCACCCTTGGCATTGATTTCTTCGGTGGCCAGCGTCAGGCCGTTCTTGATGGCGACGCCGTACTTGGCAGCCGGGCCGGTCAGTGCTTCAGCGGCACCGACCTTGATGTCGGCGGCCAGTGCGGTGCTGGCAAGGCCGGCACTCATGACCAGCAACGGTAACTGCTTGAATAATTTCGTGATCTGCATGAAGCGCTCCTTTGAGTATATGTCGACGGTACCGCATGGAAGAACGAGCGTTGGCTACCAGCGACCCATCGGAATGGTGTAGCGCGCCGGCGCACAATTTTTATGGTGTTTCTTCCACCGAAATGCGTGCCATTTTTACCCTCCAGGGCAAAAACGGCAACTGCGTATCATAACGTATTTCTTTTCGCACACTGCCGGATAAAAATCCGGATTCGGCATCGAATCAGGCCAGTTGCGCCCGGATTCTTGCAATTGCCTTGCGCACCTGCTGCGGGGCGGTGCCGCCGATGTGATTGCGGGCCGCGACCGAGCCTTCCAGCGTCAGTACCTCGAAGATATCCTGCTCGATCAGCGTCGAAAACACCTGCATGTCGGCCAGCGACATCTCGCTCAGATCGCAGCCGCGGTCGACGCACTGCCGTACCGCATGGGCCACGGCTTCATGGGCATCGCGAAATGGCAGGCCTTTTTTGACCAGATAATCGGCCAGGTCGGTGGCAGTGGCGTAGCCCTGCAAGGCGGCAGCGCGCATCGCCTCGGGCTTGACGGTGATGCCGCCAGCCATATCGGCGAAGATGCGCAGCGTGTCGGTGACTGTGTCGACGGTATCGAACAGCGGTTCCTTGTCTTCCTGGTTGTCTTTGTTGTAGGCCAGCGGCTGGCCTTTCATCAGGGTCAGCAGCGCGATCAGGTGGCCATTGACGCGGCCGGTCTTGCCGCGCGCCAGTTCCGGCACGTCGGGATTTTTCTTTTGCGGCATGATCGACGAGCCGGTGCAAAAACGGTCGGCGATATCGATGAAGCCGACCCGCGGGCTCATCCAGATCACCAGTTCTTCGGACATGCGCGAGATGTGGGTCATTACCAGCGCGGCGGCGGCACAGAATTCGATGGCGAAATCGCGATCCGACACCGCATCGAGCGAGTTGTGGCAGACGTCGTCGAACTGCAGTGTCTTGGCCACCCGTTCGCGGTCGATCGGAAAGGTGGTGCCAGCCAGAGCAGCGGCGCCCAGCGGCAGGCGATTGACGCGCTTGCGGCAATCGGCCATACGCTCGGTATCGCGGCCGAACATCTCGACATAGGCCAGCATGTGGTGGCCAAAGGTGATCGGCTGCGCCACCTGCATGTGAGTGAAACCCGGCAGAATGGTATCGGCATGCTGCTCGGCCAGGTCCAGCAGGGCGATGCGCAAATCACGTAACAGGCCACTGATGTCGTCGATCGCCGCACGCAAGTACAGGCGGATATCGGTGGCGACCTGGTCGTTGCGCGAGCGGCCGGTATGCAGGCGCTTGCCGGCGTCGCCGACCAGCTCGGTCAAGCGTTTTTCGATATTCAGGTGGACGTCTTCCAGGTCAAGCAGCCATTCGAAGGTGCCGGCGGCGATCTCGCCCTGGATCTGCGCCATGCCACGCCGGATGTCGGCGTGATCGTCGCGGCTGATAATACCTTGCTCGGCCAGCATGTCGGCATGCGCCAGCGACCCCTGGATATCGAACTCGGCCAGGCGCTTGTCAAAGAAGACCGAGGCGGTGTAACGTTTGACCAGGTCCGAGACCGGTTCGGAAAAGCGGGCCGACCAGGCCTCGGCTTTTTTGGAAAATTGTGCAGTCATGATGGGTTCCCGTGAATTAAGCGAATTATAAAACAAGCAGCCAAGGTATCCTCAACAAACCTGAGCAAATCCGATCCCCCATGCAGCCATCCCTTGTCCCGACCCGCACGCCGATCGAAATCGTCATCCCGGATTGTTGCAATATCGGCGTGATTTTCCGCACGCTGCTGGCGGTCAACGGCGCCGTGTTGGTCGCGGTGTTGTTGCGCACGGCCGGGTTTCGGCCCGGTTTGCTGGCATTCGTCGAATCGTCGGTGCTGGTCGAACTGGTGTGCATGACCTCCTTGTGCGTGCTGTGCGGCCTGCGCGGTGTCATTCGCACCATTCCGCTGTGGGGCCAGCGGCTCGCATGCGGCCTCGTGCCGGCGGCGATCACGGCCTTGATCCTGCGGTTTTTGCTGACCAGCGATTTGTATCTTAATAATTTCAACCGCACCGCCGAAATCGAGGCGATGCTGCTGGCGGCCCTGTTCGGACTGGTGCTGCAGCATTATTTCGAATTGCGCACCCGTGCCTTTTCGCCGGCACTGGCCGAAGCGCGCCTGCAGGCGCTGCAGGCGCGCATCCGGCCGCATTTTCTGTTCAACAGCCTCAATGCAGTGCTGTCGCTGATCCGCACCGAACCACGCCGCGCCGAGACGACGCTGGAAGACCTGGCCGACCTGTTCCGGGTACTGATGCGCGACGCGCGCGATATCACTACGCTCGACGAAGAAGTCCGGCTGTGCAAGCAGTACCTGTCGATCGAAAAGATTCGCCTGGGCGAGCGTTTGCAGGTCGAATGGCAAATGAACGGTATCGACGAGGACGTCTTACGCAAGGCGCAGATTCCGTCGCTGTTGCTGCAGCCGCTGCTCGAAAACGCCGTGCATTACGGCGTCGAGCCGGTGCGCGAACCGGTGCTGATCCAGATTCGACTGGCGCGAACGATCGACCGTATCGAAATCGTTGTTATCAATCCCGTTATCGAACGGGTCAGCCGTGACAGACCGGCCTACCACGGCAACAACATGGCGCTGGCCAATATCCGCGAACGGCTGGCGCTGCTGCATGATGTCGAGGCGGCTTTGTCGATTACCCAAGCGCGTGGGATGTTCGAGGTTCGGCTGCATTTTCCGTATGTGAAGGGCGCCCGTTGATGCAGCCGCTGCACGCCGGGATCGGTACAATGTCTACGCCCCGAACATACTTGAGCCGCATGCCTTCTGATGCTCCACACGGATTTCGCCCTGACCTGCACCGCTGGCGACAGCTCGTCACCGCGGTGTGGCTGGCGGCGTTCATTGCAGGCGCACCGGTGGCCGCTGCGCCTGCGCATGGCTGGCGGCTTTTCGAGATCGGCTTCGACGGCGCCGATCTGTTCCGGCGATCAGGCCAATCCGGTGGTGTGTCGGGTCGAGGCTTCAGCGCCGTCTAGTCCGATAGACATCTACGCTTTCGCTCTTTAAGCTGATACGCTACTAGCGAAACGCGACAACGCCGGATGGGAGCAGCCTTGTAATGACGCCAAGAATATTTATTGTCGATGACGAAGCGCCAGCCCGCAGCAGGCTGACGACGCTGCTCGCCGATATCGCCCTCGAGTGTCCGCATGTTCTGGTAGGCGAAGCCGACGATCCGCAGCGCGCGCTCGATGCGATTGCCGCCACGCGTGCGGATATCGTGCTGCTAGACGTGCAGATGCCGGGCATGACGGGGATTGAATTAGCGGCGCATCTGGCGGGATTGGCCAGCGGCGCGCCAGCGGTCATTTTTGTCACGGCTTACGATGAATATGCGCTCAAGGCTTTCGAGGTTCATGCGCTGGATTATTTGCTCAAACCGGTGCGGGCAGCGCGCCTGGCCGACGCCATCCGTCGTGTGGATGCGCTGCGCGTGCTGGCGCAGACGCAGGGTCCGGCGATCGCTGCGGCGCAGACCTGCCGCCGCCATTTTTCGGTTCAGGAACGTGGCCGGTTGTTGCTGGTGCCGGTTGCCGACGTGCTTTACCTCAAGGCCGAACACAAGTACGTGACCCTGCGCACCCGGACACGCGACTATCTGATCGAGGCGTCGCTGCACTCGCTCGAAGAAGAACTTGCCGCGACTTTCGTGCGCGTACATCGCAATGCGCTGGTAGCGCGTGACGCAATTATCGGGGTCGAACGAGGCTCGCATGGCGTCGATGCCGATCCCGATGCCGACAAAGCGCAGGATACCTGGCAGATCATTTTGCGTGATACCGATGACCGGGTGCCGGTGTCGCGCCGCCAGTGGGCGCTGGTGAAGTCACTGATACGTTAAATTTATGGTCGCGAAAGCCTGTCGCATCGATTCAATGGCGTCGGCGGTCGTGATCAGGTCTGCTACCTGGTCGTTGGTGATGAGCTTCATGAAC
>JACMQD010000112.1 GCA_014377155.1 Herminiimonas sp.
CAGGCGCAGGTCGGCGGTGCGGCCGAGTCGGGCTTCCTGCGCATTCGCAAGGATACGGTGCTCAAGGACATGCTCGAAGGACTAGGCGCGACGGTGACCGAAGAACAGGCGGCGTTCGAGCCGGAAGCCGGTGCCTACGGTGGCGGCCATGCGCACCGCGACGACAATCATCTGCTGGCACCGGTACCGCTGCGCCAGCGCATTCATCGTCCCTCGGACGCACCCGGCTGATGCAAGCACGGGCCCTGCTTCACCTGCTGCAACTGGCGAGCCCGGCGCTGCCGATCGGCGCCTACAGCTATTCGCAGGGGCTGGAGGCCGCACTGGAAAACCGCCAGGTCACCGACCCGGCTTCGGCGCGTGCGTGGATCGTCGATACGCTGCATCGGATCGTGGCGCGATTCGAAGCGCCGGTGCTGTGCCGATTGATGCAGGCGTTCGCCGCGCGCGACGGCGAAGCAGTCGCAGCCTGGACCGAGCGCTTCCTGGCCGCGCGCGACACGGCCGAATTTCGCGCCGAGACGATCCAGATGGGCTACTCGCTGGGCAAGCTAGTGGCCGAACTCGACCTTGGCGACGACGAAGGGTTGGCGCTATTGCAGGCGCAACCCGAGATTCCGCTGCCTACGGCCCTGGCGTATGCAGCCGTCGCACTCGGCATCGAGCCTGACGCGGCGGTGCTGGGCATGCTGTTTTCGTGGGCCGAGAACCAGGTGATCGTCTGCGTGAAATCGGTGCCGCTTGGACAGGTCGCCGGCCAGCGGTTGCTGCTGTCGCTGCAAGCCGAGCTGGAAACAGCCGCGCAGACTGCGCAGCAGTTGCGTGACGATCAACTGTCCACCTGGGCGCCCGGTCTGTCGCTGCTGTCGATGCAGCATGAAGTCCAATACAGCCGGCTTTACCGCTCCTAAAACCACCAAAATAAACCATGACAAATCCCTCTACTCCCCTGCGTGTCGGCATCGGCGGCCCGGTCGGTTCCGGCAAGACCGCCTTGTGCGAAATGCTGTGCAAGAACATGCGCGACCAATACGACATGGCCGTCATCACCAATGACATCTACACCAAGGAGGACATGGAAATTCTGCTGCGCGCCGATGCGCTGCCGGCCGAACGGCTGATGGGTGTCGAGACCGGCGGGTGTCCGCATACGGCGATCCGCGAAGACGCCTCGATCAACCTCGAAGCGATCGCCCGCATGAGCGCCGACTTTCCGAACCTCGATCTGATCTTGCTCGAATCCGGCGGCGACAACCTGGCTGCCACCTTCAGTCCCGAATTGTCGGACCTGACGCTGTATGTCATCGATGTGGCGGGCGGCGAAAAAATTCCGCGCAAGGGCGGTCCGGGCATCACGCGCTCCGACTTGCTGATTATCAATAAAATCGATCTGGCGCCTTATGTCGGCGCCAATCTCGACATCATGGCGAGCGATGCCAGGCGCATGCGCGGCGAGCGGCCTTTTGTCTTTACCAATCTGCGCACCGGTGAAGGTGTCGATAAAGTAATTGCCTTCATTCGCGAGCAGGGATTGCTCGATCAAGCCAGATTTTTATAGTGGCATCGAAGCGGTTCCCCTTTGCAAACGGGCGCATAATGGGCATCATAGATAAAACAGGGCGCAGTCTTCAGCACTACTGATCTCGATTAATCGGCACGAGTGCCGCATTGACAGATTCTTCATTGAAGTTCTTTTTTGTCCTGATCCTGATGAACGGTATCAACGACAGTGGATGTGATCAATGAATAGCGCCAACTATGCGCATCGGGCTACCCCATGACGGATAAAACCGGTATCAATGCGATTACCGGCCACGGGCGACCGATTGCGCGTCCAGGATCAACGCAGGACGGTGAGGATAACCACGTCCTGAAAAATGAAGTCAAAGACCTGTCGGCACAGATAGGCGCGCTACGTGAGGCGAACAGGGAAACCGACTCGCAGCAGCAGTTGGTGGCGCAGCTCAGACAGGCCAACGAGCGGCTCGTGCTGGCGACATTCGGCGCGCAAGACCAACAGGCGGCCGCGGAAAAAGCCAACCTCGCCAAAGAAGAGTTTCTTGCCATGCTGGCCCATGAACTGCGCAATCCGCTGGCACCGATCTCGATGGCGACTGAACTGATCGGCAAGCTCACCTGGGCCCATCCGCAGCTTCCCCGTCTACACGGCGTGATATCGCGGCAAGCTACCCATCTGACGCATTTGCTTGACGATCTGTTAGATGCGTCGCGGGTCAACAGCGGCAAGATCACGCTGCAAAAAGAACCGCTTCTACTTTCGGAAATTCTTGATACTGCAGTCGAAGCGGCGGAACCGCCTTTTTCACGGCACGCTCAAAAACTCGTCGTCGACATGCTCGATGAACCGATCGTCATCGATGGTGATCAGGTCAGACTGGCGCAGGCTTTTTCCAATCTATTGATCAATGCCTCCAAGTTCACGCCGGATGGCGGAAAGGTCATGTTGTCCGTGACCAGAACTGCGAACATGGTCTCGGTAGCGGTCAAGGATGACGGTGTCGGCATTCCGGCGGAAATGCAGGAAGTGATTTTCGACCTGTTCGTACAAGGTCCTCAGACTCTGGCACGTTCGGGTGGCGGCCTGGGTATCGGCCTGGCACTTGTGCGCGCTGTAGCCACCATGCACGGCGGCCGGATCGAGGTCCACAGTGATGGCGAAGGCCATGGCAGCGAGTTCGTGCTGAGCCTGCCTGTTTCAAGTCATGCGGCACTGCAGGCAACGAAAATGCCGGGCGTCACTAAAGCGCCGTCTCACGCAAAACGTATTTTATTGATAGACGACAATATAGACTCGAACGAGACGATGATGAGCTTCCTCAGCGACGAGGGACACGCGATCAGTACCGCATCCGAGGGCATGAGCGCGCTCGCCATGTTCAAAGAAAATGTCTACGATATCGTCATCTGTGACATCGGATTGCCTGGCATGGACGGCTATGAAGTCGTCACGCGCATGCGCGACATGCCGATGCGACCAGCTCCGCTTTTTATTGCCATGACTGGTTATAATGAACCGGAAAGTCGGGCAAGGGCGACAGAGGCCGGCTTCGATCAATATTTTGTAAAACCGATCGCGGTCGGTGCATTACTGGGACTGGTTTCGCTCTCCGATCACGCCGGTTCACGACCCGCGGCATAGCGGGCACGACCGGAATGCTTGCATTACCGGCGCGCCCAATAACAAGAGGCGTGGACAACACCGTCCGGCGTGAGACTGCAACACGACATCAACTATGGCCACAATCGACGATCAGCGACACCAGATGATAAGACGGGCCGTCGGCGAGCAGCCTGAAGCCCTAGTCGACATCACCATAATCCTCTGGAATAAGCTTGCCTCCCAGCTCGTTTCCATCATCGGCCAAGGTGGCTTTCAGTCACTTTATTCGAGAAGCGTGAACCTGACAGGTGCGAAATTTCCCTGGATGGCGGAAAGCGCGTCATCCCGCATTGCCGAGGACGGATTTGCCGGTTTGCGGCGCAGTCTGGAAGGACGCGCGTTTTCTGAAAGCCGCGACGCAAGCATCCTGTTACTGAGCAATCTGGTCAATGTACTCACCATGCTGATTGGCGACGTCTTGACGACAGGCATTCTGCGTGCAGCCTGGGGTGATAATAATTTGGATAGTCTGGGTAAGGAGTAAGAATCATGAGTAACAAAGTAACCATACGGCGTCTTCCCACCGGCGTACCTGGTTTGGATGATCTGCTCGGTGGCGGTCTGCCGGAATATTCGTTTAACCTGCTTGCCGGCACGCCCGGCAGCGGTAAGACCACGATCGCGCATCAGATCATGTTTTCGCTGGCGTCGCCGGACTGCAAGGCGATTTTCTTCACGGTATTGGGAGAATCGCCTCTGAAAATGCTGCGCTACCAGCAGCAGTTCTCTTTTTTCGATGCCGACAAGCTCAACGAATCGATCAAGTTCGTCAATCTGTCAAGCGATCTGCTCGATGGCCAGTTCGACCGCGTGCTGGCGCGCATTGCCGAAGAAGTGCAGAATTTTTCACCCAGCCTGGTATTCGTCGATTCGTTTCGTTCCGTCGTGCAATCCGCGGGCCCGTCACAACCCGGCGTACCCGGTCTTCAGCATTTCGTCCAGCAGCTCGGCATGCAAATGGCCAGTTGGCAGGCGACGACGTTTTTGATTGGCGAATACCTGGCGCCTGAAGCCGAATCGAGTCCGGTATTCACGGTGGCCGACGGCATCATCTGGGTATCGCAACTGGTGCATCGGGATGCGATGGTGCGCAAGATTCAGGTGGTCAAGATGCGTGGCCAGGCACAGAGCCCGGGCGTCCATACGCTGCGGATCGATCAGGACGGTGTGCGGGTTTTCCCAAGGGCCGTGATTGCCTCGGGCACGACTGGCGGCGTCGAGATTTCCGGTGACCAGCGGTTGTCGATGGGCGTGCCGGTACTTGATGAAATGATGGGCGGCGGTTTGCCGATGGGGTATTCCCTGCTGGTGGTCGGGCCGTCGGGCTCCGGCAAGTCGATGCTAGCAACGCAGTTCCTGGCCGAGGGCGTGCGCCTTGGCGAGCCCGGCGTGATTGCCGCTTTTGAAAAGAGTCCGAACCAGTTGCTGAGCAAGAAACTCAATGACCTGGTCAAAAGCGGCCACGTGGGCTTGATCAATACCCGCTCGCTCGACCTGTCGATCGACGAAATCCTGCATGACATGGTGACGATGATCACCAGCATGAAAGCCAAGCGCGTGGTGATCGATTCGCTGTCGGGTTTCGAACTGGCGCTGGCCTCGGTGTTTCGCGAAGATTTTCGGGAAGCGCTGTACCGCATGGTGGCGGTTTTGACCGGCATGGGGGTGACGGTTTTCATGACAGCAGAACTGGAAGACCAGTATGCGATGTTGCGTTTCAGCTCTTACGGCAATGCCTTCCTGGCCGATGCCATCGTGATGCAACGTTATGTCGAAATTTCGGGTCAGTTCAAGCGCGTAATTTCAGTGGTGAAAGTACGCGCCAGCATCCATAGCAAGGACATCCGGTATTTTGACATTGCACCGGACTCGATCACGATCGGCGAGCCGCTGACGCATTTTCAAGGGATCTTGTCGGGGCAGCCGACAACGACGCGCTGATCCTGGTTGGGGTTACGGTGTGCTGATCGGTGTGCTGATACTACGCATCAGTCGACCGATACTCCACGTTCAGCTTGTCCAGTCCTGCAACCAGCGCGTCGAATGCGGTCACCGCAAGCTGCTCCTCGCCTTTCACGCCCAACTCGATATGCCGCCGTGTCATAGCGTCGCCCACATTGGGCAAGCTGAACACCTTGACACCCGGGAAGCGGGATTCGATCGACTCCATCAGCGGCGTCAGGGTCGACTCCGCCGATTCGTAGACGAACACGGCCTTTTCCAGTCGCGCGACCCGGTTGAACAGATGTGCATACTGGGTATCGAGGACCCATTCGATCATCGGCCATGCCATCACCGGAAATCCCGGCACGAAGTAATGCATGCCACCGCCCTCTCTCTTGATACCGAAGCCGGGAATCTTGTTGAACGGATTCGGGATAATCGACGCTGCCTGCGGGAATTCGCCCATTTTCAGGCGATGCAAATTGTCCGGCGACTGCAAGTCGAGCGGCTGGCCGGTTTCGCGTGCGACCTCGGCAATACGCTCTTCGATCATTGCCTTCGCCTGCGGTGCCAAGACCAATGGCACACCCAATGCCGCCGCCGCGCAGCCGCGCGTATGGTCATCTGGTGTCGCACCGATTCCACCGCATGAAAAAACAATATCGTCGGTGGCCAGCGTACGTTTGAGCGTGGCCGTAATGCGCGCTGGATCGTCGCCGATGCACTCGGCCCACGCCAGTTGCAGACCGCGCGCGGCCAATAACTCGACCACTTTCGGGAAATGTTTGTCGACCCGCTTGCCTGACAGGACCTCGTCGCCGATGATGATAAGGCCAATTGCCATGGAAATTTTTACCTGCTGGAGGAAGAAAGGATGTTGGGTGCCGATGCAGGATCGTCTGAAGCGCGCACACGATCGTGCTTGACCGCCTGACGCCGATGCGCGGCCAGCGCTTCCATGCAGTAATGCTGGAACCACAAGCCGGTAAACACGAATACCAGTACATACAGCCAGATCGACACCGCCGCGATCACCGGCACCAGAAATATCATCAACGCGCCGCCCAGCCACAGCAGCGTCGGCGCCGCGCCCATGATGGCGGAGATGGTACCGATCGCGAACAACGGCAGCCGATGCGTGCGCAAGATCGCCTTGCGTTCGGTTTCCGAAGCATGATCAGCCAGCGCGTCGTAGGCCATCACGCGGTAGGTCAGCCAGCCCCACAGGGCAGGCTGCACCAGAACGGCCACCGGCGGCACAGCCAGCAGCGGCAACGTGACGATCCACAGAACGATGAAGAGCAGCAGCGACGAGGCCGACGTCCAGAGGCTGCCGGCGAAACTGCCACCGCGGCGCTGTTCGAGTTCAGGAAAATGGCGCAGCGACACATGCCGGCTGATAATCGGCATCGCCGCCACTCCGACGAATATCAGCGCTGTCAGGATCATCAGCGGCAGCAATATCCACATTGCCACGAACGGCACCAGCACGGCGCCCATCGAATCGAGCCCGAACCACCGCAGCATGCCGGCCACGGTCTGGAAGCCGGCGTTGTCGTCGAAATACTGCCTGACCCACGACATCATAGGATTGAGCCCGAACCACAAGATCGCGCCCCAGATCAGCAGCGACAGGCCAAACGGCAGCAGGGTCAGCAGCAACATCCGGTAATGCAGCTGCGACAGCAGCGCGCGGCCGAAGGAAAGCAGCAGCGCGCGCATCAGGTCGGCTTGTTTCGGGTGAATTCGATCATGCGCTTGAGCCCGAGCCATTGTTGCGCCCAGAAGCCAGTACCGTAATTGCGTCCCGCGCCCTGTGCCGAGGACAACTGGTCGCGCACGCCGGTCGGCTCGAAGGTCCTGCCAAAATCAGCAGTGCGAAACAGGATGTCCCAGATCGGAAACAGCACGGCAAAATTATGCGCGCCCAGGGCTTCCCTGGCGGTTGATTCCTGGCCGATGGCGTGATGCAGCCGGTGGTAGCGGGGCGACACCAGCAGGCGCTCGCCGATGGCGCCGAAATGCAGGCGCACGTTAGCATGCGACAGGCTTTCCAGCATCCGCGACGCGACCACCAGCATCATGTATTGCCCGGGATGGACACCGATGGCCAGCGCAATCACGCCCATGTACACATCACGCAACATGTCGTCGAGCACGTGATTGCGGTTGTCGCTCCACAGATTCATGTTTTGCTGGCTATGGTGCAGGCTATGCAGGCCCCACCACCAACCGATATGGTGCTCGGCACGGTGATACCAGTAATCGAACAGGTCCAGCACCACCAGATACACCAGGAAACTGGTCAGCGGATTGTCGGTAATCCCGGGCCAGATGTTTTCCAGATTAAAGGCACTGACGCCTTCCAGGTGCAGCAGGCCGGCGACCTGATCCATGAGCGGATCGAGCAGCAAGAACACGAGGATCGGAAAGGCCCCCAAGCGGTGCAACGAGGTATAGACGAAATCGTTCCAGCGGGCGCGGCGGTCGGTGATGGCGTGTACCGGGATCCATGCTTCGAGCGGTCGCAATATCAAAAACAGCACGGCCAGCTCGAATAGCCCGATCAGGAACCATTCGGTGCCCTCGAACGCCTCCTCGGCAAATTCACCGAAGCCGAGATGGAAGATCATTGGTTGTACCACCGCTTCGAACAGCCAGCCCTGCATCGCGCCGAGTAATTCCATCATGGCGTTTTCACCGACTTTCTGGCGACGGCGAAAACGTCCCGGAAGTCGGGATGGTCGCGCAGCGTCGCAAAACAGAAGCCTTTTTTCTCCAGGCCGCTGATCAGGGGTTCGAGCACGGCCGGTGCCCACGGGTCCTTGCGCGACCAGATGCCGAGGTGCGCGACGAAAATGTCGCCGCTTTTCAGGCTGTCGAGCGATTTTTTAAGCAGTGTGGCGTTAGGTGCGGCGTCGCTGGACAGCTCGTCGCCCGAAAATCCGGCCGGCGCCCAGCCGACATGCCGATAGCCGCACTGCTCGCCAGCGCGGCGCAAGCCCGGCGTCAGGCGTCCGCCCGGGGCGCGCCAGATCGGGTCGAGGGCAGCACCCGTCAACTGCTGGAAACGGTGGTCGACACGCTTGAGCTCGGTACAGTACTGGGCCGGGGTCCAAGGCGCTTTCTTTCCGGCATTCGGGCCGAACTGCGGTTTCATTTCCAGCCTACCGTCCGACAGGTCGCGCTGCACGTAGACATGATCGAAGGTATGGGTGCCGAACGCATGGCCTTCGGCCAGGCGCGCTTTCCAGTACGGCGCCCAGGCCGGATCGAGCGAATAATCGCCGTTGACGGTTTTTTCATTAGCCAGGAAGAAAGTCGCCTTGATGCGGTGCCGCACCAGAGTTTGCGCGACGAATTCTGCCTGCGACTGACTGCCGGTGTCGAAACTCAGGTAAATCGTGCCGCGGCAGGTATCGGCGGCTTCAGCATGGCCGACGCCGCCCGTTGCCAGAGCGGCGCTTGCAACGGCAGCCAGGACGACGCGGCGCATGCTTACAGCCGCGACGCGTGATTAATGAAATACACGCCATGCGGTGAACGGCCGACCGGGATCAGCTTGATCACCTTGCGCGACGCGACGTCGATGACGGCGACTTTCTTGATCCATCGCAGCGTCACCCACAACGTCTTGCCGTCGTCGGTCAGTTCCATGCAGTCGGGACCGCCGGGCACATTGATCGTTCCGGTATTTTTCAGCGTTTCCTGGTCGATGATGTTGATGGTGTTGGAAATGCGATTCGACACGAAGGTGTTGCGCTTGTCGCCTGCCGAGCGGAAATTGTGGGCGCCCTCACCCGCCTGGATGCGTTTGACGGTTTTTTGTGCGCGCCAGTCGATGACTTCGACATAGTCACTGCCCATGATGCCCACCAGCAGATACTTGTCATCCGGTGTCATGGCGATGCCGGCGGGAAGCTTGCCTACTGGAAGCGTCCATTTAACCTTTTGCGTCGCCAGGTCGATCGCGCTGACCTGGTCGCTGCCCTGCTGGGTAATGAACGCGGTCGAGCTGTCGGCGCTGAAAGCGACATGGCTTGGCATTTTTGGCAAGGGCAACCGTTTAACCAGTTTCAGTTCCTTGCCATCGTAGCCATAGATGTCGACGCGGTCGAGCCGCAGCGCATTGGAAACGAACCATTTCTGATCCGGCGAAAAGCCGATTTGGTAAGGATCGGAAATATCCTTGAGTCGACGCTGAATTTCGCCCGTCTTCGGATCGAGAAACACCAGCTCGTTGCCGACGGCGCTGGCCACGATCAGCGATTTGTTGTCGGGAGTCGCCATCAAGTGATGCGGCTCCTTGCCGATCGGGATCGACTTGATTTCCTGATAGGTTTTCTGGTCTAGCAAACTAATGGTGGCGTCACGCGAATTGAGCACGACCACGACTTGCGCCTGTGCAATCGATGCGGCCATCAGGCACAACGAGACGAAAAGACAACGACCGGAGAAACGTGACATGGCAACCGTTCAAAATAGGAGAGTCGAGGTGAACATTTTACCGCGAGCAAACCAAACAGGCACATTTTAATCATGCTGTAAACCATCGCAGTTCGACGGATCGACTTTGCCGTTTGGACAAGGTTGGGAGTGACATTGCGCGCAACTTGGCCGTCAAGACTGGCACAGGCCGAAAAGCGCCTCGATCACCTGCTACAATCCTGATCAATATCCCATCCCAAAAAAGGAGCAACATGACCACGACCACTACCCCGTCAGGCCTGCAATACGAAGAAGTCAACGTCGGTACCGGCGCCGAAGCGAAAGCCGGCAATCACGTATCGGTGCACTACACCGGCTGGCTGCGCAATGACGACGGCAGCGCCGGCACGAAATTCGATTCGAGCAAGGACCGCAATGACCCATTCGAATTCGGCCTCGGCGCCGGGCAGGTCATCAAAGGCTGGGACGAAGGCGTACAGGGCATGAAGATCGGTGGCATCCGCAAGCTGATCATTCCGGCATCGCTGGGTTATGGCGCACGCGGTGCAGGCGGCGCGATCCCGCCAAATGCGACCCTGATTTTCGAAGTTGAACTTTTGGGCGTGTAATCGCGCTATTGCCATGCGATCGATCAAATTCCTTGCGGCGAGCGCCGCATGTGGCACGCTGCTGATGCTTAGCACAGGCTGCGCCGTGGTGTCTGTCGCCGCCAGTGTCGTCAGCGTCGGGGTGTCAGTCGGCTCGACGGCCGTTGGCGTCGCCTCGTCTGTCGTATCGGGCACCGTCAGCGCCGGCTCGGCGGTCGTCGGCGCGGTGGTCAACTGAACGATTCAATTGCATGAATGGCCTTGTCCTGCTCGCGTCAGCATGTGCAGGACAAGACCGGCGCAATGGTTCTCACAGGCAGGCTCGCACTACCACATTCCCATCAGTGCCAGCAGTACCAGCTTTTCGAATTCCGGCTCGAAGCGGCGGATGATGTCATGCGGATCGTCGGCTATTTCATCGTCGATGACGATGCCGAACTGTACCCCGCCGTTGTAGCTCAGGATTGAAACACCGACCCCGATCTCGCCCGATTGCGGCACCCAGAACATGATCTGGTCGAGTTGACTACCAGCCAGATAAGGCGGCGCCTGCGGAGCCGGGACGTTGCTCATCACCGCTGTGGCTTTTTTCGAGAAATACGTCTGAATCTCGCCCTGAACCTGCTTCGGCGTCGCCCCCAGCACGCCTAG
>JACMQD010000113.1 GCA_014377155.1 Herminiimonas sp.
AAAGCGATCAACAACGATTCCGCTGTCGCGGCTGCACGATTGAAAAACGCTCGAAAACAAAGAAAAAACGGCAAAAACAAAGCAAAAAAGCGGACATTTCAACTTTGCCAGCAGGCGGACATGTTAACTTTGCCGTGACATTTGTTGTTAGCCCCAAATAGCAATGTCCGATTTGTCATGCCCGCGACGAGACGTACTTGCTGACCGTGGGACACCGCCTGCGGGTTCATACGAATGCAACCACCGCAGCAACGACAGCGATGGCCGATGCGTGATGTCGGCATCTTTTAATGCCGCTTTCATCAAAACTGACGTGAGCCGCTACCCCCGATTGAATTTGGGAATTGATCGGCACTTCCATAACCCGTTTCCTAATCGTCTGCACAAACCGATACCGCAGTTGCTTGCGTCGATCGCCCATCAACACGCGCAGTGCCGTTACAGGGATGTCAGTTGCTTCATGAGAGCGAAGCAGAAACGATTCGCCGACCGGCAGCTTGCGGTTACGAATCTTGCTCAAACGCGCAGGGCTAATATCAATAAGCTTCGCGAGCGCACGGTCGTTTCAGAGTTGCATTTTATCAACCAAAAATGCAACTAACCGACCAGAGTCGTAGGCAGTATCATTCAAAAGCCTTGGCCCAGCGCGCTTCAATTGTGACAACACCGCATTTTTTGCCGCGCACACAACGCACTGCATGGAATAGGCACTAGCAGAACAGCCTTCTTCGACTAGCGGGTCCTGTTGGCCGGCTTACGGGCGGTGGCGCTTCATTTCGACCTTGGGTTGTTGACGCAGTGTCGTGCTCGCCTGGTCCCGCGAGGCGACATCAGGCCAAGTGCGAGGCAATCTCAAGCTTGGAAAATGTGCACCACTCTCTCAGCGCATGGAGGCCGGTACGGGCAATCCTCGCTGGCGTGGTGGGTCTGTGCGCGATCGTAACCTTCTTGGGTTTTGCGAGGCACGCTGCTCACGGTGCGTATGGCAGGATCCATTGCTGGCCTAGTCGTTGCAACCTCGGCCCGGTCAACGCCCTGTTTGGTGCAATCATCCCCTCCTCGTCTGCTAAACCGAGCAGTCAAATAAACGCATGGCTCGTTAGTTGCATTAAAGATCTTTTGGTGGGATCTACGTGGCGAATATTGATGTCGGGAGCGGTCGATACCGTTGAAGGCATGAACTGTTGCAGCCCACAACCTGGGACGTGCAATCAAGACTTGCGATGGCGGCTTGCTTTACTTCCAGAGAAACGGTATCGACAACCGGGTTCTGCGGTCGCGCACTGCAAGCAACAGGAGCGCCGCGACGGTTCCCAGGGTGCCCCAGTATGCAACAGGCATCCCTAAAATCCAGCGCCTCCCTGCAGTATCCGAGGCGGCAGAAAAGGGGGCGAATCCCAACGCGGGATGCAGCATAAGACGCAAGAAATCTTCCAACATCAGAAACAGAATAATGTCCGCGGCGACTTTCGCCTCTTCTCGCCAGGAACACCGGCGTAACCAGAGCATCGGCATGTGAAAGAGCGCGGTAACCAAGAGCATCATGCCCACGCAATAACCGCCCTGACCCCGGGCTGCCCCACCACTGCAACGGTTCGCCCCCGCCGACGTGCGCGGTCGGCGTCGTAATCAAATGGCCGGCATAGCACGCGAGCAAGACTTCAGCCGCAGCAAACACAAAACCGGCCACCAGTGTCATGCACAGAGACCGCACAGCTCGCTTGGCTACCTGACGCCAGGCACGTTTGCAGACAGATTTTTAACCGCAGTCTATACGTCGGTTCCGGACTAAATTGAGTAGCAGGTCACCACAAGTCCAATGGAACCACCCAGGGCCATCGCATCCAATCTCATTGGATTTCATGAAGATTTGATGCGGTGGCCCTGGCAAAACAACCCTATCGCGCGTTTCTCTGTGTTCAAGAACATCAGCCAGCGTGTTTTTTTACCCATGCGACGTACTTGTCCATCCAGCCCTGAATGAAGGGCTTGCTTCCAGGGCCAATGTTACCGGCACCGTCGAACAAACCTTCCTTGGCCTGGATGAACGCTTCAGGTTGGCCGAGTGTCGGCACATCCAGGTAGGCGAGCACGTTTCGCAAATGCTGCTGCGCCAGCGCAGTGCCGATGGCGCCGACGGAGACGCCGAGGATGCCAGCAGGCTTGCCCGCCCATGCGCTCTGTCCATACGGCCGTGACGCGTGGTCGATGGCATTCTTGAGTACGCCGGGTATCGAGCGATTGTATTCAGGCGTCAGGAACAACAGGCCTTGAGCGGCAGCGATCTCTGACTTGAGACGCTTGACGGATTCTGCTTGTTGCGCGTCGTCATCCTGGTTGTAGAGCGGCAGGTCGCCAATGTCTACCTGTTTGAATGAAAACTCGGCGGGTGCCAGTTTGGCGATTGCGCCGGCCAACTGGCGATTGAACGAATCCTTCCGCAGACTGCCGACGATGACGGCGATTTGATAGTGGCTCATGGGGGTGTACCTTGGTTTTATGGTTGGAAAATAAATCGTGCCTTGCTGTTCGATTGACGCCGGCCGACCATACAACAGTACGCTTGTTTGCAGCGCATGATGAGACTGGCCGTTCCGCGATGCCTTGGATTGACGACATAAATCAGTCCAAGTTTTACGCTGCACTCTCAGTGGTCCAGTTTTAAGCGATTCTTAACAGTCCTCGGTCACGGACGACGGCGTTGGCGACCAAACGGTCGGGAACGCGGGCTCGGCCTGTCGATCGCACGCAAAAGCCTCGAGGCGAACGGCGGCACGCTGACAGTTCGTGACAAACCGGCACCGGTTGCGTGTTCACCATCAGCCTGCCGCGCAGCGCGCTGGCGCATGCACCCAATCTTCCGACGGCAATGCTGATCGTCTGATGCATGCCGCCGCACGGCGCGCATACCCTCATCGCGGATCGTTCAATTTCGAAAGACACCCGTACCGGCCGCCTATATCGTGCGGAGACTGGATGCGAGCCCCACCGAAACCGGCAGGTGCCCGCGTGTCGCACGCCGGGATCGAACAACTAAAAAAGACAACATGACGATCCGTTACAGGCTGATCCTACTCAATGCCGCTTTACTCTTGGCGGCCGCGTTCCACGGCGCGGCGCTCGCTGTGAGCGACGGTCCGCCGTCGCCCGTGCCCGCAATCGATGATTCGATGCACGAGCGGCTCCAGGCATGTGTCGCCTGCCATGGCCAGCAAGGCCGCGGCATCGACAAAGCCTACTTTCCTCGCTTGGCCGGCAAGCCCGCAGGCTACCTCTATAACCAGCTGGCCGCATTTCGAAACGGCAGCCGCAAGTACGCGCCGATGAATTATCTACTGGCGTACCTGCCCGATCCATACCTGAAAAAAATGGCCGAGTATTTTGCGGCGCAGGACGTGCCTGCGGGGGTGTCTCCGGGATCAGCCGCCTCGACTATCGCAGGCACCTCGGCCGCGCCGGCGCAATTGCTGGCGATGGGGGACGCGATCGTTCATGCCGGGGTCAGAGCAAAAGGGATTCCGGCATGCGTCGCTTGTCACGGCGCCGACCTCGGCGGCCGCGCGCCCGGCATTCCCGGACTGCTGGGACTGCGCGCAGACTACATCAGCGCGCAACTCGGGGCGTGGCGCTACGGCACCCGCACCGCGATCGCGCCGGACTGCATGCAATACGTCGCATCGAACCTCACTGAACCCCAGGTCGCGGCTGTTTCCACATGGTTGGCCGCGCAGCCGTTGACGGCCGTCGCACGGCCTGCGAAGACGCCGGCGTCGGATATGGCACCGGTCCGTCTGCCACTGGCCTGTGGCAGCCAGCGTTGAATCGGAGACCCGCCATGCCTTTCCAGACAGCGCGCGCCCATTGCCGCCTTGCCGCGGTATTGCTCGGCGCCGTGGCGCTTGTGTCCACGCCAATGTTGCGAGCGCAGACCGCTGCTGCGCCGCTTGCGGCACGCCCCGCCACGGCGCTGCAATCGCAGGTCGAGCGCGGCCGCTATCTGGCGCGCGCCGGCGACTGCATCGCCTGCCATACGGTCCCCGGCACCCGCATCTTCTCGGGCAACCGGCCGATGCCCACGCCCTTCGGCACGCTGTATTCACCCAACATCACGCCAGACCGCGTCAACGGCATCGGCACCTGGACCCAGGCCGAGTTCTACACCATGATGCATACCGGCCGTTCGCGCGACGGCTCGCCGCTGTATCCGGCCATGCCCTTTGCCTCCTATACCAAGATCACGCGCGGCGATTCGGATGCGATCTTCGCCTATCTGCGTTCGGTGCCGGCAGTGCGCCAAGTGAATCGCCCGCATGAATTGCGCTTCCCGTACAACAACCGTAGCCTTCTGCTCGGCTGGCGCACCCTGTATTTTAAGGAAGGCCAGTACCAGGCCGACAAGGGCAAGACCGTCGAATGGAACCGCGGCGCCGAACTGGTCCAGGGCCTGGGCCACTGCGCCATGTGTCACACGCCGATCAATGCGCTGGGCGGCTCGTCGGAAGCCAACACCTTCCAGGGCGGCCTGATACCGATGCAGAACTGGTATGCGCCGTCGCTCACCTCGAACAAGGAAGCGGGTCTGGGCGACTGGGCGATCAAGGACATCATGGATCTGTTGCAGACTGGCGTGTCCGGCCGCGGCGCGGTCTATGGCCCCATGGCCGAAGTCACCTACAACAGCCTGCAATATCTGTCGGACGACGACATCCGTTCGATGGCCGTCTACCTGAAGGACCTGCCGCAGCAGTCGGCCGCAGCGCCCGCGCCGGTGCGTGCCGCACCAGACGCCGCCACCAAGGAGCAGTCCGCGCTGGGCAGCCGTATCTTTAGCGCCCAGTGCGTCTCCTGCCATGGCGAGCTGGGAAAAGGCAAGCCGCCGCACTATCCTCCGCTGGCCAACAACCAGTCGATCGAAATGACTTCGGCCGTCAATCCGATCCGCATGGTGCTCAACGGCGGCTATCCGCCCGGCACGCAGAAAAATCCGACGCCGTACGGCATGCCGCCGTTCGCGCAGTCGCTGTCCGACACCGAGGTGGCGGCGGTGGTCAGCTTCATTCGCACCGCCTGGGGCAATCACGGCGCCCCGGTGACGGCCGCTGAGGCAAATGCCTTGCGCGCGGCAACCCTCGACTGAATTCAGGAGCAGCACGCATGATCATGGAACCAACCGATGAGGCGCTTACCCCGCACGAGCAGGCGCAGGTGGACAGGCAGGTAGACACAATCGTCGACCGCGGCCCGTCCGGCGCCCTGGCAGTGGCTGGCGTCGCGGTCGCCCTGGTGCTGGCGATGTGGATCGCCTTCTACGTGTTCGTCTTCCTGCCGCGCACCTGAGAATGACGATGCCATCTTCTCCGACCCTGCCGCCCGCGCCACCCGGCGCGCCGCTTGCGAAGGCTGGCGACGCCGCCGCCCGCGCCGAACTGCGCTGGTCGGTCGCCGTCATCGCCATCGTCATCATGCTGCTCGGGATGATGCTGTACATGAGCCTGCATTACGCCACCATGCCGGCGGCAAGAGTCGAGACGATCGACCCGAGCCGGCTACACCTGTCCGGCGAATTCGTCGAAAGCAATCTCGGCACCGCCACCGAGCCCGACGGCAGCGTCACGGTGCGCATGGTGGGCAGCCAGTATTCCTTCACGCCGCAATGCATCCTGGTGCCAGCCGACACGCCGGTGCGCTTTCGCGTCACCAGCGCCGATGTCGTGCATGGGTTCAGCATCGCGCAGACGAATGTCAACGTGATGCTGGTGCCGGGTTATATCTCGGTAGTCAAGGGCCGGTTTCGCAAGCCGGCGGACCTGGTCATGCCGTGCCATGAATTTTGCGGCATAGGGCATGCGGCAATGTGGGCCCATGTACGTGTGATCGAAAAAGCCGCCTTCTTCCGGCAGGCAAATGACAATGCGAGGCAGACCTGTGTTGAACGCTAAAAGCCGGCGCCTGGTCCTGGCGCATTTCTGGATCGCGTTCGCCGCCTTCGTCGGCGCGCTGCTCCTGGGCGAATGGCAGATGTGGATGCGCAGCCCGCTGCATGCCTGGCTCGGCAACCCCGACCTGTATTACCGCTCCGTCACTGCCCATGGTTCGGCCATGGCTTATGTGTTCCCGACCCTGGTGGCGATGGGCTTCGGCTACGCCATCGTCGGCCTGTCGCTGAAACAATCGCTGATCGGCCTGCGCTGGGCCTGGGCTGGATTCATCCTGGTGGTGCTGGGAACGGTCTGTGCCATGGTGCCGGTCTCGATGGGGCTGGCTTCGGTGCTCTATACCTTCTATCCGCCGATGATCGGCAACCCGTTCTTTTACCTCGGAATCGTGATGGTGGTGATCGGCTCGTGGATCTGGGTGGCGCTCATGTCCATTAATCTGCATGCCTGGAAGAAGGCGCATCCCGGCGCGCCGATTCCACTGCCGATGTTCGCCAATGTCGCCGGCGCCTATCTGTGGGCATGGACGTCGCTCGGCGCGGCCATTGAGATCCTGTTCCAGATCCTGCCCGCCGCCGTCGGCCTGACGGCTACCATCGATGCCGGCCTTGCGCGCATTTTCTTTTCCTGGACGCTGCATGCGATCGTGTATTTCTGGCTGATGCCAGCCTACATTGCCTTCTACACCCTGGTGCCGCGCGCCATCGGCGGGCGTCTCTACAGCGACGTCATGGCGCGCATCTCGTTCGTGCTGTTCCTCGTGTTCTCGATGCCGATCGGCGTACATCACCTGTTCCAGGATCCGCAGGTGGGCGCCGGCATTAAGTTCGTCCACGCAGTCTTCACCGGAATGGTGTCGATTCCAACTTTCCTGACCATCTTCACGATCTGCGCCTCGATCGAGATCGCCGGGCGCCTGCGTGGCGGCCGCGGCCTACTGGGCTGGGTCACCGCCCTGCCTTGGAAAAATCCGATGATGCTGGCAGTCGCCTTTTCTTTCGTCATGCTTGGCTTCGGCGGCGCCGGCGGCCTCATCAACATGAGTTACCAGCTCGATTTCGCAATCCACAACACGCAGTGGATCACCGGCCACTTCCACCTGATCTTCGGCGGCGCCATCGTCATCATGTATTTTGCCATCGCCTATGATCTCTGGCCGGACCTGACTGGCCGCGCCCTGCAATGCGGGGTCCTGATGCGCACCCAGCTCTGGCTCTGGTTCACCGGCATGATCGTGATGACTTTCCCCTGGCATTACGTCGGCATTCTCGGCATGCCGCGCCGCATGGCGTATTACGACTACACCGACCCGGCGCTGGCGCCCATGGCCGTGCCGGTGATCATCACCCTGGCTGGCGGCCTTCTGCTGGTGGTCTCGGGACTGATGTTCATCTATATCCTGTTGCGCGGGCAGCTCGGCCGCAGCGCCTCGCCGGCCGGCATCAAGCTGCCGGAGTTCCGCTTCAGCCAGGCGGTGCACATGCCGGCCCGCCTGCCGATCGCGCTCAATGGTTTCGGACTGTGGCTGGCGCTGATGATCGGCCTCACGCTCACCAACTACGGCTTTCCGATCGCGCAGCTGCTGGCGCAACCGCAGACCTCGGTGCCGGCAGTGATGATGGAGGCCCGGCCATGAGCGCGCAACGCCTGTTGTCCTGGAAAAACCGCTGGACCACCGTCAGCATCGGCATCGTGGCGGCCACCGCCGTGACGGCCGCCGTGGTCGGATTCGTCTGGATTCCCGCGGCCCAGGGCAACGGCCGCGACCTTGGCTTGTGGGACGCGATCTGCACGGCGGCCGGCACGATCAAGCCGTACCGCCTGCCTTCATCCACGCCGACGGCTGCGGAGCAACCGAGCGCCGTCGTCGTCACCGCGCAAATGATGCGACCGGCCGATGCATTGTCGATCGGGCGCGGCGCGACGCTGGCGATGCAATGCACTGTCTGCCATGGCGTGCGCGGCATGAGCATGGCCGGCTCGCCGAACCTGGCCGGCCAGGTCGACGCCGCCGTCTACAAGCAGCTGCGCGACTTCAAGAGCGGCCACCGGAGCAACGCCATCATGGCGGCGATGGTCGCGCGCCTGGACGACCGCGCCATGCGCGATCTGTCTGCTTACTATAATTATCTCCCGCGGGAACGCTTGCCGGAAAGCCAGGTGTCCGCCCGGCCGGTGCCTCAACTGGTCAGCAATGGCGCGCCGATGCGCGGCATCGGCGCCTGCGCTTCGTGCCACGGCGCGGCCGCAGCCAATGCTGCAATACCGCGCCTGAACGGCGAGCCGGCCAGCTACATCACGGCCCAGCTCGAGGCCTTCGCCAGTGGCAGCCGCCACAACGACGCGCATCTGCAGATGCGCAACACGGCGCGCCACATGAGCGCGGAAGAAATCGCTGCGGTGGCTCATTACTACGAAGTGAACTAGCCTGCCGCCTGCGCCCGGCGGCCCATGCATCGTTCAACTGGGATTCCCGGATTACGAAGAAGTGGCAATGTCGTACAAGACGATTCTGGTGCAGGTGGAGGTTCTGTCGCGGTAGCGCAATGGAGCCCGGCGTCTCTGAAAGATCGGCGGCGATCAAAATGCGGGTGAATAGAATTGATTGGCTGCCGACGAAGTTTCGTCTTTGATGTCGCCAAGTTGGCCTTTGCGAATCATATGCATCGTTTCAATGCCAGCGATGATGATCCGGGCACAGCGAAAGGTCTTGAAACCGAGCATCGGTCGCGCAACGCGTTTGATGGCCCGGTGGTCTTTCTCAACGATATTGTTGAGGTACCTTGACTGGCGCAGCATGATCGTCAGGCCGCTGTCGGCTTGCATACTGGCGATCGCGGCCGTATGGGAGCCGCTCTTGTCGACGGCTACCTTCTCGGGCACATCGTGCAAACCGAAGGCGCGTTCGAAGAAGGCGCGCGCTGCAGCATGGTCGCGCTTGGCGCGCAGCAGGAAGTCAACCTCTCCATTTTTATCAACGGCCCGGTCCGGCAGCCAATCAGTTCTAGTCACTACCGTTATGATCGCCTCCGATCTCGCACAGATCCTTCGCCTCGTTGTGCTATCACGACAGAAGCACGGCGACCCGGAATGCGGGGAAACAACGCCGCACGGCTTTGTACAATCTCGCTTCTAGGTCGCCAGCGATGTCAGCGCGGGCCGATGCCAGCGCCGATGGCATCACGCAAAGCGCCGCCGAAATTGAGCGATTTTAAGATTTGCAGGCTGTTCACAGTAGCATTGACCACTGTCACACTGCGAATTGCCTGATTGTCCATCGTGTTCTGAATAACGGTTGCAGCGATCGGATTGCTTGCGCCGGCGATGTCTTGAACGAGGTTGGCCTTGCCGTTTTGAATAATGTTCGCGCCGATGGAATCGATACTATGGGCAACCGCATTTTGCGACGGCGCAACGCCAGACGTAGCGGCAGCCAGAGCGCCGACATTCAAGCTGGTGGTCGTGACAAGAGCGCCGTTGACATAGACAGCCCGCTCGATGCCGAATGAGACCTTCAGTCCATTGCCCAAGTCGAAGCCGCCACGCATGTCGGCGAGCCGTTCATCAGGCAGCGGCGTCCAGTACTCGCCATCGTGCGCGCCGCCGGTGGCATGTATGTCGGTACTGGCGAGCCCCGCTGCCAGCAGTGCAAACCAGAGGGCCGGGATGCGCGGTGTGATGCGCGGTGTGATGCACGGCCTGCACCGATCGGGACACATCAGAAATCTCCGGGACTTAAACGCGGTAGTGCGATCATGCGCATCTGCTCGCCATTAGCTGAGCCGAGCGGCGCGCGTGGTGCGGCCTGCCAGCTTGTCGTATCGTCGAATTTCGCGCGTTGCGTTTGATTGTGGATAACGAAGAGCAGGCGCGATTTCCAGATCGATTCGAAGACGCGACGCGGCATCGCGCGGGTGCCACTGGCCGGGTCGCTGATCAGCACGCGATCATCCCGCAGACCCTTCACCACGACAAAATGATTGTATCCCTTGTCATTCACAAGAACGATCGCCGGCAGTTTCGCGGTCAATAGCTTGTCCAGACCCTGCTCGAAGCCGTCCGCTTCAAAACCGTGTTGGGCAAGATAGTTTTTCATGTCCAGAAGCGAAAAACCCTGCTGTCGGATGGTCACCTGATCACCCCGGTTGAACATTTCCTCAAACACCGCTTGTTCGGTGACCGGGTAATCATATTGATAGGTCAGCAGCGTTGCCACTGCCGCAGAACCGCAGCTGAAGTCGAATTGCTGGATCAGCGTCGACTTCAACTTGTTTTCCCGCATGCTGGTTAGCGGCACCTGATAGCTATCGCCGGCAAACGATATGTCGCCGGCGACTGCAGGCGACGGGGTGACAGCCGCACTGGCGACAATCGCCATAGCCGTCGCTGCCACCTTCATCGATCGGGCATAACCGCCAAATGTGGGAAACCGAGTAGGACAAGTGCTCATTGCAGTTGGAGATTGATGATCGTGGCATTTTGAATCAGCACGTTTGCACCGGAATTCTGTATCACGATCGGTATGCCGCTGACGTTGGCAAATGCGCCGGCCGTGATCGAATTGGCACCTGTCATGATGTTCGTTGCCGTGTTGTCGGCAACGGTACCACCGAGTTTTTGCAGATTGGCGGCGCCCCCGAGTTCGCTGCCGCCGCGCAGCGCCGAGAGCGTGTCTGCCGGCACCTGTGTACCCGAAGTGAACGGATTTGCCGCCAACGCGTGCTCCGAGGCAGCCTTGTCAACCATCGTCGGCTCTGCATGCAGGGGGACGACAAACACCGTCATCATCAGCAACACCGTGGCAACCCTGCTGCGCAGCCAGTCGCAGTTTGCAAGGCATGACGCGTGGACGGACCCTGAGATGCGACCGTCTGCCGGCGCATTGCTGCAACAGCGTGCGAAGCCTTGCATGGAAATCGGTAAAAGCGCGCAGCGTTTCGCCTTCAATCTCGAGTAAGACGGCACTGTCGCGGCGGCTGGTATTACTGCTGGATAAAGCATACAAATCTCCTGAGAAGCCGCCTGCAGCATCTGCTTACCCCGGGTACCGAACTGACGTTCGATGCCCGGCAATACAGATTGCACAGGCGTTAGACACAAAGCGCACCTGACCTACCCCGCTGTCACGCAAGGCAGGAGGCCGCAGGAGGTATTACTTACCCACGTTAAGGTTCGCCTGAACGTTGACGCTCTGCTGTACCAGACTGGAGATACCACTTTGCTGGTTCATCACCAAGATGCCTGCTGCCGATTGGGCTGCGCTTGTAATGGTGTTCGACATGTTGAACGTACCTGCATCGACACGGTTTGTTCCACCAGCGCCGCCGGTGCCGCCGTTGCCGGTGCCGCCATTGCCTACGCCACCTGCCAGCGTTCCACCGGAGCCACCGGCGCCACCGGTGTTGCCACCGCCGCCAGCGCCACCGCTGCCGCCATTGCCGGCCGTGGCACTACCATTGGTTGCGCTTCCGTTGGTCGCTGTTCCACCAGTGCTGCCTGCACCGCCGGAGTTTTGCGCCAGCCCGCTATTGCCGCCCGAGCCGCCGGCTGAACCGGATGCGCCATTGCCAGCAGTGCTGGTGCCGCTACCACCTGCGCTGCCGGCGCCACCTGCGCCGCTGGCGGCAGCCGTCGCCGTACCGCCAGCGCCACCGCTACCGGCTGCACCGGCACCCGCCGTGCCGCTTGTAGCTGGGCCGCCGGCCGCACCGGCACCGGCCATGGTCGTTGCAGCCGCGCCCGCGCCAGCCGTGCCACCAGCTGCTCCCGCACCCCCTGCAGCGCCTGCACCAGCCGTAGCCAGGCCAGCCGTTCCGGTGTTGGCACCGGACGTTGCTGCGCCGGCGGTGCTGGCGCCAGCAGTCGTACCGGCGATGCTGGAATTGCCACCACTGCCACCGGCCGTAGGTGGCGTACTGGAGGTTCCGGCAGCCGCATTGCCCGAGGCCGGATCAGCTCGCCCGCCGGTGCTGCCGCCGCCCATCGCACCATTGCGCGCAGTCGCATCGCCACCCGTTGCCCCGCCGCCTGTACCGCCCGATGCACCGTTACCCCCACGTCCGACGCCGCCACCCATGCCACCAGTCGACATGCCACCGGTACCGCCCGCGCCGCCCAGACCTGCAGTTGCCGATCCTGAATTACCGCCACCACCGCCATTGCTGTTGCCGCCTGCTCCGCCATTTCCACCGCGGGTACTGCCGCTCGCACCGCCTGCGCCTCCAGCGCCGCCTGTTGCGCTGGCACTTGTGCCGCCTGCCCCGCCGTTGCCGCCACTACCGCCTTCGCCGCCACGGCCGCTGGTGGCACCGGTTGCCATACCGCCGGCACCCCCCGCACCTGCCGTGCTGCCACCATTGGTGGCGCTACCGTTGCTGGATGTGCCGCCAATGGCGCCTGTGGCCCCGGCTCCGCCAGAAGCCGTCGCGCCATTACCCCCGGTACCGGTTGCGTTTCCACCGGTTCCGTTGCCGGCCGTGCCCCCTGCACCAGTTGCACCATTGCTGTTGCCAGTGTTGAATGGATTGTTGCCGATGTTGCTCACGGCGTTGCCAGTGACCGTGCCTTGCAGCCGACTCGTCGCCGTCGCCGTGGCCACGTTGAATGCGTTGTTGAAGGTTGCGGTCGAACCATTGTTGATCGCTGCGGTACGGGACGCCTGCGCCATTGCGTCACCAGAGTTGCGATTCGTGCTGCGGTCGCTCTGGTCCCGGTTATCGCTGCGGTTGCTGCTGTCAGCCTGATTTCGATTGTCCTGCGTCGCCTGCGCATTTGCACTCGCCAGTGCGCCGGTGCCGCTTTGCGTGGTCGTGGTAGCAGTTGTCGGATCAGCAGCGAAAGCAGTCACGCTGACACCGAATGCGACGGCAATTGCCGTTGCGAGAATAGTCCTGTTCATAAGATCTCCATGGCTTTTAAACAATCGAAGGGTGGCGTGTTGGGTGGTAGTTCCAACCTTGTCGATTTAGCAAAAGTAGTGCCAAAGGCTTCCCTTTCGATCACCTTCGCGTTGTTTCACAGGGACGCTTAACAAAAAGATCATTCGACTCATCGCACAGTTGGATTTTTAAGCGAATGCACTACACTGGATCCGCTGGAAATGTCCCACGTGCGTTACGGCCCGAAGGAATGAAGACGCAGTCGGAGACGATGTTTTCGGAAGCGGCAGAGAGCAAATGGCACGTTGTGGGCAATGAATATTTCTGGCCGACAGCAAAAAAAACCGACACACGGGTGTGACACTGTTTTCGTGGATGCTCAAGCCGATATGCGTCCCGCCTACGTGCTGCCGATAAAAAACGTAGTGAAATCGTGAACGCAAAAAGCCGATGCGCGCCGCGTCATACGCGGTCGCTGACAAGGGCTCCACGCAACCGCGCCGAGCACCGTTTCTGACCAGGTGCGCGGCAAGCCCCGTCCTTCAGGGCGGGGAGGATGTCAAAGTATCATAGCTGAGGGGGATGCCTTCGAGGCGAATTGAAGCCTATGGGTTGTGGCTTTCCGGAAGGAAAACTCGCAGTGCAGCGTCGACGCGCGCCGGCAATTCGACGCGGTCGATCTGATGACGCTCCATCATTCGGTATAGCGTCATGCGTGAGACGCCAAGTTCGCGCGCTGCCCGGGTGACATTGTTGTGAGTGCGCTCCAGGGCCGTGCACACCGCTGCCCGCTCGGCGTCCTGCCGGGCGCGATTGACTGATTCGATGCCGCCGCCGGCTTCTGACAAACCCAGATCGTGCGGCTGTACCAGGCGTCCTTCCGACATGACGAGCGCGCGTCGGACCCGGTTGATTACTTCTCGAACGTTGCCCGGCCAATGGTGCGACAACATTGCGCGGGTTGCAGCGCCAGAAAAGCCAATAAGTCCCGGGCGGCGATCGGCGGCATAATGGTCGAAAAAATGCCTGGCAAGCAACATGATGTCGTCGCGCCGGTCCCGCAGTGGCGGCACCGTAATCGGTACGACGTTCAGACGATAGAACAAGTCATGGCGAAAGCGCCCCTGCCGCACCGCTTCCTGTAGATCGATGTTTGCCGCCGCCACGACCCGCACGTCGACCCGCGTGGTCGTGCTGGCACCGAGAGGCGTAATGGTTTGTTCCTGCAAGAACCGTAAAAGATTGATCTGCATATCCAATGGCAGGTCCGCGATTTCGTCCAGGAAGATGGTGCCGCCGTCTGCCGCTTCCAGCAAACCCTTGCGGTCGCGCACCGCTCCCGTGTAGGCGCCACGCGCGGCTCCGAATAACTCCGCCTGGATCAATGTCGCGGGTAGCGCTCCGCAATTGACGGCGATGAAGGGCGCCGAACGGCGCCGGGAATGCTGATGGACTGCCTGCGCAGCGAGTTCCTTGCCGCTGCCGCTCTCACCGCCGAGCAGTACCGGTGCATCGGTTGCTGCCACCTTGCGTATCTGCCGCAGTAATGCCTTGACCGCGGCACTTTTCCCGAGAATCGACTGCACGACTTTCCCGCGGGCTTTGCCTGTCTCATCGTTATAACAGCTCTCACCTATGGCCCATATGGCCTGCGATGACCGGCCGGGTTTCGTCGATGATTTTGCCGTACGTGATGCCGGCCGCAGGCCAGATCTTTCGGGGAGGACGTCCATTCGCAAGACGTAATGCCCGTACGCATGGCCAAGAGTTAGCATCAGATGGGTCAGATCGACCGGCAAGGTGTGATGATCGAACAGATATCCCAGGACCAGATCAGCGCAGCCAGGTACCTGTTTGGCAATACCTGAAAAAACCCCAACCCACTCACAATCGTAGTGAGAATGCAGCAGTGCACGTAACGCTTCACATTCGTCGGATGTCCATTCGTCGATGAGAAGCAGGCCGACTCCGTAGTGGTTGGTTCGCAACGCGCGTGTCGCGGAAAAAGTGTCGACAACTACGGTCACGGACCAGGCTGCGCACTCGAGTCGGGCACGCAAGCTGTCCGAAATCGGCGCAAAGGCAAAGCACAACAGCGAACGCGAGCCAGAGACGTTGATGCAACGGTGGTCACGCATCGGCACCTGTGTCGATGAGGGCGCACCCGCCTCCGTAGTCGATTTCATTAGAATGACATCGGGAGCTTGAAGTTCAGCGTGAGATCCGGGGTGTCGCGCGTCAGTCCGGCACCAACGGCGACGCTCATCGTGCTGAGATCGTTGAGCCGATAAGAATAACCAAGCAGCAGTGTCGCCAGTTGAGTTCGTACGGAACCAGCCACGGGCGTACCGTTTTGCCGCGTGCGGGCGATCGAATTCAGGTCAACCCCAATGGAAAACGACGACTTGTCATTCAACGCCAGACCAAGGCCAAAGTTCGTGCCCAGGACATCGCCGGGCTGTACGGTACCAATCGGCTCCTTTTCACCATTCAAGACGGTGCGATTGACATTGCTACGTTTGAAATTGTGGGTGTAGTTGAAGCTTCCGAAGAAAACCGCCGGATCTGTCGGAAACAGCCAGGTCATGCCCGGCTGTAATGAGTAAAAACCACTGCCAGTAGGCAAGTCGAGGGGTAGCCCGGTTCCAGTCGTGTTGCCAACGCAGCGCGTGGCGCAGTCGGTCACTACACTAAACGGGTCGCGGCCGGTTCGAGACTTGAAACGCAGCGTACTGATGAAATATGGTTTCTCGACGCCGCCGTCGTTCAATTGGTAGCGCGCACCGAGTTCGATGTCACCCAAAGCCCGGCCACTCGTATTGAAAACATTGTCGGTTGCCGAGCCGGTAAAAATTTCGCGGCTAACGGTGGCGTCGGAACGGTAGACGTACGGCACCCGTGCTTCGAGCTCGAATCGATTCGTGATGCCGATTCGCCCTGTCACTGCGGCAGTGACTGTATTGCGTTTTACCTCTCTGACATCGACCAGGCCGATCAACAACGCCGGAATGATGGTGTAACCGACCAGCGCAACACGGTTGTTAGACGAATATCCGTATTGAAAGGATGGCTCGATTACATAGTGCCCCTTCTGGGTCAGAACACCCGGCTGTTCGAAGATCGGTGCGACCTGCTGTTCACGCGCCTGGCGCGAGGGCGCCACACCGACGGGCACTGGCGCGTTGCCGTCGCTGTTGACCGGCGTCGGTTGCACCAGCACCGGCTGCGACTGGGAAGAAACGCCTTCACCGGCGCCGTTGGTACCTCGCGCCCGCTGTTGCAGGTTACCTTCAGCCATCTCCCTACGAAGGGTATTGAGCCTCGCCCGTTGCTGCGTCAATTCCCTCTGCATTACTTCGAGCCGCTGGCTCTGTTCCTCGATTTCGCGCCGAAGTGCTTCCGTCGGCTGTCCTGCGGTTTCAACCGCCGGGGATGCCTGCGCATGAGATGAAACGACGGATACGACGAGTGCACTGGCCGAAATCATCAAGCCGGTAAGCGACCGATGACAAGGAAGATTGGAACGCGGCATGTTGATCCTCTGAAGTGGGGGGAGGTATCCATGAACCCAGGAAAACAATGCCATAAAGACAAAACACAAGCAACTGTTGCTTGCAACATTTCTTGAGAACTTGCTTATATTTAACTTAAAGCCGTGCACTGCCCAACTACAGGTTTCCGCCGGCCAAGCGTTGGAGAGAGGACGTCCAGTCCATCAAAACCACTCTGTTTGCAACTGCGCTGGTTAGCCGTAAATCGCGGCCAAACTCAAGGCCAGGGAAGCGGACCGGGCCAGCAAGCTTTTCTTTATAAAAACGATGCTGGTATGCATCTACCCACTCGTCCAGTCGTACAGTCGAATCCGATGTTCGCTGTTCCACCTTTAGCCAGGCAGCTAGTGTCAGACGACTGCGTGAATGGTGCAAACATCTGCCCGGTACAGCAAAGTCGTGACATAGGCGGCGACGCTCCCTAACGCCCTTTCGCTGTCAATACCCGTACCAGAACAAGAATGCCCTACCGGAATGCGACTAGCCGCATCAACCACGATGGAAAATTCCGTCTCCTGTACAACGTCACGACAGAACTGAAAGAAGTAAATCCACAGGACATGTCTTTGTTGCGCCGTGAACCGCATCGACACCTTCGAAAGATTGCTTTGACCGGTTATGGGCAGCCTGAGGACAGGCAGCGTGAATTGCATATTGGATTTGATGATCATTTGATCAAACCAGTCGGCATCGATGCGCTTGAAGGGGCGATTACCGGATAGGCTGCGCGGCTTTGCTCTCCAAGTACCGTGCCTGGCGATCTCAACAAGAAGGTGCAGCACGTTACAGGAAAAGGTGTCGCACTCGATTCTTGAGATCGCCCAGCTTGGGGAACCGGCGGAGCTTCGTATGGTTATCCCGCGAATAGAAATAACTGCAGATTCCCGAAGAGCATTCCAGTTTCCTTGCAAGTGTCCCAGCGTACATACGCTGATTGCAAAACTGGCCATTCTGCAATTCTGAATAGGGAGGCAACCATGGCGGCGTCGAGCAAGCGGGTGTTGTGGAAAGGGGCGATTTCCTTCGGGCTGGTGCACATTCCGATCGCGCTGCACTCGGCCACCGAAGACCAGGCGCTGGACTTCGACTGGCTCGACAAGCGCAGCATGGATCCGGTCGGTTACAAGCGCATCAACAAGCGTACCGGCGACGAGATGGCTGCCGATGATATCGTCAAGGGCATCGCCTACGAAGAAGGTCGCTACGTGATCCTGTCGCCGGAAGAAATCCAGGCCGCCTACCCGAAAACCACGCAGACCATCGAAATCGAAACCTTCGTGCCGTCCACCGCGGTCCCGTTCCTCTACTTCGACCGGCCGTACTACATTTCACCGATCAACAAGGCCAACAAGGTGTACGCCCTGTTACGCGAAGTCCTGAAAAAAAGCGGAAAGGGCGGCATCGCGAAGGTGGTCATCCAGACCAGGCAGCACCTGGCCTTGCTGGCGCCCTGCGGCCCGGTGCTGGTGCTGAACCTGCTACGCTGGCGTAGCGAGATTCGCACTTGGGACGAATTGAACCTGCCAGCCGAGGGAGCTGCTGCTGCGGGCGTTAGTACGCGCGAAATGGCCATGGGCACCCAACTGGTGGACGACATGAGTTCGACCTGGTCGCCCGACACCTTTACCGACCTCTTCAAGGAACAAATCCTTCAACTTGTCGATGCTAAAGTAAAAGCTGGCAAGACCGAGAAAGTCGCTGCACTCGAGTCCGACGATGCTATTGGTGAGGGTGCAACGGTATATGACCTGACGGAGATCCTCAAGCGCAGCCTAGGCAAGCGCACCGGCGCCGCCGCTACCGAAAAGCCGACCTTGTCCACGGCAATGCCAGCCAAGCCCGCGGCCAGCAAACCGACCCGCGCCGCGCCTTTCAAAACGGCCAAGAAAGCGCCTGCAAAAAAAGCCGCTACCAAATCCGTGTCACATAAACGCAAGACCGCATAGGACTGCTGCACCATGCCTGCCCACGACCCGCTGCACGCGTATCGCGCCAAGCGCCGGTTCGACCGCACCCCCGAGCCGGAGGCCTCGCTCGCGCCCGACGACGGTGGTCGCTCATTCGTCATCCAGAAGCACTGGGCCAGTCACCTGCATTACGACTTTCGGCTGGAACTCGACGGAAGCATGAAAAGCTGGGCCGTGCCGAAAGGCCCGAGTCTGGACCCGAGGGTCAAGCGCATGGCGGTTCAGGTCGAGGACCATCCGGTAGCCTACGACCGCTTCGAAGGCACCATCCCCGCCAAACAATACGGTGCAGGCAAGGTCATCATCTGGGACCGCGGTACATGGGAACCGGTCGGCGATCCGGCAGCCGGTTGGCGGGACGGCAATCTGAAGTTCATCCTGCAAGGGCAAAAACTGCAGGGCAAATGGGCCCTCATCCGCATGAAGGGCAAGGACGAAAAGCAGGCGCCCTGGCTGCTGATCAAGGAAAAGGATGGATTCGCGCGCAAGGCCAGCGAGTACGACGTGCTCGAGGCACTGCCCGACAGCGTCGGGGCGCAGACCGCCGAGGCCGCACCGGCGCCGGCGGCAGAGACGCATTTCCCGGCCAGCCTGACGCCGCAGCTGGCGACGCTGGTCGATGCCCTGCCCGGCAACGATTCCGACTGGCGCTACGAGATCAAGTTCGATGGCTACCGCATGCTGGCCCGCCTCGATGGTCGGCATGTCAGACTGATGACCCGGAACGGCAATGACTGGTCGGCAAGGATGCCGCAGCTGGTGGAGGCACTCCGCTCGCTGGCGCTGAAAGGGACCTGGCTCGATGGCGAGATCGTCGTGCTGGACACGGTCGGCCTGCCGGACTTTCAGGCGCTCCAGTCAGCGTTCGACGACGCCGCGTCGCAGTCGATCGTGTATTACGTTTTCGACCTGCCGTTTTACGCTGGCAGAGATCTGCGCGGCGTGCCGCTGCGGGAGCGTCAGCGCCTGTTGAAGGAGGCGCTGCGCGGCAAGTGGTCGGACCGGGTGCGACCGAGCGAAGTCTTCGAACAGGCGCCACGCGACCTGCTGGCGTCGGCCTGCAAGCTGGGACTCGAGGGCGTGATCGGCAAGCGTGCAACCTCGACCTACAGTGGACGGCGCAGCGGCGACTGGATCAAGGTCAAGTGCACGTCCCGGCAGGAATTCGTTATTGTCGGATACACCCCTGCGGCGGGCGGGCGCAGCGGTTTCGGTGCCCTGCTGCTGGCGGTCCACGATATGCGTGGCGCGCTGCGGTTTGCGGGCAAGGTGGGCAGCGGATTCGACGACGCCACCTTGCATCGGATAACTGCTCGCCTGGAAAGGATGGGCGTTGCCGAACCGCCGGTCAAGGACAGCACGGGAACCGGCGAGCACGTACGTTGGGTTGCGCCGACACTGGTCGCCGAAGTGTCGTTTGCCGCCTGGACCGCAGGCGGACGCCTGCGGCATGCGGTTTTCCAAGCGCTGCGCAGCGACAAGCCAGCCGCGCAGATCGTGCGGGAAAAGGCGGCTGCAGCGGAAAAAGGCTCAAGCCCAGCGGCACCGGCGCAACGCGCCGGACTGCGGATCACGCATCCCGACAAGATCATCGACGCCAGCAGCGGCCTGACCAAGCGCGATCTGGTGGCGTATTACGCAAAAGTCGGGACGCTGATCATGCCGCACCTAGTGCACCGCCCGGTGGCGCTGGTGCGTGCGCCGGATGGCATCGGCAACACTCTGTTCTTCCAGAAGCATGCGGAACGTCAAGCAATGCGCGGTATCGCCCGACTCGACCCGAGGCTCGATCCCGGCCATGCCCCGCTCCTCTGCGTGAGCGAACCGGCAGGGCTGCTTTGCGCGGCTCAGTTGAACGTGATCGAGTTCCATACGTGGAACGGACGCATCGAAGACCTCACGCGGCCCGACCGCATGACCTTCGACCTCGACCCCGGCAAAGGTGTGGAGTGGCCGTCGATACGGGAGTCGGCGGTCTTGCTCAATGAATTTCTGAAGCAGCTGGGACTGTACGCGTTCCTGAAGACCAGTGGCGGCCAGGGTCTGCATCTCGTGGTGCCACTGGAGCGTTGGTATGACTGGATCACCGTCAAGGCATTTTCCAAGGCGATCGTGGAACACGTTGCACAGACCCTGCCCAAACGTTTCGTGGCCAAGAGCGGTCCAGCCAATCGGATCGGCAAGGTCTACATCGACTATCTGCGCAACGGGTTCGGCGCCACCACCGTAAGCGCCTGGTCGGCGCGGGCGCGGCTGGGAGCGGGGGTATCGGTGCCGATCCGATGGAATGAGCTGGACCACATCACGGGCGCGGCGCACTGGACGGTTCGGACCATTGACGACCGTCTGGCACAGGGCAACGCGCCTTGGACCAGCTATGACCAATCGGCGCAAAACCTCGACCATGCCATGACCATCCTAGGGTACTCGCTCCCGTGACGCGGGCATAACCGTAGCGTCGATCGACGCCAACGTTCATTCGATCAGTGGCAGCCTTTTATAGCGGTAAGGGCACGCGGGCTCGCGACAAAGAGCCGGATGCCCTATGCGCCCGAGCACGCATGACAACATATGTTTCACCGCCGAGTTTGTTATTTCCTTACATCCACCACGTCGTTCATTGCGCTGTAATTCCATAATTTGGTCAAGCCACGACCCACAATGACTGACAATTTCCGCCACCTGCATCGTCCGGTCGCCAACGAGCCTGGTCTCAGGGACCCGTTAGTGAGTGCTTATCAAAGGGGGGGCAACTTCAAGGATGACGGTAATCAGCGTCATGCTGTCTGGTTTCAATACAGGCCGTGGGCGCGAGTTACCGGCTGTTGGACTGTCGGCGTGATCAACTTCTGCGGCAACCAGGTAGACAGCGTGGGAAATCGGATCGACCGCCATGGTGCGTGCACCGCGCATCGTCACCACATCTTGCAAAACGGCGTAGTGGCCGTTCTTGCCTGCCGCAACAACGGTCGGCGTGCCATCGCCGTTCGAGCTGAATGCCTTTTCTGTTACGTCATCGAATGCTGTTGCATCGCTACCTGCACCGATTGGTACAACATCGATAATCTTGCCGGTATTGGCGTCGACAATGGCCATTTTCCGGTTATGGCAACCGACGAACAGCACAGGTCGTTTTGCATCGATCGACAGACCCGCAGGTTCATCGCACGCCGCCGACAGGTCGTAGCGATGCGTGATCGTGAGTGCCTCGGTGTCGACTACAACCAGACTGTTCTTGTCTTCCAGATTGATGAACAGACGTCCTTTGCCGTCCACTGCGGCAAACTCCGGCCGGCCGCCGAGCGCAATCGACCGAATTTGGTGATTGGTGATCGCATCGATTGCGGTCAGGCTGTTCGAGCCACCGTTGGCTGCGAACACCCGATTGCTTGCCGGATCGAATACGACCGCATCCGGATTTTTTTCCGTCGGCACCGTGGCCAACACTGCAGATGACGACAATGCAAAGACGGTCACCGTACTGTCTCTGCCATTGCTCGTGAACCCGCGGTCAAGCGACGGCGCCAGCGCAACGCCATGGACCCCATGTGTGCCCGGAATGTGCCCGACCATCGACTTGGCCACCGTGTCGAAGATATCGACTTGATCCACATGGGTCACGTACAGACGCTTTGCCTGTGGATCTAACGCGAGGTAATCCCATCGCGTAGGGCCGTCAACATGCTGTTTGCTCACGACCTGATAACTGCCTTACGATACCTGTGCGGCTGCCGAGCTTGGTGCAGACATTGCGGCACAGCCGATTACAAACAGCGTGGATGGGGCCAAGGACAAGCGTGCTGCGAACATGATTTTCCTTAAAATTAAACGTGCCGTGTGCTGGCCGGCACACCAGTAATGTCACCGCTCAATGCAGCACCTGCAATGCCAGGAAGATGGATCGCTGGTTGGTCGATGCAACATCCCTGAGGTTTTTTCCTGCTGAGAACAGCAGGTTGTAATTCGCGCCAAGCGTGCAAATCCCGCCTAGATTGAGGCCCGAGGTGCTCGTGCTGTCAGTGGCATCAGCGGTTTCGTGAAACACTACACTGCCCAGTTGCAGCCACGGCGCGACCTGATACAGGGCAGTCACCGGGGTAAAAAACTGTATTCCTGCTTTGCGGTCCCTGATTGATGCGGTAACCGAGGCCGCCATACACCTTATTTTTAATCTTGAGGGCCTCGACTGCTGCGCAGTCGGCTCCTTTCACTCCCCAGCCTGAAGGCCGAGGTTTCCCGGAGAAAAATGATGAAAAAACGCCACGCAGAGCAACACAACATCGAGAAGGTCGGTTGGCTGCGCGCCGCCGTACTCGGTGCAAATGACGGCATCATTTCTACCGCAAGTCTGATGCTTGGTGTGGCCGCCGCACACGCGGCCCATGGCAACATCATGCTGACCGGGGTTGCTGGGCTAACGGCCGGCGCAATGTCGATGGCGACTGGTGAATACGTTTCTGTCCACTCACAGGCCGATACGGAAAAAGCCGCCCTGGCTGAAGAACGCCAGGAACTCGACGGTGATTTTGACGCTGAACAGCGCGAACTGGCTGCAATTTATGTGGGTCGAGGACTGGATCTACCGCTGGCAAGACAGGTCGCAGAAAAACTGATGGCCCATGATGCCCTGGACGCTCATGCCCGAGATGAGTTGGGCATTGCCTATTCAACGAGGGCGCGGCCGTTGCAGGCTGCGGGTGCATCGGCGTGCAGTTTTGCGATTGGCGCTATTTTGCCCCTGGCTGTGGCCATGTTCGTCCCTGAATCGCACCTGATTGAATCAATTGCGGGCGCTGCGCTCCTTTCCCTGGCATTTCTGGGCGGTCTTGCTGCAAAAACTGGTGGCGCGGAGATCCTGCCGGGCGTTCTGCGGGTAACGTTCTGGAGTGCGCTGGCAATGGGCGTAACAGCAGCCGTCGGCTCCCTCTTCGGAACCGTTGCCTGACGTCGCCATTTTCGCGTTTAAGACCCGGTTAAATCTCGGCATATTTGGTCGTCTCCCGGACAGCAAGCTGATCGCGTCATGATGTGTCAACGGAGGTTGCAGACATCTATACGGCCTGTGACGCGAATCGTATTTCCCGCTGGCCCTGATGGCATTCGCGGGCAAGCTTCATGACAGTTTGTCGAGCTTGATGCTCTTGGCTCTTATCGGAATTGTCTCGCCGCGGTATGACCTGTTGACCCATCATGTTGCTTGTTGCGTGCTCTCCTTAACGACGAAACCTATTTTCTTTTTTAAGCTGCAGTTGGCATGCCGGGCGATGGCGCTTACATCATCACGGTACCGGTTTGCTCAGTTCCCATTTCCGGCGAAGTAATGAACGGCTCCCTAGTTTTTTTTCATACTCTGGCAGCTGAAATTATTGCTCTGCTGATACCATTCACGCCTCCCCATTTCGTCCTCAAAGGCAACGATGCGCATCCGCTTCCCTTCGCTCGAATTCTGCTTTTCTACCAGTCTGCAGCGTTGCATTGCAGCGACCCTGTTGTGCTCGGCCGTCGCGGCGCAGGCCGCCGATCCCGCCACGCCGGCACCGTCTGGTGGCACTGACGCCGTCACCCTGACCCGCATTCGTGACGCGGCGCTTGCTAGCGACTGGGCGATGGCGCGCCTGACCGATCTGACTGACCGGATCGGCCCGCGCCTGTCCGGTTCACCTGGCGCTGCAGCTGCAGTGACGCAGGTTGCCGATGCACTGCGAAAGCTGGGCATGCGCGTTAGCCTACAGCCGGTCAAGGTCCCGCATTGGGTGCGTGGTGCCGAAACGGCGGAACTGGTGGGTTATGCAGGGCGCCCTGCAGGGCTCACGCAGCGGGTGGTGTTGACGGCGCTGGGTGGTTCCGGTGCGACACCCGCCTCCGGCCTGACGGCCGACGTACTGGTCGTGCATAGTTTCGATGAGTTGCAGGCGCATGGCGCGCAGGCGCGTGGTCGTATCGTACTGTTCGATGTGCCGTTCGATCCGCGCTTAGCTGAAAGCGGCCTGGCGGGACCTGCCTATAGTCAGGCGATTGCCTACCGCAACGGCGGACCGGCGGCCGCATCCCGGCTCGGTGCGGTCGCGGCGATGGTGCGCTCGGTAGGCAGCGCAGATTTCCGTCTGCCGCATACGGGCGCCACCGGGTGGCGCAATGCGACGCCGATTCCTGCTGCGGCAGTCAGTGCCGAAGATGCCATGCTGATGACCAGGCTTGCTGCAACGGGCCCTCTTACCATGCATGTCACGCTCACGCCGCAAACGCTGCCTGACGCGGACAGCTTCAATGTGATTGCGGATCTGACAGGCCGAGAAAAGCCGGATGAAATCGTGATCGTCTCCGGTCATCTCGATTCCTGGGACCTGGGGCAAGGTGCAATCGACGATGGCGCTGGGGTGGCCGGGGCAATGGGCGTAGCAGAAACACTTGTACGCCTCGGGCTGAAGCCGCGCCGTACGCTGCGTATCATCGCCTGGATGAATGAAGAAAACGGTCAGCGTGGTGCGAATGCCTATTTCGACGCGAACCGCACGCAACTGGTCAGCCACATCGCCGCCATCGAAAGCGATTTCGGCGCAGGGCGGCCGTTCGGCATGGTGACAAGTGTGCCGCCGGAAGGGATTACGCGATTCGAGCCGGTGCGCACGATGGCGCAATCACTTGGTGCGGGGATCCTGGAGCGGCGCGACGCCCTTGGTACGGGCGATCTGTCGCCGCTTGAGGGAGGCGGCGTACCATCGTTCGAGCCATTGGTGGATGGTCGTTCCTATTTCAATTATCACCACACAGGTGCCGACACCCTGGACAAGGTCGATCCCGATAATTTGCGCCGGCACGTGGCAGTGATGTCACTGTATGCGTGGTACCTGGCCGAAATGAGGGAGCCGATTGGCCGCGCTGCCGTTCCGAAAGAGCATTAGCAGCCAGGTCAAGGTAGCCAAGTTTTGCAAGCCGTTACAAAATCCTAGTGTCGTGAGTTAGAAATTCGCAGACAAAATCGCTCGATGTTGGCGAGTGGGTATTCCGGCCCATCGTGACCGCCCATTCCGGTCTATCGTGACCAGTCATTCCGGTGCATCGTGACCGGTGATTCCGGTCTATCGTGACCGATTTCGTGCTTCGACCGGAATCGGCGGTCTCGATACCGGAATCATCGGTCACGATGCCGGAACGGCGTCGTACTGCGCAGAAATGATGTTACGCATATAGCAACCTGACAAGTACGCTTCCAGCTTTTTGTCTGGAGACAGCGTGCCCGTACCAAGGATCAATATGCGTAAGATAAAAAACGTATTGCGTTTGAAACTGGACGCAGGCCTGTCGCACCA
>JACMQD010000114.1 GCA_014377155.1 Herminiimonas sp.
ATAGTTGTTATAAACACAAAATAAATTCTAAAATCATGCGCTCAGGCAGACCAGATTTTTCGGCGTTGCAACTCGACATCCAGTCCGGTTTTACGTTGATGGAAGTATTGATTTCCATGGTGCTGCTGGCCGTTGGTGTCATTGGCGCTGCGGGCATGCAGCTTACCGCCTTGCGTAGCGCGCAACAGTCCGGCTTTCGCACCACCGCGCTGCAACTTGCCGCCGACATGGCCGATAGCATTCGTGCGCGCTCGAAGCGGGAAATGCTCGACGATCGTATCAATCCCTATTTCAACATCGGTGCGGGATCGAATGATAACCTCGGGCGCACTTCCGCAGCGACGTGTCATGCAAGCACTGCGTACTGTACGCCGACAGAACTGGCGCGTGCCGACATACAAGAATGGGAAAATCGAATCCGCGTAGCGCTTCCAGGCGGTCGGGCGGTAATCTGCCGCGACACCGCGCCGTGGGATTTTCGTACGCGACAATACGCATGGAATTGCGATGGCGCGCCCGACGCGTCGGTCGTTATCAAACTCGGCTGGCATGACAAACAGGTCGAGGACGGCGCCCGGCCAGCGAACGAAAAAGACATACCACCGGCAGTCGTGCTTACCGTCGCGGCGTTTGGAAAATGAGGCTCGGCGTGAACTCGAGCAAGGCGAATCGGCGCTATCGTGGCTCCTGTCAAAACGGACTGACCATCGTCGAACTGATGATTGCGCTGACGCTGGGATTGTTCGTGGTCCTGACGGCCACCGGCTTGCTTGTCACTGCAAAAACCAGCTACATCATGCAGGCTGAAGCAACGCGCCTCGACGACACCGGCCGGTTTGCGAACGGCCAGATTTCACGTGCACTCAGGCAAAGCGGTTACCGAAACCGCGACCCGGACGAAGGACCGGTTTTGCCGGATGGCGCGATCGGTACGAACGTCATGGGCCTCGACGCAAGCGGCCTGCAATCCGACGCCGAGGCGTTGACGCCGGTGCCGTCATCCGCCGTCAACGGCAGCGACGTCCTCGCAGTGCGATTCTTCGGGGTTGGCGGCGGCGTTGGTGACGGCAGCATGCTCAACTGCGCGGGGTTCAGTGTCGGCGTTTCGGCCCTTTCGGCAGACGGGAGCGATCAGCGTGGCTGGAGCATATTCTATGTTGCAAAGGACGCCACAGGCGAACCTGAGCTGCGCTGCAAGTACCAGGGCAAGAGTGGCTGGACATCCGACGCCATCGCGCGTGGCGTCGAGTCGTTCCAGGTCTTGTACGGCGTCGACCTCGATTCGGATGGCTTGCCCGATCGCTTCGTCAATGCGCGTGCGATCGATGCGATGGCAGGCACGGGCGCGCCGGTTAAACAAGGTGCGACAAGCGGCGTGGCCGGACTCCCCGCGTCGTCCGGTTGGACCAACGTGGTCGAGGTTCGGATCGCGATGCTGATTCGCGGCGCGCAGGGCAGCGCACATCCATCGGCGCCGTCGCGTTTCGAGCTATTCGGCGCAGCCTATGGCAGCGACGAGGCGGACAACGATCCCGGTGCAGTAATCGTAGAAAGCAATTTGCCTGCCTCCGCCAAAAACCGGCTGCGCAAAGTCTTTCGATTTTCCGTGCAGTTACGTCCGGCAACCGGAGGCGTGACGTCATGACGCCTCGATGCCGTTATCGGACTCCTCGCGCTGGTCGTGCAATGACTTCGTCTCGATGCCAGCATGGCGCCTCGCTCATCGTCACCTTGCTGATGCTGGTGGTCATCATGATGCTGGGAATCTCGACCGCAAGCATTGCGATCCAGGGCGAGAAAGCAGCACGCAGCGACCGCGACCGGCACGTGGCCTGGAACGCCGCGCAAAATGCACTGGCCGATGCAGAACTGGACATCGAGGCGTCGCCAGATCCAGCACGTTCGCGCAGCATGCTATTTTCACGGACGAGCACGACGGGTTTCCCGTCGGCGAGCGAAGAAAACTGCCACACCATCGCTTCCGCCTATTTCGGCATGTGCCGGAAGGCCGTTGCATCGGCGGTACCGACCTGGCTCGATGTCGACTTCGCTGAAGCCGGCGCCGATGCCAGGGCGGTGCCTTACGGTACGTTTACCGGCCGTTCCATGCAGACCGATACGGCCGCGCTGCCGCGGCGATTGCCACGCTATATTATCGAACTTGTAATCTTCAAGCCCGCAGAGAGCACAACTGCTGTCATCGATCATGTCTATCGCATTTCCGCCGTCGGTTTCGGCATACGTGAATCGACCCGGGTAATGCTGCAAACCTACTATCGAAAAACCGCTTCCGTAGCGGCGCCCGGCAGCGTGACAGGTGGTCGCCTGAGCTGGCGCGAAGTGAGCAATTGGCAGGAGATGCGGCATGCAGCCTTGCACGATTAATAAAACCGGATGGCCGAAGCATTTCCGCGCTGGCTTCACGTTGATCGAAGTGCTGTTCGTGCTCATTATTCTCGCAATCCTTTCGTCGCTTGCCTATCCGGTCTACGGGGACGCAGTGCGCAAGGCGCGGCGTGCTGAAGGACGTGCCGCGCTGATGAAATTGATGCAGCAGCAGGAACGTTTTTACACTGCCAATAATCGCTATGTCGCTTTTTCCTCGGCATCGATCGACGCCGATGCAACGCAGTTTCGATGGTATTCAGGAGAGACGCCAGCCACGAGTTCTTATGAGATAAGCGCAGTCGCGTGCGACGGCAAAGCGATCCTTGACTGTGTCGAATTGACTGCGAGGGCCGGCACGGGAAAAGTCAACGTTATTCACAAGGACGCAATGTGTCCCGCGCTGTCACTGACCAGCACCGGGAAAAAGTCGGCACGGGATGCGTCGTGCTGGTCATGAGATGACAGGTATCGACTCCTTCCGGCGCGAACGTCTAAGCGGATTCACTGCGATCGAATCGATGGTGGTGCTGGCGATCGCGGCGATCATGCTGACCATCGCGGTGCCGGCGTTTCGCGGCATGATCGATGACCAGAAACTGACCACCGCGGCCAATGACCTATTCGCGGCAGCCAGCCTGACACGGTCTGAAGCTATCGGTCGAGGCGTTCGGGTGGATTTGATTGCCGCCGGCGATGGGTCGGACTGGGCCAAGGGCTGGGTGATTTTTATTGACGAGGACGGAAATCAGAAACCCGACGCGGGCGAGCCGGTATTGTTTTCGCATGGTCCGGCTGCAGCCGGTATCGCGATCAAATCCGCATTCACCGATTCAAAACGCAATTACATCGCCTACGCCGCCAGTGGTCGCTCGCGTACCGCCGCCAATGCCCAGGCACCGCAGGTGGGAAGCTGGACATTGACGATCGATTCCAAAGTTCGTCGTATCAAAGTCAACTTTCTCGGAAGGGCAAGGGTCTGCAATCCCGATGTCGATAAATCGACTTGCTGACGTGACCGACCAATGACGCTTGCATCGCGGCCTGCATGATGGCCGTTTTTTCACCTCTTTCGAAATCGCTATCCGGTATTTCCGATAAGATCACGTTCTCCCGTACTTGCGCGACACCGCGCCGGGCGAGGACCTTTAAACGATGACGGCGAAGACACCAGTGGAAATTTTCGATGATCAGCAGGGTATTGCCCACGCTTTGCAACTGGCCGCCAAGGGCCTGTTTACCACCGCGCCCAATCCCCGTGTCGGTTGCGTGATCGTCAAGGATCGCCAGGTAATCGGCGAAGGGTATACCCAACCGGCAGGGCAAGCCCATGCGGAAGTGCAGGCACTGGCCGACGCGACGCGACGCGGTCATGACGTGCGGGGCGCAACTGTGTATGTCACGCTGGAGCCGTGCTCCCATTATGGCCGCACGCCGCCATGCACCGATGCGCTGATCGGCGCCGGTGTGGGCCAAGTCGTGGCAGCCATTGGCGACCCGAATCCGTTGGTGGCAGGACAGGGCATCGCGCGCTTGCTGGCGGCGGGCATCGAGACATCGTGCGGCGTGCTGGAGAGCGATGCGCGCGAACTGAACATAGGGTTTTTTTCACGGATGCAGCGCCAGCGGCCCTGGGTGCGCATGAAAGTCGCCGCCAGTCTCGATGGCAAAACCGCGTTGCATGACGGCCGCAGCCAATGGATCACGTCGCAGGCGGCGCGCGACGACGGACATTGGTGGCGCGCCCGCGCCTGCGCGATCCTGACCGGCATCGGCACCGTCAAGGACGATGATCCGCAAATGAACGTTCGGGCGATCGATACGCCACGCCAGCCTTACCGCATCATTATCGATAGCAATTTACAGATCGATCCGGACGCGCGCGTGCTGGACACGCCCGGCACTTGGATATTTGCCGCCCGGCCCCATCCGGACAAAGAGGCGCGGCTGCGGGACAAGGGTGCCGAAGTCGTGTTCCTGCCCAATGCCGCCGGCAAGGTCGACCTGCCCGAGCTGATGCTGGAACTGGGTCGCCGCCAGATTAACGAACTGCATGTCGAAGCAGGCTCGAAACTGAATGGCTCGCTGATCCGCGAACATTGCGTCGATGAACTGCTGCTCTATCTGGCGCCGAGCATCATCGGTGATGCGCGCGGCCTGTTTGACCTGCCGCCGCCGGCTACCCTCGATGATAAATATGCACTGATGTTTCACAGGATCGAGCAGATCGGCCCGGATTTGCGTATCCTTGCTCGTTTTACTTAAAGCCTTCTCATCATGTTTACAGGAATAGTCGCCGCAGTCGGCAAGATCACTGCCATTACCCCGTTGGGTACCGAGCCCGAAGCCGGTGTACGCCTTTCTATCGATGCCGCCGGCTTGCCGATGGCGGACGTCGCACTGGGTGATTCGATCGCGCTCAACGGTGCCTGCATGACGGTCGTTTCCAAGACCGTTGCCGGTTTTGAAGTCGACGTTTCGCGTGAAAGCCTGAACTGTACAGCCGGTCTCGACGCGCCGGGCGAAGTCAATCTCGAAAAAGCGTTGACGCTGGCCGAGCGCCTTGGCGGGCATCTCGTATCGGGGCATGTAGATGGCCTGGGCATCGTGCGCAAGTTCGAGCCCGTGGGCGAATCCTGGGAGCTGGTAGTGGACGCGCCCAAACATCTCGGCAAATACCTGGCCTACAAAGGATCGATCGTTGTCAACGGCGTGTCGTTGACGGTGAATCGCGTGACCGATACACCGGCCGCCTGCGAATTCTCCATCAACCTGATTCCGCATACCATCGACGTGACAACATTGAAGCACCTGCACGTCGGAAAGCCGGTGAATCTGGAAATCGATTTGATTGCGCGTTATGTCGAGCGGATGATGTCGCTTTCGACAACCGCCTAGCACGTCGATCGGTCGAAAAAGCGCACATACACAATTCCCTGGCACAAGAAAAAATGCGCCGGCAACAGGAACAAATTCGAGACTTGAGGCCAAATCCATTAAAATAGCGGGCTACCAAGGATTCAAGCCATGTCTATATCAACAACACAAGAAATCGTCGCAGAAATGCGCGCGGGCCGGATGGTCATCCTGGTCGATGAAGAAGATCGTGAAAACGAGGGCGATCTAGTGATGGCGGCCGAGTTCGTGACGCCGGAAGCAATTAATTTCATGGCCCGTTTTGGCCGCGGCCTGATCTGCCTGACGCTGACCGAAGAGCGCTGCGACCACCTCAACCTGTCGATGATGACTTCGCGCAACGGCACTTCGTACGGTACCAATTTCACGGTCTCGATCGAAGCCGCCGAAGGGGTGACGACCGGCATCTCGGCCGCTGACCGCGCCAAAACGATCCAAGTCGCCGTGGCGAAGCGATCGACCCAGCACGATATCGTCCAGCCGGGCCATATTTTTCCTTTGAAGGCCCAGCGTGGTGGCGTGCTCATGCGCGCAGGCCACACCGAGGCCGGCTGCGATTTTGCAGAGCTTGCTGGACTAACGCCGGCGGCCGTCATTTGCGAGATCATGAATGACGACGGGACGATGGCGCGTTTGCCTGACCTGATGGAATTTGCGCGCGAGCATACGCTCAAGATCGGCACGATCGCCGATCTGATTCACTACCGAAGCCAGAACGAAAGCATCGTCGAACGCATTGCCGAGCGCACCATGGCAACTGCTCACGGCGTTTTCCAGGCGATCGCGTATCGTGATACACCGAGCGGCGGCGCGCATCTGGCTTTGCTGCATGGCGACGTATCACCGGAACTTGAGACCCTGGTGCGGGTGCACCAGCCGGTATCGATTCTCGACCTGCTCGAAACCAAGACCACAACGCATTCCTGGAATGTCGCATCGGCTATGGCGGCGATCAAGGCATCACCGCGTGGTGTGATGGTGCTGCTCAATTGCGAAGAGTCTGCCGAACAGATGTTTGCGCAATTCGATGCCTTGAATGCGCCGCAAAGTAGACCCTCACCACGTGGCTCGAGCATGGATTTGCGTACCTACGGCATCGGCGCGCAAATTCTCAAGGATCTTGGCGTGGGTAAAATGAAGTTGCTCGCCAGCCCGAGAAAAATGCCGTCGATGACAGGTTTCAACCTTGAAGTTGTGGGTTATCAAGCCAAACCGAACGAGGAAAAATTATGAATGTAGGAAAACTCGAAATCAACATGGACGGCGTCGGCTTGCGCATCGGTATTGCCCAGGCCCGATTCAATGCGGACGTCTGTCAGGGACTGCTGTCATCGTGCCTGGCCGAACTCAAACGCTTGGGTGTGGCCGACGAAGATGTACTGCACGTCACGGTACCCGGTGCTCTGGAAATTCCACTGGCGTTGCAAAAAATGGCAGAAACGGAGCAGTTCGATGCGCTGATCGCGTTGGGCGCTGTCATTCGTGGCGAAACTTATCATTTCGAACTGGTCTCCAACGAGTCAGGCGCCGGTATCACGCGGGTCGGGCTGGACTTTGGCTTGCCGATCGCCAATGCGGTACTGACCACCGAAAATGATGAGCAAGCCGAGGCGAGAATGGCCGAGAAGGGCGCCGATGCGGCCCGCGTCGCGGTCGAGATGGCCAATCTGTCGATTGCACTCGACGAACTTGCCGACGCCACCGACGAAGATTAGGCAACATATGTTCGTCACTAGCCTGGCGACACCGTAACATCGGTCCGGGTCGGGCAAGTTGCCCTGAGCCGGAACCGCGTGGCATCGGCCACACGTAACCATTTTTTTCGCCATGCATGCAGAACTGCAGCAGGCGATGTCTGCGAGCCATGAACCAGAAAACTGTCCACGCCAATCCCAGCAAGAACCGTACGCCGCGTCACCGGGCGCGTGAATTTGCGCTGCAGGGGTTGTACCAGTGGCTATTGAATAATGAAAATCCGGGTGCTATCGATGCGCATATTCGCGAGGCCCATGGTTTCGACAAAGCCGATGCGGAGCATTTCAACGCGCTGCTGTACGGCGCGATCCGCGACAGTGCCGCATTGCGCGCCGAAATCACGCCGCTGATCGATCGTCCGATTGCGTTGCTGTCGCCGGTCGAACATGCCGCGCTGCTGATCGGTGCTTATGAACTTAAGAATCACATCGAAATCCCATACAAGGTCGTCATCAACGAAGCGGTCGAACTGAC
>JACMQD010000115.1 GCA_014377155.1 Herminiimonas sp.
GCGCGGCGATGAAACCGACGCCGACATTGCGGGCCTCGACATTGCCGCCCGCGCCGGCTACGATCCGCGCGCCGGGATCGCGCTTTGGCAAAAAATGGGATTGGTCAGCAAGCGGGCACCGCCGCAGTGGCTCTCGACCCATCCGGCCGGCAAGAATCGCATTACCGAAATGCAAAAGCAATTGCCGCAAGTGATGCCGGTGTATGCCCGCACGCAAAGGACCAGCATCAAAGCATTGCCGCCTTACCAAAGCAATGTCAGGGAAGTATCGGTCGTCCGTTAGCCGACAGCGTCACACCGCATATTCGATCGTCAGCGGCGCATGGTCGGAAAAGCGCTCGTCCTTGTAGATCGCTGCGGTCACGGCGGTGGCGGCAATGCCTGGCGTGGCGATGTGGTAATCGATGCGCCAGCCGACGTTGTTGGCCCAGGCCTGGCCACGATTGCTCCACCAGGTGTACTGGTCAGCCCGGATGTCGACCTGGCGAAATACGTCGACCAGCGGAATTTCATCGAAAATATGGGATAGCCAGGCGCGCTCTTCTGGCAGGAAGCCGGAGTTTTTGCGATTGCCCTTCCAGTTCTTGAGATCGATTTCTTTATGGGCGATGTTCCAGTCGCCACAAATGACGATCTCGCGCCCGCTCTCTTTCAAGGCCACCAGATGCGGCAGAAATACCGCCATGAAGCGGAATTTCGCTTCCTGTCGTTCAGGGCTCGATGAGCCTGAAGGGCAGTACACCGAAATCACCGTCACATTGCCGAAATCGCATTCGATATAGCGCCCTTCGGCGTCGAACTCGTCATCGCCGAAACCGGCGCGTACCGCATCCGGCAAACGCTTGCAATAGATGCCGGTGCCCGAATAGCCTTTTTTCTCGGCATAATGAAAATAGCCGTAATACCCGGCCGGGGCCAACATGTCGTCCGACAAATCGGCAGCCTGGGCCTTGAGTTCCTGTACGCAAATAGCATCGGCATCCTGCTTCGCCATCCAGTCGAAAAAGCCTTTTTTTGCGGCGGAACGCACACCGTTGAGATTAGCGGAAATGATCTTGAGCATGGTCGGTCTGAGGTAGGCAAAGTTCGGTTCGACAGGATACCCGATCGGATCTTGTGTACAGGCACGATGATTGCGTTACTTTGAAGAAATGCCGGAGTTCGCTTTACAATGCGGTGTAATTGGTCAATCACTGACCAAATTTGTCACATCATCCGGCAGGAGGCATTCTTGGATAATTTACGTCAGCAATTCATTGCGTTTTCGGTCTCGACCGGCGTCTTGCGCTTCGGCGATTTCGTCACCAAGGCGGGCCGTCATTCGCCTTATTTTTTCAATGCGGGGCTGTTCCATGAGGGCGATACCCTGGGCCGGCTGGCAGAATTCTATGCCCAGACGCTGATCGATTCTGGCGTCGAGTTCGACATGCTGTTCGGACCGGCTTACAAGGGTATTACCCTGGCGTCGGCCACTGCAGTGGCGTTGGCGCGCAAGGGCCGCAATGTGTCCTTCGCGTTCAACCGCAAGGAAGCCAAGGATCATGGCGAAGGCGGCACCATTGTCGGCGCGGCACTGCAGGGACGGGTAGTCATTATCGACGACGTCATCTCTGCCGGAACCTCGGTGCGCGAATCGGTCGACATGATCCGTGCAGCTGGCGCGACGCCGTGCGCGGTATTGATTGCGCTGGACCGCATGGAACGGTCCGGTGCCGAAGGCGCGCTGTCGGCCAACTCTGCGGTGCAGGAAGTCAGCAAGGCATATGGCATGCCGGTGATATCGATCGGCAACCTCACCGATCTGCTGGAGTATATTTCCGACGCGGGCGCAGATTCGGAACAGGCCCAGTTCAAGGATGCCGTGGCGGCCTATCGGACTCGCTATGGGGTAGCATAGAGGCAACAGAAAATCCGTTTGAGAGAATAAACATGCACAATGCGGTCCGGATCTTGATGCTGTCATGCCTGTGCGGGCTGTCGTGGGCAGCGCACGCGCAAATCATCATTTGCAAGGATGCATCTGGCCGCACGCTGACGTCGGACCGCCCGATCCCTGAATGTGCCGACCGCGCGCAACGTCACATGGACCGCAACGGTATTGTGCGCCGCGAGATCGCAGCGCCACTGACGCCCGAGCAAAAAAAGGAAAGACTGGCAGCCGAACAACGCGCCAAGGCCGAAGCCGTCATCGAAGAAGAAAAGAAGCAGAACGACCGCGCCTTGCTGGCGCGCTTCGCGCATGAAAAGGATATCGATGTCGCGCGCAAGCGGTTGATCGATCCGGTGCAGGACCAGATTCGGCGCGAGACTGCCGCCCTGGTCGCTGCGGAAAAGGTGCTGGCCGCTGCGCAAGCGGATGGCGACCGTCACAAGGACAAGCCGACGCTGCCGCCGGCGATTCAAAAACGCATCGAGGACGCGCAAAAAAGCGTCAAGGATTCCCGCATCCTGATCGAGCAGCGGGAACTGGAAATCGTGCAACTCGGCACGCGTTTCGATACGACCTTAGTGCGCTTCCGTCAATTGAAGGCAGCGGATGCAGTTGTGGCAAGGTAAATGTTGCAACAGTTATAGATATTAATGCCTGCACTATTAAAGTGAATTTCATTCTGTTAAATTGAAATAAATTCATTTTAAAAGCTCAACATGGCAATAATTACAAAAAAAGCCCTTGTTCTTCTATTGTCGGCATCATTGGGCGTCGCAGCCTCCGGTGCATGGTGGTTTACACATCAAGCCGGGCCCCGTGCCGTAACGGGAAGCGCGGTACTTCCTAACGTCAACGCACCGTTTGCGGTAAGCAGTTGCGCGGCGCGCTTGCATGAAGATAAGCCAGCGTTGGCAGTCATGTTCTCAGACAACGTCGATGGCGACCAAGCACTCGACAAGCTGATCGAAGTGACAGACCTGGGCGACGTCAAGACTGCCGAAGCCAAGGCGAAAAAAACCGCGCAGGGCGACGCGACATCGGCCAAACCGAAAGGTGACGTCGTCACCGGCGGCTGGGTGGTCTCCGCGAATCCGCATGTACTGCTGTTTCCCTACGTAAAAGCCGGCCATCAGTACCGGGTCAAGCTCAATGCGCCGCTGTCGGCCGCCTCCGGTCGCAAGCTCGATCAGCCCCATGACTGCAGCGTGGTCAGCGATGAGATGGCGCCTTCGTATTTCTTCGCCAGCAAAGGCACGGTGCTGCCGGCCGGACTCAATGGCGGCTTGCCCGTTGTAACGGTCAACATTCCCGAAGTGGATGTCGAATTCCTGCGGGTGCCGGCCGACAAAATGCCGAAATTCATCGACATGGTATTGGGAAAAAAAGCCACTGCCGCGGCCGACGCCAACGCGGAAGAAAATCCCAGTGAGGAAGGCAACGAATACCAGGACTATGGCGACAACCGCAATCGCCTCAAGGGACAAACCTCCGGCTGGCAACTGAACGCTTTGCAAGGCATTGCCACGAGTGTCTACAGCAATCGCTTCATCACCAACGAAGTACCGAACAGTCGCAAGGTCAGCTTCTTGCCGGTCGAAAAAATCGCCGAACTCAAAGAGCCGGGTATCTATGTCGCCGTCATGCGGCGTCCCGGGTTTTTCGACAACGATTATCAGGTGACGTATTTTTACGTCAGCGATATTGGCTTGCACGCGCGCAGGCAGGTCAAGCAGACGGACGTCTTTACGACGTCGTTGGCCAGCGGCAAGGCGCAGAGCGGGGCGGAGCTGGAAGTGCTGGGCGCGGGCGGCAAAGTGCTATTGCGCGGCAAGACCGATGGCGATGGTCATGGGGTTCTGCCGGGCTTGCCCGACGGCGCGCGCCTGCTCCTGGCGCGCCGCGGCAAGGAAACGTCGATCATCGCCTTGCAGGAGCCGGGCCTGGATCTGGCGGAGTTCGAAATCGGCGGCCACTTGCCGCGCGATGCCAAGCTGTTTGCCTGGTCGGGCCGCGACCTGTATCGGCCTGGCGAAAGATTCACGGTCTCGCTGATGGCGCGCAGCGCCGATGGCGGCGCTTTGCCGCCGGTACCGATCAAAGTGGAATTGAAAAAGCCCAGCGGCGATGTCGTCAATGCGCGCTTGTGGCAACCCGATCCGAAGACGCCAGGTTACCTGCAGCAAAACATCGACCTGCCGGCCGATGCCGCCACCGGCAAATGGAGCCTGGAGTTTCGCGCCGATCCATCTGCCAAACGCGCCGATGCGATCTACGCCTTTCAAGTGGAAGAATTCCTGCCGGAGCGGATGAAGCTCACACTCAAAAGCGACGCCGCACCATTGGCCAGCGGTGACGGTTTCAAGGTCGACGTTCAAGGCGATTATCTGTACGGTGCCCCTGCGGCAGGCAACCGCCTGCTGGGTAGCGTGGCGCAGGAGCGTGCGCGCATGGCCTTGCCCAAGGAATGGCCGGGGTTTGTGTTCGGTGACTTCAACGATGACGCCACCAAGAGCCGCGCCGAATTGCCGGAAGCGGCACTCGACGACGCCGGCAAGGCCACGCTGGATGTGCCCTTCAGCGCCATGGCGACCTCGCCGATGCGTATCCGTGCGTCGCTCAGCTTGCTGGAGTCGGGCGGGCGGCCGGTGGTGCGCTCCATCGAGCGATTGTGGTGGCCGGCCAAGACCATGATCGCGGTGCGTCCACTGTTCGACAACGATGTCGCGCGCGAAGGCAGCATGGCCGAATTCGAACTGATCCGTGTCACGCCGTCCGGCAAGTTCGAAGCGGTGAAACAGGCGCCGTTCCGGCTGGTGCGCGAAGACCGCCAGTACTACTGGCGCTACGACGCCGGGCGCGGCTGGCATTCCGGCTACTCGGAAGCCGAAGAAATTGTGCATGCCGGTGCGCTGGAACTGAAAAACCGCGCCAAGCTGACCGTGCCGGTGCAGTGGGGCACATATCGCCTGGAGGTCACGGATCCCGATACTAAGATGGTGCTGCGTTATCGCTTTTATGCAGGCTGGAATGCGCAGGATGCCGAAAGCGTCGGCAATCGCCCGGATCGCGTACGGCTGCAGCTCGAAGGCGCACCGGCCAAACCCGGCAGCGAGGTCAAGCTGAAGATCGTGCCGCCGCACGACGGCGAAGCGCTGGTGCTGGTCGAAGCCGACAGCGTCCTGTGGAGCACGCGGGTAGCCGTGACGACTGCCGGTACGACGGTGACGATCCCGATCGACAAGAACTGGAAGCGGTCCGACATGTATGTCTCGACCGTGGTGTTTCGGCCTGGCAGCCAGGGCGACCGCGTGACGCCGGCGCGGTCGGTCGGCATGACTTGGCTGCCATTGGCGCGCGAATCGCGCAAGCTCAAGGTTACGGTCACCGCACCGGCTCAGGTTGTGCCGGAAAAGCGCCTGACCGCTAAAATCAAGGTCGATGGCGCAGCAGGCAAAACGGCGATGGTGACCGTGTCGGCTGTCGACGCCGGCATTCTGAGCATCACCAGTTTCAAGACGCCTGACCCGTTCGATTTCTTTTTTGGCAAACATCGGTTCGGCGCCGAGCTGAGCGATATCTACGGCAAGCTGATCGAACGCATGGATGGCACGCCAGGCAGAATCAAATGGGGCGGCGACGCCGGTAAGCGCGACACCAAAAGCATGCCCAAGAAGGTCAAGCTGGTAGATATTTTTTCCGGGCCGGTGCAGCTCGATGCCAAGGGCGAGGCCGAGGTGCCGCTCGACATTCCTGATTTCAACGGCATGCTACGCCTGATGGTGGTGGCCTCCACCGCCGAGGCCTACGGCAATTCCGAACGCGACGTCGTGGTGGCGGCACCAATCGTGGCCGAGATCGCCATGCCGCGCTTCATCGGACCGGGCGACAGCTCGACGCTGGCACTGGACGTGACCAACATGATGAGCAGCGAACAGGCCATCAGCATCAAGCTCGGCAGTGACAAGCTGCTGCGTATTGGCGACGGTGAGCGCACTATCAAGCTGGCACCGCGCCAGCGCAATATCCTGCGCTTCAATGTCGACTCGACCGAACCGTATGGCCTCTCGCGCATCACGCTCGATGTCGCCACCGGCGGCCCGAAGCCGGTGGTGATCCATCGCGAGTTCGCACTGCAGATTCAGCCACCGGTCCCGCGCGAGCAGGATGCGCGCCGTCTGCGCATCGAGCCCGGCAGCAGCCAGCGGCTCGATGCCGCCATGGTCGAGCGCTTCTTTCGCGGCTCCGCCACGCTGAGCACGACCCTCTCGAACCGGCCGCCGCTGAATGTGCGCAGTATCGTCAAAGGCCTGCTCGATTATCCCTACGGTTGCGTGGAGCAGACCACCAGCGCCGCCTATCCGCACGTGTTCATCGATGAAGCAAGCGCGAAGGCGGTCGGGCTGGAGCCGCGCACGCGTGAGCAGCGCGCCCGCTTTATCGAAGGCGCGATCGGCCGCATCGCCGGCATGCAGGGTTCGACCGGGGGTTTCCGCTTGTGGCGTGGCGACGACGGCCCGTATGAAGCCTGGCTCACGCCGTATGTCACCAGCTTCCTGATGGATGCGCGCGAAGCCGGCTTCAATGTGCCGGAGGATGTCACCCGCCGTTCGCAGCAATGGATGACCGAGCGCCTCAACGGCGCCGCCGGCCAGTTTTCGCCGCTGCCGGCTGCGGTCAAACCGGATGCGACGGGCCGCACCGACTGGCGCGACTATGAACTGATCCGCAACAGTCACCAGCGCTTCGCCGAACTGGCCCACATCGGCTACATGCTGGCGCGCGACCAGAAAGCCTCACTGGCCTCGTTGCGGCTGTTGCACGACCAGTACCGCGACCGCGCCCGTTCGCCGCTGCCTCTGGTGCAACTGGGCATCGCGCTGGCGTTGATGGGCGACAGCAAACGCAGCCAGGTGGCGATCGCCGAAGCGATGGCCAAACCGTATGGCGTACGTACCGATTGGGAATGGGACTGGCTGGGCGACTATGGGACTGCGGTGCGCGATCAGGCGATGTCGTATGCGCTGATGCTGCGCCATAAGATAGAACATCCGCAGCGTGAAGCGCTGCTGATCGGTCTGGCGGACCGGCTCGCCAAGCCGCATGCCTATTACTCGACGCAGGAACGCATTGCGCTGTTTCTGGCTGCGCGCGCCGCTGGCGGTACCGTATCCGATCCCTGGCAGGCAACGCTCAAGACCGCCGATGGCAGCATCGATCTGACGTCGAAGGATAGTGAAACCCGCAGCTTCGATCCGACCCTGGCGCAAAAGGGCATCACCGTCGAAAACAAAGGCAGCAATGCGTTGTGGATCGAAGTCGAAGCCGGCGGCTTTCCGCTCAAACTGCCACTGCCGAGCACCGAAAAAATCACGCTGGAGCGCAAGTGGTTCACGCCCGATGGCAAGCCCTGGAAAGGCGGCACCCTGAAGGTCGGCGAGACGCTGCTGGTGCGTGTGACAGCCAAGGCCAAACAAGTCATCGAAGACGCGCTGATCGTCGACCATATCCCGTCCGGCCTGGAAGTCGAGAATCTGAACCTGTCGCAGGGACCGAAAGCCGACGAGTTCCTGATCGACGGCGTCAACCTGGCTACGGCGATGAGCGACCCGCGCATCAAGCACAAGGAATACCGGGACGATCGTTTCGTCGCCGCCGTCAAGCTCGACGGCACTGTGACCAATCTGTTCTACATGCTTCGGGTAGTCACGCCCGGTCGCTTCCAGGTCCCGGGTACGTATGCTGAAGACATGTACCGTCCCGAGATCCGCGCCTATGGCCCGGCGCCGGAGCCGGTTACCGTGGTCGATCCGCGCAGTGCGGCGAAATAGCACAGAGCTTGGTGCTCATGCGCGGTTGACCACGGCACCATCCGGTTCCTGGACAGGCGCGTCCGGCGACGCTGATGTGGTGGCCGGAGCATGAAATGCGCTTGAACCTTGCCACGATCAAGTCGAGGCTGGCGCGGCATCCCTGCCGCGCCAGCCTCGCGGTGCTGCTGAGCTGCCTGCTGCTGCTCGACCGGGCCCTCCCGCCGCCCTTGCCGCAGGACAATGCCGGCATGCAGGTAGTAGCGCGTGACGGCTCGCCGTTGCGTGGCTGGCCGGACGCCGACGGCGTCTGGCGCATGCCGGTCACGCCCGAGCAGGTTTCGGCGCGTTATCTCGATGCGTTGCTGACCTATGAGGACCGCTGGTTCTATTGGCATCCCGGCATCAACCCGGTCGCCATGCTGCGCGCCGCATGGCAGTGGGCCGCATACGGACACATTGTCTCCGGCGGCTCGACCCTCAGCATGCAAGTCGCGCGGGCGCTGGAACCGGTGCCGCGCAGCCTGCCGGGTAAGCTGCGCCAGATCGCGCGCGCGCTGCAACTTGAACTGCGCCTGTCCAAGCGCGATATCCTGACGCTGTATCTCAATCATGCGCCTATGGGCGGGATCGTCGAAGGCGTGGAAATGGCCAGCCGCAGTTATCTTGGCAAAAGTGCCGCCGAGCTGTCATCGGCCGAAGCGGCGTTGCTGGTAGTGCTGCCGCAAGCACCGTCGCGGCTACGCCCGGACCGGCATGCGGCGCTGGCCCAGCAGGCGCGCGACAAGGTCTTGCGCCGCATGGCAGAGCTGCATCACTGGAGCCAGGCTGAAGTCGACGATGCGGTGGTCGAAAAAGTCGGCGCCAATGCGCCGCGACAGGCATGGCTGGCGCCATTGGCAGCCGAGCGCCTGCATCAGTCGGCCCGGCGCGCCATCGATGCCAAACGCGGCGCACCGGCGACGGTCGTGCGGTCGACATTGGACCGCGACATGCAGGTCACTGTCGAGCGCATGTTGGCCGATCGTGTCGGGCAATTGCCGCGCTTCGTGTCGATGGCGGCGCTGGTGATGGATACCCAGTCGCTGGAAATCCTGGCCTACGCCGGCTCGGCCGACTTTACCGATGCACGCCGCTTCAGTCACGTCGACATGGTGCGCGGCATCCGTTCGCCCGGCTCGACGCTCAAGCCGTTCCTGTATGCGATGGCGCTCGACGATGGCCTCATCCATTCCGAGAGCCTGATGGCCGATACGCCGCAATCGTTTGCCGGCTACGACCCCGGCAACTTCCAGGCCAGCTTTTCCGGGCCGGTGAGCGTGTCCGAAGCGTTGCAGCGCTCGCTCAATGTGCCGGCGGTGGATTTGCTGGACAGGATCGGGGCCGCCCGATTTGCCGCACGCCTGTCTAGTGCCGGCCTGCGCTTGCGCCTGCCGAAAGATGCTGCCCCCAACCTCAGCATCATTTTGGGCGGCGCCGGCACTAGTCTCGAAGAACTGGTGGGCGCTTATCGCTCGCTGGCTGCCGGCGGCATGGCCGGTACGCCGCGTATTACACCGGATGCGCCGCGGCGCGAAGCGCGCATGATGAGCGCCGGCGCAGCCTTCATCGTGCGCAGCATCCTGGAGAGTGGTGGCCATCCCGACCGGCCGTTTGTCGAGAACGATGTCGGCGGCGCGCGTCTGGCCTGGAAGACCGGCACCAGCTATGGATTCCGCGATGCGTGGGCGGTTGGTGTCTCTGGCCGCTATACCCTTGGCGTGTGGGTCGGACGTCCCGATGGCACGCCTAACCCGGGATTTTTCGGCGCCAATGTCGCCGCCCCTTTGCTGCAACAAATTGCGCTGGCCCTGCCGCGCAGCGAGATGCCGGCCGATTCGCGTCCGTCGGAGGTAGCGAGTGCACAGATTTGCTGGCCGCTGGGCACGGCAGCAGTGACGACGCCGCCTGAACACTGCCATGTCAGGCGCAGCGCCTGGATCTTGCGCGATACCATTCCACCGACCTTGCCTGACCGCTTGCGTGGGCGTGGCCTGATCGAAAACGCCTGGTTCGACCCGCAGACGCACTTGCGTACGACGCCGACCTGTCAGCCCGATGCCCAGCGACGCGAAGTGGCGCGCTGGCCGGCCTTGCTCGATGCGTGGCTGTCAGTAGCGCAAAAGCAGCAGCTGGGACTGGTCGCATGGTCACCCGAGTGTCCACAAGCGAGCATAGTCGGCAGCATTCGCCTGATGGGTTTGCGCAGCGGTAGCCGGTTGCGCGCAGCACCCGGTCAGCAGCAACTGGTCGTCACCCTCGATGCGGTGGGCGGCACCGGCCTGCATTACTGGTTACTGGACGGCCGCCAGATTTCTGCCGCCAGCACCGCCAGAAAACGCAGTTTCACGCTCAGCGGCGCCGGCATGCACAGCATTGCGGTGATCGACGCCGCCGGGCATTACGACAGTCTGGTGTTCGAATTGGATGGATAAAAAACTGTGGCATGTGGCAGCGTCCTCTATCGTTGCCTTCGAGCTGCTGCGATTGTCAACCGCCTATCTTGGTCAGCGCGAACGCCGCCAGAAATCCGGTAACGGTAATCAGGCCGGCAAAGGTATGGGTGCCCTCGAATGCTTCCGGGATCATGGTTTCCACCAGCATTGCCAGAATCGCGCCGGCGGCGATCGCGGTGGTACCTGCCACCAGCTCGGGCGGCAGGTCCCGGAACAACGTAAAGCCGGCCAGCGCTGCGAGCCCCGATACCAGTGCAATGCCGCCCCAGATGCCGAAAATGTAGAGCTTGCTGCGACCGGCCTTCTTCATGCCTGCCGCACTAGACATGCCTTCCGGGATATTGGAAAGGAAGATCGCGATCACCGCCACCAGGCTGACCGCGCCGCCTTCGAGCATGCTCAGGCCAATGACGATCGATTCGGGAATGCCATCGAGCAAAGCGCCTGCGGCAATGGCCAGGCCACTGCCGCCGTCCTCCTTATGCGATGGCTGCTGAGTGCCGGAGCGTTTGCGGTGTTTTGCGCCTTTATGCGATAGCGCCCAATTAACCGCGGTATAGACCAGCGCGCCACCTAAAAAGCCGACCGCAGTAGAGTTGAATCCGCCGGTCTTGAACGCTTCTTCCATCAGTTCGAACGACAGCGCCGAAATCAGCACGCCGCTGCCGAACGCCATGACCGAGGCAACGACCCGTTGCGAGATATCGACGAAGTAGCCCATGCCGGCGCCCAGCAACAAGGCTGTCCCGGCGACAAAACCCCAGAAACCCGCTTGCGCCCACATTGGAATGTCATGCATGTTACTGTCCTGTCGATCTGGTTGAACACATTCAGGTGATAGTGCGCTGACAGCATAGCGAACCAGCAGGTTACCGTGTCGGGAAGTTCTAACGGATTCTCGTCATGTCTTGCTTTGCCCTGCAGCGCCACGTGTAGAGTATCTCTGTGATTCAATTGGCAACAAAAAAAACCTTTTAAGGGAAATCAGTGGAACACATCGATTGCGTGGTGATCGGCGCCGGTGTCGTTGGCCTGGCTATCGCCAGAAAACTCGCACAAGACGGCAGGGAAGTCGTGATCCTGGAAACCGCCGACCGCATCGGCACCGGCACCAGTTCACGCAACAGCGAAGTCATTCACGCCGGCATCTACACCCCGCACGATTGGCTCAAGACGCGCCTATGCGTCGAAGGCAAGGCAGCGCTCTACGTCTATTGCCAGTCCCATCATGTCCCGTACCGCCGCTGCGGCAAGCTGATCGTCGCCACGCATGCCGGGCAGCGCGATACCCTCGACGTCATTCGCGCCAGGGCCGCAGCCAATGGCGTTAGCGACTTGCGCCTGCTCACGCCGGCACAAGTGCATGAAATCGAACCTGACATCGCCTGCGTCGGTGCGTTGCTGTCGCCCGGCACCGGCATCATCGACAGCCATGCGTTCATGTTGTCGCTGCAAGGCGAGGCCGAACGGGCGGGTGCGGTGTTCGCATTCGGCTCGCCGCTGGAACGCGGCGAAGTGCGGTCCGACGGCATTGTGCTCGACGTCGGTGGCATCGATCCGAGTCGCTGGCATGCGGGGACCGTGATCAATTGCGGTGGACTTTACGCGCAACAGATTGCGCAGCGTCTGCAGGGCTTCCCGCCGGCGTGGGTGGCGCCGGCCTTCTATGCCAAAGGCAATTATTTCGCCCTGGCTGGCCGTAGCCGATTCAGCCATCTGGTGTATCCGGTGCCGGAAGCCGCAGGACTGGGCGTGCATCTGACCATCGATCTGGGTGGGCAGGTGCGCTTCGGCCCCGATGTCGAATGGATCGACACCCTCGATTATCCGGTCGATGCGCAACGGGGCGCAGCGTTTTACGCGGCGATACGACAATACTGGCCGGGCCTGCCGGCTGGTGCGCTGCATGCCGATTATGCCGGCATCCGTCCCAAGCTCGGCGGCCCGCAGGACGCGGCAACGGATTTCCGCATCGACGGCCCGCAAGCCCATGGGGTGCGCGGCCTGGTGAACCTGTTCGGCATCGAATCGCCGGGTTTGACGGCGTCGCTGGCGATTGCGGACTATGTGGCGGCGATGCTGGATTGATTCTTTCGATGACCTGAGAAAAGAGAACGGCCCGGGCAGTCGTTTTCCCCGCGTACCTGGACCAGGCACTGGTCCAGGTACGCGGGCCTGGTTACGGTCAGCCTTCCAGTTTCTTTTTCAGCAATTCTGTCAGCTGCGCCGGATTCGCTTTGCCTTTGGTGGCCTTCATTGCCTGGCCGATCAGCGCATTGAACGCTTTTTCCTTACCCGCACGGAATTCTTCCACTGATTTTGCATTGGCGGCGAGCACCTCGTCGATAATCGTCTCCAGGGCGCCGCTGTCGGATATCTGTTTCAGGCCCTTCGAATCGATGATCTGATCGGCCAGCGATACCGCGCTCGAACGCGCCTCCCACATCGCCGCGAAGACTTCCTTGGCAATCTTGTTGGAGATCGTGCCGTCGGCAATGCGTTGCAACAGCAGCGCGAACTGCCCGGCCGATACCGGCGCGTCGGCAATGTCGACGCCTTCGCGGTTGAGAGTCGAGGCGACATCGCCCATGAGCCAGTTGGCCGCGGGCTTGGCCTGGTCGCGGCCGGCGATAGTTACCACCACTTCGAAATAGGCGGCCAGCGCTTTCGATTGCGTCAGTACCATCGCGTCGTATTCCGACAAGCCCAGCTCGCTCATGAGGCGTGTGCGCATCGCGCCGGGCAGCTCCGGCATCGCCGCGCGCACGCGCTCGATCCATTCCGGCTCGATCACCAGCGGCGGCAAGTCCGGGTCCGGGAAATAGCGGTAATCCTGGGCGTCTTCCTTGCTGCGCATGGAGCGCGTTTCCTTGCGGTCGGGATCGTACAGGCGGGTGGCCTGGATCACCCGGCCGCCATCTTCGATCAGTTCGATCTGACGCCGTACTTCGATGTTGATCGCGTCTTCCAGGAAGCGAAACGAGTTCAGGTTCTTGATCTCGCAGCGGGTGCCGTATTCCTTTTGTCCGACCGGACGCACCGAAACGTTGGCGTCGCAGCGAAACGACCCTTCCTGCATGTTGCCATCGCAAATGCCCAGCCAGGTCACCAGCGAATGCAGCGACTTGGCGTAAGCCACCGCTTCTGCGGCGCTGCGCATGTCGGGTTCGGTGACGATTTCGAGCAGCGGTGTGCCAGCGCGATTGAGATCGATTCCGGTCATGCCTTGATAGTCTTCATGCAGCGATTTGCCGGCGTCTTCTTCGAGATGGGCGCGCGTGAGCTGGATGGTCTTGCGCTCCGGCTTGCCATCCTTGTCGACAAAGAACGACATGGTTCCGCCCTGCACCACCGGCGTTTCGAACTGGCTGATCTGATAACCCTTGGGCAGGTCGGGATAAAAATAATTCTTGCGCGCGAAAATCGAGCGCGGCGCAATCGTCGCGCCGATGGCCAGGCCGAACTGGATCGCGCGTTCGACCGCGCCCCGGTTCATCACCGGCAACACGCCCGGCAATGCAAGATCGACCGGGCAGGCCTGCGTATTGGGCTCGGCGCCGAAACGGATCGGTGCGCCACTGAAAATTTTCGACTGGGTGGTGAGCTGCGTGTGCGTCCCAAGACCGATGACTACTTCCCATTGCATGATTGAACCTCCTGTTTATTCTTCGTAACGACAGCTGCCGGTTTTGAGATCGACCGATAGTGCCGAGAAATTGCTGCGCGATCCGCACAAGGCCGGGCAGGTCGGCGTGACGTGCAGCATGTCGCCGTCACGTTCGAGCCGGATCGCGCAATTGATCCCGTGATCGGAATCGTACCCGCGACGGTTGCGGGTGGCGCGCGCATCGAGCAGGCTCACGCGCCACGACGCGTTGCCGGCTTCGCTGCGCACATCGCTTTGCAGTCCGTCGGTTTCGGCGATGCTGCATTCGAAGCCATGGGTGCGGCGAAACAGCGATGACTCCCAATGAAATTCCTCGATGCGCTTGCCGTCGAGACGAAATACGCCGCTGTCGGCATAGAGCGCGCTCTGGTTGTCGACCACCCGCGTCTGGCTGCATGAAAATTTGGCATCGAGCTGCTGCGCCCGGGCATTGCATGCATTGGCCACTAGCACGGCCAATGCCGCACCGCGCATCACCCGCCCGGCATTCATGTATCGGCCGGCTGACGCAGATGCCAATCGGTCGCCAGCTGATACTGATGGGCGATATTGAGCAGTTTCGCTTCATCGAAATAATTGCCGATCAATTGCAGGCCGACCGGACGATGGGCATTTTTCTCGCCCTGGCCGAAGCCGCAGGGAATCGACATGCCCGGCAGTCCCGCCAGGCTGGTTGACAGCGTGTAGATATCGGCGAGGTAATTGGCGACCGGATCATCGGCCTTGTCGCCCAGGTCCCACGCCACGGTCGGCGCGACCGGTCCCATGATGACGTCGCACCGGGTAAAAGCGTTTTTGAAATCCTCGGCGATCAGGCGTCGGATCTTTTGCGCCTGCAGGTAGTAGGCGTCGTAGTAGCCATGCGACAGCACGTAAGCGCCGACCAGGATGCGGCGCTTGACCTCTTCGCCAAATCCCTCCGAGCGCGATTTTTTGTACATGTCCGACAGATCCTTGTAGGCGGCGGCGCGATGGCCGTAGCGCACGCCGTCGAAACGGCTCAGGTTGGACGAGGCCTCGGCCGGCGCAATCACGTAATACACCGGGATCGACAGTTCGGTCTTGGGCAGCGTGATGTCGACCAGCGTGGCGCCGAGCCGTTCGTATTCGCCTAACGCGGCGCGCACCGCTGCTTCGACATCGGCCGCCAGACCGGCGCCGAAATATTCACGCGGCACGCCAATTTTCAGGCCCGCCAGATTCTTGCCCAGATCGCGGTTGAAATCTTCATTGGCACGCTCGATGCTGGTCGAATCGCGCGCATCGAAACCAGCCATGGCGTTGAGTAGCAAGCCGCAGTCGGCTGCGCTTTTGGCGATCGGACCAGCCTGATCCAGCGATGACGCAAAAGCAATCATGCCGTAGCGCGATACCCGGCCATAAGTCGGCTTGATGCCGGTGACGCCGCATAGCGACGCCGGTTGCCGGATCGAGCCGCCGGTGTCGGTGGCGGTCGCTGCCGGCGCCAGGCCTGCTGCGACGGCTGCAGCCGAACCACCGGACGAGCCGCCCGGGATCGCTGCCTTGTCCCAAGGATTCTTCACCAGGCCGAAAGCAGAATTCTCGTTGGACGACCCCATCGCGAATTCGTCGCAGTTGAGCTTGCCCAGCGTAACCGTGCCGGCCTGGTTGAACAGTTCCACTACGGCCGCATCGAACGGGCTGACGTAATTGCCCAGCATCTTCGAGCCGGCGGTGGAGCGCCAGCCGCGCGTGACGAAAATATCCTTGTGCGCGATCGGAATGCCCGTCAGGGGTGTGCTGTCCTTGCTGGCGAGCCGCTGGTCGGCAACGGCGGCTTGTGCCAATGTCAATTCTTCGTCGACATGCAGAAACGCATTGAGGTCGCTGCGCGCGATGCGTTGCAGATATGACGTGGCCAGTTCGGTCGCGGACATTTGTCCGGTGTGCAGCATGGCCGAAAGTTCGGTGAGTGTTTTGGTGTGCATGGAATGAAGTGAAAACGGTTGCAAAATACGGATTCAGGACTGGCTTGTTGCGTCATGCAACCAGCGACGGCGGCGATCTACTCGATCACTTGCGGCACCAGATACAAGCCATCCTGCGTGGCCGGCGCCGGCTTCTGGTACTCGTCTCGGCGGTCGGGCTCGGTCGCCACGTCCTCGCGCAGTCGCAATGCAACCGGCTGATAGGCAGCGATGGGATGATTGAGCGGCTCGACGCCTGTAGTATCGACCGCGCTCATCTGTTCGACCAGTGCGAAGATGCCATTTAGTTTGGTCAGGGTTTGCGCTGCCTGCTCATCGCTCAGGTCCAGCTGCGCCAGAATGGCGAGGCGCTTAACATCGGAAAGCTCAAGAGACATGGTTGTATCGTGCGGTCTGGCCGCTCCGGTAGTTGGTTTTTAAAAATCGAAAATGCACTTTAGTTCTGGCAAAACCGTGGCAAAACAAGCCAATAGCCACGTATTTTTGGGGTTTCCCGGACCAAATTTCCACCAAATTATAAGGTAGAATGTCGGGCTAATGCCGAGACGGCGCTACGAAACACGCCGATGCCGCGCCTGTTGATGCGCGGCCGCCGGTCAAATCACCAATCAAATGTCATTCGCACCATTGGTGCGCAACGGGATAATTCATGTTCGGATTTTTACGCAGTTATTTTTCCAACGATCTGGCAATCGACCTGGGAACGGCCAATACGCTGATTTACGTGCGCGGATTAGGCATCGTCCTCGATGAGCCGTCGGTGGTGGCCATTCGCCAGCAAGGTGGACCGAATGGCAAGAAAACAATCTTGGCAGTTGGCAAGGAAGCCAAGCAGATGCTGGGCAAAGTGCCTGGCAATATCGAAGCGATTCGCCCGATGAAGGATGGCGTCATCGCCGACTTCACTGTCACCGAACAGATGCTCAAGCAATTCATTCGCATGGTGCATGACTCCAAACTGTTTCGTCCTTCGCCGCGCATCATCATCTGCGTCCCGTGCGGCTCGACGCAAGTAGAGCGCCGCGCGATTCGCGAATCGGCACTTGGCGCGGGCGCCTCGCAGGTATATCTGATCGAAGAACCGATGGCCGCTGCCATCGGTGCCGGCTTGCCCGTTTCGGAAGCGACCGGTTCGATGGTCGTCGACATCGGCGGCGGCACGACCGAGGTCGGCATCATTTCGTTAGGTGGCATGGTCTACAAGGGTTCAATACGAGTGGGTGGCGACAAGTTCGACGAAGCGATTGTCAACTATATCCGCCGCAATTACGGCATGCTGATCGGCGAGCAGACCGCCGAAGCGATCAAGAAAGAAATCGGTTCCGCTTTCCCGGGTTCCGAGGTGAAGGAAATGGAAGTCAAAGGCCGCAATCTGTCGGAAGGCATTCCGCGCTCCTTTACGATTTCCAGCAACGAAATCCTTGAAGCGCTGACTGATCCGCTCAACAACATCGTCTCCGCCGTCAAGAACGCGCTGGAACAGACGCCGCCTGAACTGGGCGCCGATATTGCCGAAAAAGGCATGATGCTGACCGGCGGTGGCGCGTTGCTGCGCGACCTCGATCGTTTGCTGATGGAAGAAACCGGCTTGCCGGTGATCGTCGCCGAAGACCCGTTGACCTGCGTGGTGCGCGGTTCCGGCATGGCGCTCGAACGGATGGACAAGCTCGGTTCGATTTTTTCGTACGAGTAACGCCTTCATTTTTCGATGTGGCCTGCCATGCCCTGCAACGCAACCAGGGCTTCGGCCGGCAGGAACAAGTTTACAGTTAGCAGGTCTGTCAGGCAATAATGGAATACAGTCCACCGCCGCTTTTCAAACAAGGCGCATCAGCGCGTGCCAAAGTGGTGTTTTTTGCATTGATCGCCATCGCCTTGCTGGTCGCGGACTCGCGGCTGCGTTCGCTGGCGATGGTGCGTCAAGTGGTCGCCACGGTACTGTATCCCCTGCAGACCATCGCGCTGCTACCGCGCGACGGCGTCGCCATGATCGGTGGCTTCTTTACTTCGGTTTCATCGCTGGAACGCGAAAACCGACAACTCAAGCAGCAGCAAACCGCCAACGCGCAAGTTCTGCAACAGTCGCAGCAACTGGCCACTGAAAATGTTCAGCTGCGCAAGTTGCTCGGCGCCAGTGCGCGGCTGCCGGTAAAAGCGCTGATGAGCGAAATCCTGTACGACGCGCGTGATCCGTTCACCCGCAAGATCGTGGTTGATCGTGGGGGACAGCACGGGGTCGCGCTGGGTCAGCCGGTGATCGACGACATTGGCGTGGTCGGGCAAGTCACCCGCGTGTTTCCCTTTACTTCCGAGATCACATTACTGACCGACAAGGATCAGGCAATTCCGGTGCAGGTGCTGCGCAGCGGGTTGCGCAGCGTCGCTTACGGACGCGGTCAGTCGGGCGTACTGGATTTACGTTTCATGGCCACCAATGCCGATATCCGCAAGGGCGACGTGCTGGTCACGTCCGGCATCGACGGCGTCTATCCGCCGGGTCTGGCAGTGGCCAAAGTGATGACGGTTGAAACCAAGTCGAGCGACGCCTTTGCGCATATCGTCTGCCAGCCGATTGCCGGCATCGACCGCAACCGGCACATGCTGATCCTGCTGGCCGAGGCACGGTTGGAGGCGCGGCCGGAACCGGAACCGTCGCGCGACAAGAAGGAAAAACAACCGAAAAAACGCGCGGCGGATGCGGCCAAGGATGGTACCAAAGAAACCAGGGAGATCAAAAACACCAAGGATGCCGCCGGTCCCGCAACCGGCGACGCTGCCAGAAAGACAACTGTTTCGCCCACTGTGGACACGATTAAACCAGTAGCAAAGCCGGTAGCAAAACCGCCCGTCGATGCCGCAGTGCCTGTCAAAGTCACGCCGCCAGCCAAGGTCACCGCGCCATGAACAATCCGCATTTCATCCTGCTGCCGGTCAGCCCGGCTTTCATCATTGTCAGCCTGATCATTGCTTTCCTGATGAATATGCTGCCGTGGGGGCACCTGATCGGCGTGCCGGATTTCGTCGCCCTGGTGGTGATTTTCTGGAGCATCAACCAGCCGCGCAAGGTCGGCATCGGCGTGGCGTTTTTCATGGGCCTGATGATGGATGTTCATGAGGCAACGCTGCTGGGCGAGAATGCGTTGGCTTACACATTGTTATCGTATTTTGCGATCATGATCCATCGGCGCGTGTTATGGTTTCCGTCTGGA
>JACMQD010000011.1 GCA_014377155.1 Herminiimonas sp.
CCGGGCGCGGTCCGAGATTGAGGCCCTGATCCCATGCGTAGGCTGTGTACCCCCGCTGTTTGAGGAAGGCGCGCATTACTGCCGTGGTGATGTCGCCGGCGGCGAAGCCGGGAAATATCAACACAGGGTGGCCGTCACCTTGAGGCGCATTGCGCAAAATCGGCATCGCCAGGAGTGATGCGCCTAGCTCCCACGGGGCGCGACCTTCAAGCGCCATCAAAACCCATCCCGGTGCTTGCAGTGGATGTTCTTCAGCCTGCGGTCGATCCTGCGAGCCGTTCCTCAAATCGCTGTCTGTTTGTTTTTTGCTCATGTCGTTGGTTCGCTTCGTCCTATTTCATGACGTTGAATTCGCGCCGCGAGACGCGTATCACGCCGCCTGGGTTTTCGATTTCAACTTGGATTTGAGAACAGTCTTTTGTTTTTCTGCCGCTTTTGCGCGCACTGACGAACCTGAATTCCTGACTGATCTGGCAATGACTTTTGGTGCGAGGTTGTCGCCGGGCTTTTTTGATGCTGTTTTGATTGTCGACTTGTTTGTCAATTTGTCGATGGACTTTTTAGTGCGGGCGGCAGACAGGGTTTTCGATGCTGGTTTCAATCTTATTTCGCTGACGGCGATCGCGTCCACGGCTCTTTCCTTCAATGGCGTCACAGTGGCAGCGTTGGAAACGGTAGCCATCAACTCTGCATGCGACTCGGTAATCATCTTTGCAAAGACGCCGATGTCGCGTACCGCACGGCGGCATGCAATCAAGCCGAAATCGAGGGCACCGTCATAGCTTTGTACGGTAATGTTCAAGGCCAGTCCGTGGGCCACGATCGAGACGGGGAAATAGGTTGTCATCTTGGCGCCAGCCAGGTATAACGGCACGCGCGGTCCCGGTACATTGGAGATCACGACATTGGCAATCGGTGGAATCTTGTCGGCAAGTTTTGAGCGGCCGTATAGCGATACCAGGCCAGTCATCAGCCACGGCACGCCAAGGCTCGGAAAATCAGTTGGCAAGATCGACTTCACGTGGTTGAGCGTGACCTTCATTGCGTTCGATGATTTAACGATGGCGCGCATTCGCTTTTTCGGATCGGCGATATCGGTGGACAAGTTCATCAGCATCATGCTGACCTGGTTGTTGAGGTCGGTGTTGCCGTCCTGCCGCAAGCTGACAGGCAATGCACCGATCAATGATTTTTCCGGCAAAGCATCCCTGCTTGCAAGGTAGCGCCGCAGCGCGCCGCTACAAATCGCCATGACTGCGTCATTGAGCGAACCCTCGTACGCCTTCGCCAGTTCTCGCGCTTCTTTCAATGGAATCGTCACCGTGCCGAAAGCACGTTGATTCGTAATCGATCCATTGAGCGGCGTCCTTGGTCCGAAACGTACATTCTTGGGCATGCCGATGTGCCGCTTGCCGTCTTCGTCTTTCGTCGGTACCACCATGCCTGCCACAACCTTGATCGCAGAGGGCATGAATTTCAGCAGCTTCCAGTACTGCACGGCTGAATTTCGCAGTGCGGCACCGAGTAACGCCTTCACGCTCGGCTGATAGGGGGTGTCGGAGCGGACTTTCGGTGGTAGCGGGATGCGCGGTTCGGGTGTGATATCGAGTATCGCCTGTGCCAGCGCCTGGCCGCCCTGACCGTCGAGTGCGGCATGATGGATCTTCGAATAAAACGCGGCCTGGCCGGATTCCAGTCCGTCGAATGTATAAAACTCCCACAGTGGCCGGCTACGATCGAGCAAGCTCGAATGCAGGCGTCCGATATACGCCTCAAGCTGGACCATCGAGCCCGGTCTTGGAAGCGTGATTCGTCGCATGTGATAGTCGATATCGACATCGCCATCTTCGACCCAGACCGGATTGGCAAGGTCAAACGGCATCAACGCCAGCTTCTTGGAA
>JACMQD010000116.1 GCA_014377155.1 Herminiimonas sp.
AGCGCACGATCGAACTCGAAACCGCCCATGAGCAATTGCGCCAGTCGCAAAAGATGGAAGCGATCGGTCAGCTGACCGGCGGTGTCGCGCACGATTTCAACAATGTGCTGCAAGTTATTGCCGGCAATCTGCAATCGCTGCAGGCGAGCGTCGGTAATGATCCGCGCGCACCGCGCCGGCTCGATACGGCCTCGTTTGCAACCGATCGCGGGGGCAAGCTGGCTTCGCACCTGCTTGCCCTCGCACGCCCTCAGCCACTGCAGCCTCTGCCGACCAACCTCGGGCGAGTCCTGCGTGGCATGGACGATCTGTTGCGTCGCTCACTGGGCGAATCGGTGCAGATCGAAACCGTCGTCGCCGGCGGTTTGTGGAATACGCTGGTAGACCCCAATCAGCTTGAAAACGTCATCCTCAACCTGGCGATCAATGCGCGCGACGCCATGAAAGGCGATGGCAAGCTCACGCTCGAACTGGGTAACGCAACGCTCGACGATCAGTATGCCTCTGGTCAAATTGATGTCGTGGCAGGTCAGTACGTGATGCTGGCGATATCGGACACCGGATCCGGCATGCTGCAGTCCGTCATCGACAGCGCCTTCGAACCCTTCTCTACCACCAAGCGCGAAGGTGAAGGCACCGGGCTTGGACTCAGCATGGCCTATGGCTTCGTCAAGCAAAGTAATGGCCACATCAAGATCTACAGTGAAGTGGGCAACGGCACCACGATCAGAATCTACCTGCCCCATTCGTTCCAGCGCGAGATGGAAATGACCGAATCCGAACCCGAACAGATCGAAGGTGGCACGGAGACGATCTTGGTGGTCGAGGACGACGAAGCAGTACGGGCCACGGCGGTCGATATCCTGTCAGGACTCGGTTACCGCATCATCACCGCATGCGATGGTGAAAACGCACTGCAAAAGCTGGCAGAAGCCAGCCATATCGATCTGCTGTTTACCGATGTCGTCATGCCCGGTTCCCTCAGAAGTCCGGAACTTGCAAAGAAGGCAAAGGAAATCTTCCCCGATATCGACGTGTTGTTCACCTCCGGTTATACCCAGAATGCCATTGTCCATGGCGGTCGCCTTGATCCGGGCGTACTCCTGATCAGCAAGCCTTACCGCAAGGAAGAACTGGCCCGGAAAATTCGCAGCATCCTCAACAGCAAGCCGAACCCGAAAGGCATCGTGCCACAACCAGAACTTGCGCTCGTCGCGCATGCAGACAACAAGACAATGGCGCATCCGGACGTGGAGATCGTGCCGCCTGCGCCTGGCAGCCTCGATATCCTCGTGGTCGAGGACGATCCTGATGCGCAAATGCTGGTGTGCGGACTACTCGACCTGCTCGGACACCGTGCACACGGCGTTCTCAGTGCAGAAGAAGCGATCGCGACTTTGTCGGGGGCGCGTTTCGATGTCTTGTTTACTGACATCACGCTGCCCGGCATGTCAGGCGTGCAACTCGCTCGCCATGTAGTCGAGCAAAGCCCTGACACCAAGATAATTTTTTCGTCGGGATATGGCGCAGTGTCGCCTGACGATTTCAATGGCGCATCGGTGTGTTTGCCGAAGCCGTATGATTTCGACGCCTTGCAGCAAGTGCTGACCAATCTTGTTGCTTCGACCTCGGTGCGGTGACCAGCGGATGCTGCAATATGTCCCGGTTGCCGACTATGCAATGCGACCGCGCACTTGTTTGCCGATACCTCTAGAAGCATCAAAACCGCACCACCCAAATTCACCCGCAGAATTCCGGCGCATTCGGAACTGCGCTGCCGCCGTCGCCACGCAACAGGGTGACATGCCATTCACAAATGCGGCGGATTAGAAATGTGATGTCCGCTGATAAATACCGCTTTCTTTCAGACTTGTCTTTAAGTCTTGCACATTAAAAAACTCCGTGGCTTTTTTGTGTCTTGGCGAGTGGGAATTTGCCCGAATCTACAAATATTTCTCCAAGGCACTACAAATTCAATGTTGCTTATGATAAAAAGGTTAAATCCCCAGAGCAACATTGCTGGTCTATTTAACAGTGAGGAATTACATGTCCATCGTTACCAGCAGTTCTTTGTCATTCCGACGTCCTTCCGCGCTGACTGTCGGCGTACTTATCGCGCTCGCATCGGTGTCATCCGCGTCGACCGCTGCAGTCCGTTCGGTGGGACCCGGCAAAACCTATGCGACGCCTTGCAAGGCCATCGCCGCCGCCGCCAACGGTGACACGATTGAGATTGATGGAACACAGACATATCGCGGTGATGTCTGCGGTATTTACCAAAACGACCTGACCATCCGCGGCGTCAATGGCCGCCCGAAAATCGATGCGGCAGGCATGAACTCGATGGGTAAGGCAATCTGGGTCGTCATCGGCGCCAATATCACGGTCGATAATGTTGAGATGTTCGGCGCCAAAGTCGCGGACCAGAACGGCGCTGCCTTGCGTCTGGAAGGCAACAATTTCACGCTGCGTCGTAGCTTTTTGCACGATAACGAAAACGGCATTCTCACCAGCCCGCATCCGACCAGCAACATCCTTATCGAGAACTCCGAGTTCGGCTATAACGGCTACGGTACCGGCTACACCCATAACCTGTATATCGGCACTGTCAACAGCCTGACTTTCCGCTACAACTATTCGCATGATGCCAACGTCGGCCATAATTTGAAGTCGCGCGCCAAATTCAATAACATTTCCTACAATCGCTTTTCCAGTACGCCTCCTGGTCAGACAGGTTCGACCGCCAGCGGCCAACCGAGCTATGAAGTCGACCTGCCTAATGCGGGCACCGCGTACGTGATCGGCAACGTCATCGAGCAACCTTCGGCAAACCAGAATCCGACCATGCTGGCCTACGGCGAAGAAGGCGTGACTAATCCGGGGCAAGACCTGTACGTCATTAACAATACCTTCCTCAACGACGACAGCTCGCGCGGCACATTCATCATGGTTGGTAGCGGGGTCACCACGCCGGTTGTGATGCAGAATAATATTTTTTCCGGTGTAGGCGCGACAACCACCCAACTCAATGCGATCGACCGCACCAATTACCGTTCGTTAGCACCGGCATTCGTCAACCGCAGCGCTTATGACCTGCGACCTGCCGCCGGCGCACCGACCATCAATGCGGGCTCCGCAGCAGGACTGTCGGCTTCGGGTGTTTCTCTGGTCGCCAATGCACAATACCTGCATACCGCGTCAGTCCAGCCGCGCGCAGTGGCCAGCACGATCGACATCGGTGCCTATGCGGCAATTGCCGTGGTAACGCCAGCGCCGACGCCGACGCCTACAGTTTCGCCAACACCGACAACGACGCCAACACCGACAACGACGCCAACACCAACGCCGACGCCTACAGTTTCGCCAACACCGACGCCGACGCCGACTGTAACGCCACCCGTCACCTCTGCGCCAAATCCGTTTTTAAATAATGCAGAAATCTGGACTACTTGCGCGACGGAAGGTCAAACCTGCCGATTCAAGGGTCGCCGCATGGTGCGCTATGGTGCCGGCAACATGCTGGCGTTCAAAAACGCCACCGGTTCGATCGCGTGCACCAGCGCGGTATTCGGTGACCCGGCGACGGGTAAGGCTAAGATCTGCCAATACTCGAGCATTTTGCGATAGCCAAAAAAAAGGGATGCGCGCATCCCTTGAAGTAATACACCGACGCCGGCACCAAAATGCCGGCGTTTTTTTATGCGTCAGTTAGCCTGGATTTTCACGCTCAGACGCCGGGTGTCCAGAGTGCGCATTTGTGCTGTAATGCGAACTGGGTGTTGATGCCATCGCCGGCAGGTGCCAGATTCAGGAAGCTGTCGTTGGACGCCGTGTAGGCCGGCCATGCGCTGCTGCCTGCCGCGTTTGGATTGCCGGTTTTGGCGAATTGCGCCCAGTAGCCGACCATCCGGTTAGACAGCGCCCGCTGCGCCGCTGTGAATGGCGCGCCGAAATAGATCGTGCTCTCGCGCGGGAAAACATACTGGATTTCGGCAGCGTGATAGGCGCCGTAGCCTTCTGGACGCGGCGGCAACCGGAATACCATCGGCGCATTGGCGTCGGCAAATTCATACGCATACACCGGTACGCCTTTGGCGGCCATCAGCTTGACGGCCTTGCGGCCGTTGCACGAAAACGCCGCGTCGGTCAGCACGTTGTCGAAGGTCTGCGCAGGGGTTTCGGCGCCATTGAGCGGATAATTCGCCAGTACCACCGGGGCAAGCGCCGCACCGGTGGTGCCCGCAATGTATGCCGGATATTCGGCAGCATTGATCGGACGACCCAACACGGCATCGATGGTCGCTGCCGACAACAAGCTGTACTCATGCTGGTTGCTGCCTTCGATCACCGGCACCTTGTTGAAATTGCCGCTGGTGAAAGCAGTTTCCAGCGTGGTCGTCAGCACCTTGCCGTCGACGGTCGGCAGGGTCGTGCCGCCGACCTGGATCGCGCCGGAGTTGGCGACGATGCGATCGACCGGCAAACTGCGCAGACACGCAACGGTTTGCGCGGTGCAACCGGTAGCAGTAGCAAAAGCCTGACCCAGCGCCTGTGCCTGTACCAGCGTCGGTGCGGCAAGGTTATATCCGCCGCTCTGGACAATGGCCTTGTTGAACAGGCCCGCCGCCAGCGGCGAGGCGATTTGCGAGTGCGTACTCAGGGCACCTGCGGATTCGCCAAAGATCGTGACGTTGGCCGGGTCGCCGCCGAACTGGGCGATGTTGGTCTTGACCCATTTCATCGCCGCTTGCTGGTCCATCAGGCCATAGTTGCCTGAAGCGCCGCCGGCTTCCGCGGTCAGCGCGGGATGCGTCAGGAACCCCAACGGTCCGAGCCGGTAATTGATCGTCACGACGGCAACGCCCTGTTCGACCAGCGCGGTCGGATTGTAGGCATCGCTCTCACCAGTCAGCAACGCCCCACCGTGAATCCAGAGCATGACCGGGAACGGCCCATTGCCCTTGGGCGTGTAAATGTTCAGGTAGAGACAATCTTCCGAGGTGCTGGCAGTGCCGAAGGGGCTGGCTTTTTGTGCGCAGTGCGGCGCAAATGCAGTCGCCTGGCGCGTCGTGCTCCATTCGAGTGCAGCTTGTGGCGCCTTCCAGCGCAAATCGCCGACCGGCGGTGCGGCGTAGGGGATTCCCAGAAACTGACGCATGGCAGGCGTTTCATTTCCTTGCACGACGCCGCGTTCGGTGCGGATCAGTGTCCTGTCTTCACTGCTTCCTCCACATGCCGCAAGTCCTAGTAAAGCCAATGTTCCGAGGGCCGCCTGCATACCGCGAATATGACTACTTTTCACCAGATTCTTCATTACCCGTCTCCTGATCTTGTTGAGTTGCCTTTGGGGATACACCTAAAAAGTCGTCTTATGCGAACGCTCGTACTTTTTACAAATATAGCACTTTGATGACAAAAATATGATGCTTGAAGCAACTAAAAAAAATCATTAATAAAGAAAAACAGGATTTCATGTCGTTAATTCACAACTAATGCAATTTTGTAATATATGCACTAAATATATTCGGCAAGTAGCTTCTACTTTTATTGCTATTAGTCATGAAAACAGAATGCAAACGGGAAATTTTGGCTGTTATGACGATGACCGAAATCAGGTCGCAAAATGCCAGGTCAATTTCAAAAAGCGGCATCTGAAAAACGCCATGCTCCCTATGGGAAGTCTGCTTTCGATGTGATGCTGAAGTGGTACGTGCCTACGATGTTGGTGACCAGTGAAAGCAAAAACACGTCACCAAGGTTCGCGGGCAGGTCGCTCTGCCCACACGCGGTCAGCCGACGGCGGCGTCATCCGCATGTCATCTGCAGCCACTAGGCTTTGACCCATTGCGACGCATTCAACTGATTTCTGGCTCTGGAATGTCGGTCGAAAGTGGCGTGCTTTTATCTCACTGCCTGGAGTTTATTCATGAATCCTATTCTCACCCGATCGCCGAAATCGCCGGTGTGGCGTCTTGCGCGTCCGCTCGGCGCTGTCGTGCTGGCGTTGTGTTCGGTCGGCGCTGCGGCGTCATCCAATGTTGTCATCAGTCAGGTCTATGGCGGCGGCGGTAATGCCGGCGCCACCCTGCGCAATGATTTTGTCGAGATTTTCAACCGCAGCAGTGCGCCGGTCAGCCTCGCTGGCTGGAGCGTGCAATATGCCTCAGCCACAGGCACGTCCTGGCAGTCCACGCCGTTGCCGTCCACGCTCCTGGAACCCGGACAGTATCTGCTGGTGCAGCAAGCCATGGGTACGGGCGGCACGACGGCCCTGCCAACCCCGGACGCGACCGGCACGACAGCTATGTCGGGTACCGCCGGCAAAGTGGCACTAGCCAATATCGCTGAACCGATCACCAGCGCGACCCAAGCTGCGATTCTTGATCTGGTCGCCTACGGTCCGACCGCCACTCCGTCCGAGGGCAGTGGGCCAAGCGGCGCGCCCGGTAATGCCACGGCAGCGCTTCGGGCAGCCAACGGCTGTACCGACACCGACAACAA
>JACMQD010000117.1 GCA_014377155.1 Herminiimonas sp.
AGCATGGCGCTGACCGATGCCATGACCCGGGCTTGCGATTTCTACCGCCAGCAATTACGCGGTGCCGAGCGTGCCAAGACGTATCTGATCGGACGTGGACTCACCGGTGAAGTGGCGGCGCGCTATGGCATGGGCTATGCGCCGGAAGGATGGGACAACCTGCGCTCGGTGTTTCCGGATTACGAGTTGGGCGCGCTGGTCGAGGCCGGTCTGGTGATCGACCGTAGCGAAGAAGAGGGCGGTGGCCGCAAGCGTTACGATCGTTTCCGTGATCGCATCATGTTCCCGATTCGCAATACCAAAGGCCAGGTCATCGGATTTGGCGGTCGCATCCTCGATAGCGGTGAACCGAAATACTTGAATTCACCCGAGACGCCCTTATTTCAAAAAGGTAGTGAACTGTATGGTTTGTTCGAGGCGCGCCAAGCCATCCGTGAGGCCGGCTATGTGCTGGTGACGGAAGGGTATATGGACGTGGTCGCCCTTGCACAGTTGGGATTCCCGCAGGCAGTTGCAACGCTGGGTACTGCATGCACCCCGATCCATGTGCAAAAGCTGTTACGCCAGACCGATCATGTGGTGTTCAGTTTTGACGGGGACGCTGCCGGGCGGCGCGCGGCGCGACGTGCGCTGGACGCCAGCTTGCCGCATGCATCGGACAACAAGACCATCAAGTTTCTGTTTTTGCCGACAGAACATGATCCTGACAGTTATGTCCGCGAGATGGGCGCACAGGCGTTCGCGCAGCAAATTGCCGACGCCATGCCCTTGTCGCAGTTCTTGCTCAAGGAAGTGGCGGCTGACAATGACCTGAACACGCCGGAAGGGCGAGCGCGCACGCAGTTCGACGCCAAGCCCTTGCTGCAAGCGTTGCCGGCCTCGTCGTTGCGCTTGCAGATCGTCAGGAGCCTGGCGCAGCTGACGCAAACCACGCCGGCTGAAATCGAAGCGCTGTTCGAGCTGGCGCAGCCCATTGCCAGAGCCAAGGCCGCGCCGCCCAAGGCCCGGCGGTCAGCACCGCTCGGTCTGGAGAGGCAGATCATCAAGCTGCTGGTGGCGCATCCAGCGCTGGCAGCGGAGCTCGATGCGGCGGCGATTGCGGCGCTGACTGTTTTTGCGCCGGAGTTGAAGCCCATGCTGGAGCAGTTGGCGGCGCTGAGCAACGACATGGGCGCGCATGCCAATTTTGCCACGCTGGCCGAACATTTACGTGCTACCGGATCGGATTTCGACCCCCTGATTGCCGAAATTGCGGCAGAATCTGAATCGGAGATCGATACGGCGCGTCTCGAACTTGCCGGCGCGCTTCGGCAGATTAAAACGAAGGTGTTGAAAGACCAGCTGGATCAGCTCTCGGCACGTGGCTTGAAGACTGAGGAAGATCGGTTCCAATTCAGGGAGCTGATGCTGCAGCAGGAGCAATTGCGGCGTCAGGCCGAGGCGGAAATCGCCCGCCGTCTGTAGTCGGCCTCGCACTGGAGTAACTGACACCATATGTTATACTTAAAGGCTTTCGATTCAACGTGTTAGAGCGGTTTCCAGGAAATTGAACGCAGTACCATGTCGGCTTACAGTTGATTTGATGGCAAACAATGGACAGATCTGAGAAATTCCGTGTAGCCGGATCGAAAAATGACAAGCCGCTTGCTGCACCGAAGCCGATCCGCACGGCGCGCAGTGCACAACCCGATCAAGATGCGTCATCGACAAGAACAGTAACGAAAGAGATTGCCAGAGCGGTTGCGACATCAACCGCGAAACCTTTATCAAAAGCCCATCCGAAGCCTGACTCGACGAAATCGAAAGCGCCCGTGACAAAGAAACCCGAATCGAAGACCGTAAGCAAGTCGGTGAAAGAGCCGGCACAGCCTGAAAACAAGCCAGGTGTGGGCGTGATGATCACGTCGACCGTGAGTCAGACCACGGATGCGGCCACGCTCGCGGCGATCGATACCTCTGGTTACGTGCTGCCTTCGATCAAGGTGCCGGGCCGGCGCGGGCGCAAGCCCAAAGAGTTTCAGCCGGAAAACGATGAAGTCGCCGCGCTCAATGCGGTCGAACGGGCGGAACTGAAGGCAGTCGACAAGGCCAAGGCCAAGGACCGCAAGGCCAAGGAAAAAGCCTTGCTCAAGGATGCGTTCTCATCTGACACCGAGGCCACCGAAGAAGAACTCGAACGCCGCCGCCAGAAACTCAAGACCCTGATCAAGCTCGGCAAGGAACGCGGCTTCCTGACCTATTCGGAAATCAACGATCACCTGCCGGAAAATATTGTCGAGCCGGAAGCGATCGAAGGCATCATCGGTACCTTCAATGACATGGGTATCGCGGTCTACGAGCAAGCGCCGGATGCCGAGACATTGCTGCTGTCGGATAACGTTGCCACTGTCACCGGCGACGACGAAGCCGAAGCCGCCGCCGAAGCGGCGCTGTCGACCGTCGATTCCGATTTCGGTCGCACTACCGATCCTGTGCGCATGTACATGCGCGAAATGGGTTCGGTTGAACTTCTCACCCGCGAAGGCGAAATCGAAATCGCCAAACGCATCGAAGACGGTCTGAAGGATATGATCCAGGCCATTTCCGCGTGCCCGACGACGATCGCGGAAATCCTCAGTGCAGCCGACCGGATCAACAACGACGAAACCAAGATCGATGAAATCGTCGACGGCCTGGTCGACATGAATGTCTTGGAGCCGGTCATCGCGCCAGTGGTCGTCGTTGCCGCGGCTGATGAAGACGAAGAAGAAGCAGAAGAAAGCGAGGAAGAGGAAGAGGACGAAACCAATGCTTCGGGCGCTGCCGGATTTTCGGTCGAGCAACTGGAACAACTCAAACGCGAGGCGTTAGCCAAGTTCCAGACTATTTCCACGCAATTCGACAAAATGCGCAAGTCTTTCGAAAAGGAAGGCTACAATTCGAAACCGTACGTGAAAGCGCAGGAACTGATCTCGAGCGAGCTGTTGGGAATCCGTTTTACCGCGAAAGTGGTCGAGAAGCTGTGCGACACACTACGCGGGCAGGTCGACGAAGTGCGACACATCGAAAAGCAGATTCTGGATGTCACGGTCAATAAATGCGGCATGCCGCGCAGCCATTTCATCAAGGTTTTTCCTGGCAATGAAACCAATCTGACCTGGATCGACCGCGAAGTCGGCGGCAATCACGCTTACAGTGTCGTCCTTGCGCGCAATGTACCGACGGTCAAGGAGTTGCAGCAAAAGCTGATCGACCTGCAGGCGCGCGTGGTGTTGCCGCTGCCGGATCTGCGCAACATCAACAAGAAAATGGCCGCTGGTGAAATGAAAGCGCGCAAGGCCAAGCGCGAAATGACCGAAGCCAATTTGCGATTGGTGATTTCGATTGCCAAGAAGTATACCAATCGTGGTTTGCAATTCCTTGACCTGATTCAGGAAGGCAACATTGGTTTGATGAAAGCGGTGGACAAGTTCGAATATCGCCGTGGCTACAAGTTTTCGACCTATGCGACCTGGTGGATTCGCCAGGCCATAACGCGTTCGATCGCTGATCAGGCGCGTACCATTCGTATTCCGGTACATATGATCGAGACGATCAACAAGATGAACCGTATTTCGCGTCAGATTTTGCAGGAGACGGGTGCCGAACCTGATCCGGCGACGTTGGCCATCAAGATGGAAATGCCGGAAGACAAGATCCGCAAGATCATGAAAATCGCCAAAGAGCCGATTTCGATGGAAACACCGATCGGTGATGACGACGATTCGCATCTTGGTGATTTTATCGAAGACAACAATACGCTGGCTCCGGCCGATGCGGCGCTGCATGCGTCAATGCGTGGCGTGGTCAAGGATGTGCTCGATTCGCTCACGCCGCGCGAGGCCAAGGTTTTGCGCATGCGTTTTGGTATCGAAATGTCAACCGACCACACGCTTGAAGAAGTAGGCAAACAGTTTGACGTCACGCGCGAGCGTATTCGCCAGATCGAAGCAAAAGCCTTGCGCAAGCTGCGTCACCCCTCCCGTTCAGACAAGCTGAAAAGCTTCCTGGAAGGTAACTAGTAAAAGGTTAATGGGCCTCTAGCTCACGCTTGGTTAGAGCAGCGGACTCATAATCCGTTGGTACCGTGTTCGACTCACGGGAGGCCCACCATATATTCATCATGTCCGATATCCAGTCTGTTCCCCCTCCCGCCATTTCGCCGGCAGTCCGATTCGATGATTTCGGGCTGGCTCCAGAAATTTTGCGCGCCCTTGCCGACCAGGGCTATGTCCATCCGACGCCGATCCAGGCCGAGGCGATTCCGATTGTCCTTTTGGGCCGCGACGTCATGGGCGCAGCCCAGACCGGTACTGGCAAGACGGCTGGTTTTTCGCTGCCGATCATTCAGTTGCTGTTGGCACATGCCAGTACCAGTGCCTCGCCGGCGCGCCATCCGGTACGCGCGCTGATCCTGACACCGACACGTGAGCTGGCCGACCAGGTCGCCGAAAACGTCAAGGCGTACTCGCGCCATACGCCGCTGCGCTCGACGGTGGTGTTCGGCGGCATGGATATGGCACCACAGACGGCCGCATTGCGCGCCGGTGTCGAAATCGTCATCGCCACGCCGGGCCGTCTGCTCGATCACGTGCAGCAGAAGACCCTGAACCTGTCGCAGACGCAGATCCTGGTGATGGATGAAGCCGACCGCATGCTGGACATGGGCTTCCTGCCGGACTTGCAGCGCATTATCAATCTGCTGCCGAAAAAGCGGCAGAATCTGATGTTTTCGGCGACGTTTTCAACCGAAATCAAGAAACTGGCAGGCAGTTTTCTCAACGATCCGATCACCATCGAAGTCGCGCGTAGTAACCAGACAGCCGACCGCGTGACGCAGATCGTCTACAAGGTCGAAGAAGAACTGAAACGCGACGTGGTGTCGTATCTGATCCGCGGCCGCGACCTGAAGCAAGTGCTGGTGTTTTCAAATACCAAGATCGGTGCCTCGCGGCTGGCCCGGCACCTGGAGCAGGAAGGGGTGAAGGCTTCGGCCATTCATGGCGACAAGTCGCAGGCCGAACGCATGGCCGCGCTCGAGGCATTCAAGAGCGGCGTCATCGACGTGCTGGTAGCAACCGATGTCGCCGCGCGCGGACTGGATATTTCGGACCTGCCATGTGTGATTAATTATGATTTGCCATACAACGCTGAGGACTATGTCCATCGTATCGGTCGTACTGGCCGCGCCGGTGCGTCGGGCGATGCGATCTCGCTGTATTCCGACAAGGATGCCCGCCTGCTGGTCGATATCGAAAAAATGATCAAGCACAAATTCGTGCCGGCCCAGCTGGCAGGATTCGTGGCGCCGACTGGCCGCGGTAGCAGCAGCCCGGAACGCCGCCCGCGTCGCGAGGACGCTGACCAGCGCGCGGCACCGTCGTCGTCAGCACCACCCCAGCGCAGTAGTGCCCCTGCCGGTCGCTCGAGCTATGGGCCGCCGCGCAAGGAAAAGCTCGATCCGTGGTTCCTCAAGCCGTACGAACCGTCGCCGACGGCGAATCCTGTGGTCGAGGAAGCCAGCACGTCCACGACCAAATCAAAAACCAAGATTGCGGCATTGCTTGGCGGCTCGAAGCGCTGATCGAACGGCGGTGTCGGATGACTTTCGCGACCCGCCTGTCATCCAAAGTGATCGTGCATATTTCCCGGTAAGGTGATGTCCGATTCAGGGCGCCGTCAACCAGCGCTGTGTGGCGGGTTCGCCGAGCCTGGTCAGGAACCATTTCAGCGATTTACCGCGCGACGACGCGCGCCAGGCAAATTGCGTCACGCCGCCCGGTTTCAAGTCAATGGTCTGCTTTTCGATTAATGCGCCAGAGGCGAGATGCGGCTCTGCCAGGCCACG
>JACMQD010000118.1 GCA_014377155.1 Herminiimonas sp.
AAGAAGCTGCCGAGCGACGGTGTCGAGATTTTTTTCACGCAGGTATTTCGCGATGGTTTTTTTCATGCCGACATGCACCCCGGGAATATTCTGGTATCGGTCGAGCCAGCCACCTTCGGGCGCTACATTGCGCTCGACTTTGGGATCGTCGGCACCCTCAACGATTTCGACAAGGATTATCTGTCGCAAAACTTTCTGGCATTTTTTCGGCGCGATTATAAACGTGTAGCGGAAGCCCACATCGAATCAGGCTGGGCGCCGAAAGAAACCCGGGTGGACGAACTGGAATCGGCGGTGCGCGCGTGTTGCGAACCGATCTTCGACCGGCCGTTGCGCGATATTTCGTTCGGCCAGGTATTGCTGCGCCTGTTCCAGACTTCGCGTCGCTTCAATGTCGAAGTCCAGCCGCAACTGGTATTGCTGCAGAAGACGTTGCTCAATATCGAAGGGCTGGGACGCCAGCTCGATCCCGACCTCGACCTGTGGAAAACCGCGAAGCCGCATCTGGAACGCTGGATGAACGAACAGATTGGTTTCGCTGGTTTTATCGCGCAGGTCAAGGAAGAAATGCCGCGCTATAGCAAACTGATTCCCCAAATGCCGCGGTTGGCGCATCAGGCGCTCACGCAACTGGCGCGCTCGGAAAACCGGGACGAGGAATTGATGCGGCAAGTGGTGGCTGAACTGCGGCGCACTAATCGCATCCTCATGCTCGTGGTGTATTTCGGCGGCGGCCTGATCGGGGGCGTGGTGTTGCTCCAGATTGTCTTGCGCTGGACCGTTTTCTTATAACTGGTTTTTCCCCTGATGCCGTACAGGAGTCCGCGCCGATGGTAATTCCCGATTTTGACAGCCGCGATCCAACTCAGCCGCAGTTCTGGAGTGAGCGCTTCGACCAGGGCTTCACACCCTGGGATCGGGGCGACGTACCGATGGCACTGCAACACTTCGTGCGGCAATCGACGCGGCCGCTGGCGACGCTGATTCCCGGGTGTGGCAGCGCTTACGAAGTCGCATTCCTCGCCGAAGCAGGATGGCCGGTCACGGCGATCGATTTTTCGCCGGCGGCGGTGGCCGCTGCGCGCGCAGTACTCGGCCCGTTAGCGGCGCATGTCGTGGAAGCCGATTTCTTTACGCACCAGCCCGAGCAGCCGCTTGATGTCATCTACGAGCGCGCTTTCCTGTGCGCATTGCCGCGTGCGATGTGGCCGCAGGTCGCCGAACGTTGGGCCGAATTGCTACCGGCCGGGGGTACGCTGGCCGGTTTCTTCTTCTTCGATGACAACCGCCGCGGCCCCCCTTTCGGGGTCAGTCCCGAACAGCTGCGCGATCTGATCGCGCCTTATTTCCACATGACCGACGATGATCCGGTAGCCGACTCGATCGATGTCTTCGCGGGAAAAGAACGCTGGCAAGTCTGGCGTCGCCTGTGACGTAACCGCTGCGCTTGACCTGCTGTAAAGCCTGGAAAGTTGCCGTTATAATGCGCGCATCGGCTGCTGCTTTCTCCGACGCAAGCCGTTTTCCCTTATCGCGCAAGGAGCCTTCATGAACGGTCTGATCTGGTTTGTCATCCTTTACTGGATAATCTCGGTCGGAATCGGCTTGTATGCGGCCAGATACGTGAAAAATTCCCGGGACTTTGCCGTTGCCGGCCGCTCCCTGCCGATGTATGTGGTGACGGCGACGGTGTTCGCTACCTGGTTCGGCTCCGAGACCGTGCTGGGCGTATCGTCGACCTTTGTCAAGGACGGGCTGCGTGGGGTGGTCGCCGATCCGTTCGGTTCTTCCTTGTGCCTGGTCTTGGTCGGGCTTTTTTTCGCGCGACCGCTTTACCGGATGAATCTGCTCACCATTGGCGATTTCTACCGAAATAAATTTGGCCGTGCCGTCGAGGTCATGGTTACGCTCTGTATCGTGGTGTCCTATCTCGGCTGGGTGGCGGCGCAGATCAAGGCGCTCGGCCTGGTATTCATGGTGGTGTCGGGCGGCTATATCTCGACGGAAGCCGGCATGATCATTGGCGCCGGTAGCGTGCTGGTCTACACGCTGATGGGCGGCATGTGGTCAGTCGCGATCACCGATTTTCTGCAAATGATCATCATCGTAGTCGGCATGCTGTATATCGGCTGGGAAGTGTCGACCCTGGCCGGCGGCGCGACTGCGGTAGTTTCGCATGCGTCGGCAGCGGGCAAGCTCGAATTCTGGCCGGCACCCACCGGGCGCGAAATGTTGTGGTTTTTCGCTGCCTGGATCACGCTGATGCTCGGGTCGATTCCGCAGCAGGATGTGTTCCAGCGGGTAGCGTCGTCGAAAAATGAAAAGATCGCCGGCCGGGCATCGATACTTGGCGGCCTGCTGTATTTCTGTTTCGCTTTCATTCCGATGTTCCTGGCCTATTCCGCGACGCTTATCGATCCGGCCATGGTGGCCCGCTTGATCGACACCGATCCGCAACTGATCCTGCCGACGCTAATCATGACCAAGGTTCCGCTGTTTGCGCAGGTAATGTTCTTTGGCGCATTGCTGTCAGCGATCAAGAGTTGTGCAAGCGCCACATTACTAGCACCGTCTGTCACGTTTACTGAAAACATTCTTAAAGACCTGTTGCCGGCCCAGACCGACAAGCAGTTCTTGTTGGGCATGCGCGCGGTCGTGCTGGTATTTACCCTCATCGTCACCGTCTTTGCACTTCACACGGAATCGAGCATCTACAAGATGGTCGAAAATGCCTACAAGATCACCTTGGTAGCGGCTTTCGTACCCTTGGCATTTGGTTTGTACTGGAAACCGGCAACCCGTCAGGGCGCCATCTGCGCCATCCTGTTGGGGTTGTCGTCGTGGCTGCTGCTGGAAGCATTTGCGGCCGATGGTTTTTGGCCACCTCAACTGGTCGGCGTGCTGATGAGCCTGGGGGGCATGCTGGTTGGTTCACTGGCGCCGCAAGTCATCGGCCCGGCTCCGAAAATGGCTCCCGCCGCCTGACGTGCCGGGTGAGGCACGCGTTTTGATATGGTTTCGACACCCTAAACCAGGCGCAAAGGCGCGCCAAAAACCTTTATAATTCAGGGTTTTGAATGATTTTCGCGGGGATTTGTCATGCCGATTTATGCGTACCGCTGTGAAGCGTGTGGTTTTAGCAAGGATGTACTGCAAAAGATATCGGACCCGCAGTTGACGGTATGCCTGTCATGCGGCCAGCCGACGTTCAAGAAGCAGCTTACCGCTGCCGGTTTCCAGCTCAAGGGCACCGGCTGGTATGTTACCGATTTCAAGGGCGGTGCGGCTACCAATACTGCGCCGGCGGCAGCAGCGAATGGCGTCGATGCTCCAGCCTTGCCGGCAGCAGCCAGTACGGCCAGTCCCACAGCGCCCGCAAGCAGTGACGCGACACCAGCCGCCACGCCGGCCGCTCCCGCCGCCGCAACAAAGTCATCGAATAGCTGAATCGCAACCTGATTCGCCACCGATGCAACCCACGGCATGTGTCATGCATGCTCAACCATAGAAGACGATGCGCAAATATTTCATTACCGGCTTGCTGATCCTGGTTCCGCTCGCCATCACGTTATGGGTGCTGAACCTGATCATCGGCACCATGGACCAGTCGCTGCTGCTGCTGCCGGACCGCTGGCAGCCGCGCAATCTGTTCGGCTTTCACATTCCGGGCCTGGGCACGATCCTGACCTTGCTGATCATTTTCCTGACCGGTCTGGCGACGCAGAATTTCATCGGTAATCAGGTCGTGATCGTGTGGGAAAAAATCCTGACGCGTATCCCGGTCGTCAACTCGATCTATTCAAGCGTCAAGCAAGTGTCCGATACGTTGTTTTCGTCGTCGGGCAACGCCTTTCGAAAGGCGGTGCTGGTGCAGTATCCGCGCCAGGGTTCCTGGACCATCGCGTTTTTGACGGGTGTGCCCGGTGGCGATGTCAAGAATCACCTGCAAGGCGATTACGTCAGCCTGTACGTGCCGACGACGCCGAACCCGACCTCGGGATTTTTCCTGATGGTGCCGCGCGCCGATACCATCGAACTCGACATGAGCGTCGATGCAGCGCTGAAGTACATCGTGTCGATGGGCGTGGTAGCGCCCGAGCAGCAAGAGCGCAAGATCATCCTTGCCAAGCCATCGGTCGACACCGAATCAATTTGAATTTTCGTTCCGGTCCGCCCGGAACTGCACCTTATACTGAAACTGGAAACTGACATGTCAATGCGAACTCATTATTGCGGCCTCACCACTGAAGCGCTGCTCGGTCAAACCGTCAGCCTGTGCGGCTGGGTACATCGCCGCCGCGATCATGGCAGCCTGATCTTCATCGACCTGCGGGACCGCGAAGGCCTGGTCCAGGTGGTCTGCGACTCCGCCGATGGCGGCGACGTGTTCAAAATTGCCGAATCGATCCGCAATGAATTCTGTCTGCGTATCACCGGTGTGGTGCGCCACCGTCCCGACGGCACCGTCAATGCCGATCTCAATTCCGGCAAGATCGAAGTGCTGTGCCATCAGCTCGAAGTCCTCAACCCGTCGGTGACGCCGCCGTTCCAGCTCGATGACGACAATTTGTCGGAAACCACCCGCCTGACGCATCGCGTGCTCGATTTGCGCCGTCCGCAAATGCAGAACAACCTGCGGCTGCGCTACAAGGTGACGATGGAAGTGCGCAAGTTCCTCGACCAGAACGGCTTCATCGATATCGAAACACCGATGCTGACCAAGTCGACACCGGAGGGCGCGCGCGATTATCTGGTGCCGTCGCGGGTCAACGCAGGCAATTTCTTTGCATTGCCGCAGTCGCCGCAATTATTCAAGCAGTTACTGATGGTTGCCAACTTCGACCGCTATTACCAGATCGTCAAGTGCTTCCGCGACGAGGACCTGCGCGCCGATCGTCAACCCGAATTCACCCAGATCGATTGCGAAACATCCTTCATGTCGGAGCAGGAAATCCGCGACATGTTCGAAGACATGATTCGCCTGGTGTTCAAGAACACGCTCGACATCGACTTGCCGAACCCGTTCCCGGTCATGGATTTTGCCGAAGCGATGGGCCTGTACGGTTCCGACAAGCCGGACATGCGTGTCAAGCTGCAGTTCACCGACCTCACGGAGGTGATGAAGAGCGTCGACTTCAAAGTCTTTTCCGGCGCGGCCAACATGGAAGGCGGTCGCGTGGTCGGCCTGCGCGTGCCGGGCGGCGGCACGATGCCGCGTTCCGAGATCGATGCCTATACCCAGTTCGTGGCAATCTACGGCGCCAAGGGCCTGGCCTACATCAAGGTCAATGAAAAGGCCAAGGGTCGTGAAGGTCTGCAATCGCCGATCGTCAAGAACCTGCACGACGCCGCGCTGGCGCAAATCGTCGAGCAGACCGGCGCCCAAGATGGCGATCTGATCTTTTTCGGCGCCGACAAGGCCAAGGTCGTCAACGATGCCATCGGCGCCCTGCGCGTAAAGATCGGGCATTCCGAACTGGGCAAGAAGAACGGCCTGTTCGACGATGTCTGGAAGCCGCTGTGGGTGATTGATTTCCCGATGTTCGAATACGACGACGCCAACCAGCGCTGGTCGGCTACCCATCATCCGTTCACCGCGCCGAAGGATGGCCACGAGGACCTGATGGAAACCGATCCAGGCAAATGCATCGCCAAGGCCTACGACATGGTCCTCAACGGCTGGGAACTGGGCGGCGGATCAGTGCGTATCCATCGCGCCGACGTGCAGAGCAAGGTGTTCCGCGCGCTGAAGATCGATGCCGAAGAAGCCCAGCTGAAATTCGGTTTCCTGCTCGACGCGTTGCAATATGGTGCGCCACCGCACGGTGGCTTGGCATTCGGCCTCGACCGCATCGTCACGATGATGACAGGCGCCGAATCGATCCGCGACGTGATCGCATTTCCGAAAACCCAGCGTGCACAATGTTTGTTGACGCAGGCACCGTCCGAAGTCGATGAAAAGCAGCTGCGCGAACTGCATATCCGCTTGCGCAACGTCGAGCCGGCGGTAAAAGTCTGAAGTCGGTATTTCACGGCATAATCAAGGCGCGGGCGACCGCGCTTTTTTTATTCCGCATGAAAGCAGATGCCTTTGACAACCATGACCGATACCTACAAGATTCCCGAATCCGTGCTGGTAGTGATTCATACCGCCGCCCTCGATGTGCTGCTGATCGAACGTGCCGACAAGCCGGGTTTTTGGCAGTCGGTGACCGGCTCGCGCGACACGCTCGATGAACCCCTGATCGAAACCGCGCGGCGCGAAGTCGCAGAAGAAACCGGCATCCGTGCAGCCTGTGATGGCGTCGGCGATCTGCTCGACTGGCAGCTGTCCAACATATACGAAATCTATCCGGTGTGGCGCCACCGGTATGCGCCTGGCGTGGTGCGCAATACCGAGCATGTCTTCAGCTTGCAGGTGCCGGTCGGTGTCGCGGTAACGCTGGCTCCGCGCGAACATGTCGGTGCCATTTGGTTGCCGTATCATGAGGCCGCGGACAAATGTTTTTCGCCGTCGAATGCGGAGGCGATTTTGCAATTGCCGCGCCATGCGTGTAATCCGTTCAAAACCGGATCGCAGGCGCAAATATAATGCGGCGGCGCCAACCAAAGCCGCATTACGTTGTCACATGAAATACAACGGCACGGTTCGCCTGATTCCGGTCGCCACTCGCACTGCACAACCGGCACTGCACAACTATAAACGGCATATGAAAATACGTATAGCGACTTACAACATTCACAAGGGTGTTTCTTCCATCGGTTCGCGCCCTCGCGTCCATGCATTGAAGCAGGCGCTGAGTTCGATGGAAGCGGAGATCCTGTTTTTGCAAGAAGTGCAAGGCCGGCATGACGTACTCGCCGCCAAGCACGCCACGCACTGGCCGGAAGCCGCGCAGCACGATTTCTTCGCCGGCGATTCGCACAATGTCGCTTACGGCATGAATGCGGTCTACGATCACGGCCATCACGGCAATGCGCTGCTGAGCAGTTATCCGATCTCGTCGTCGCGCAACCAGGACGTCTCCGATCACAAGTACGAATCGCGCGGCATCCTGCACTGCGTGATCCAGACGCCGGTGGTCGAGGTGCATTGCTATGTGGTGCATCTGGGCCTGTTCGCAGGCACCCGCCGGCGCCAGTGCGAAGCGCTGGTCGATGCCGTCACCAGTTCGGCCCCGCCCGAGGCGCCGGTCATCATCGCCGGTGATTTCAACGACTGGGGCAATCAACTCAGCGAATCGCTGCGCGCCAAACTCGGCGTGGCGGAAGTCTTCGACGAACAGCTCGCGCGGCAGGGGATCGGCAGCTATTTGCGCCAGCTGACAGGCCGACTGCCGAAAAAAGTCATGCCGGCCAAGACCTTTCCGGCGGCCATGCCGATGCTGCGCCTGGACCGCATCTACGTGCGCGGTTTCACGGTCGAATCGGCGCAAGTCATGCACGGTGCGCTGTGGGCCAAGCTGTCGGACCATGCGCCGATCGTCGCGACCTTGCAGCTGAAGTAAGCGCCGATGCGTTCACTCGGATTCACGGGCAGCAACGAGGTATCACTTCTGCAGTCGGGCGCCGAGTATTTTCCGGCCATGACAGCAGCGTTCGATGCGGCTGTGCGCGAAATCTATCTCGAGACCTATATTTTTGCGCTCGACGACACTGGCAATGCGATCCGTGAGGCACTGCATCGGGCCGCCAGGCGCGGCGTGGCGGTCTATGTGATCACCGACTGGCACGGTACCGGCCGCACAGCGACCAACACGCTGGAGCGCGATTTCGCCGCCGCCGGTGTGTACTTCCGTTCGTTCAATCCCTGGTTTTGCCGTGGCGTGGCACGCACCCATCGCAAGATGTGCGTAGTCGATCGACATATCGCTTTTGTCGGCGGCCTCAACATCATCGACGATCTGCGCGACGACAGTTTTCCCCACGTCTTGCTGCCGGCGCCGCGTTGGGATTTTGCGGTCAGCATCCACGGCCCGCTTGCCACGGTGATCCATCTCGAACTCGAAACCCAGTGGTCGCGTCTGGGGAAGCTGAATCTCAAAGCCCGCTGGCGCCGTTTCAAGACTTTGCGTTCGACCTTTGCCACGGCATCGCAGTCACCAGCGCTGGCCGCACTCGTCATCCGCGACAATCTGCGCAATCGGCGCACCATTCAGCGAGCTTATCTGCATGCCATCGGTCGCGCCCACAAGAGCGTGCTGCTCGCCAATCCGTATTTTGCCCCCGGGCGCAAGCTGCGCAAGGCGCTCGAACGGGCGGCCGAGCGCGGGCTGGATGTGACCTTGTTGCTCGGTGTCGGCCAGTTCCGCATGCAGGATGCGGTAGCGCACTCGTACTATCCGAAATTGCTGAAACACGGTGTCAAGATCGTCGAGTACAACAAGACGCAGCTGCATGGCAAGGTGGCGGTGGTCGATGACCAGTGGGCCACGGTCGGATCGAGCAACTGCGACGGCCTCAGCCTGTTCGTCAACCAGGAAGCCAACATCGTGGTGCAGGATGCGGACTTCGCGCAAGCGTTACGCTTGCAGATCGAGGCGGGCGTCGCCCGAGGCGTTCCGGTTGACCAGGCCGAATTCGCCAACAAGCCGTGGTACCTGCGCTTCTGGTATGGCGCCGCCTTCATGCTGTACGCCGGCGTGCTGCGCGCCATCACACTGGGAAAATACGCATGAGCGATATGGTCGTCGCGCGGCCAGAAGGCCTGTATTGCGTGCCGGGCGGCTTCTATATCGACCCGTGGCGTCCGGTCGACCGGGCGGTCATTACCCATGGTCATGCCGATCACTCACGCACCGGTCACGGCCACTATCTGGCCGCTGCACCGGGTGAAGGCATCCTGCGCTCCCGGCTCGGGACCATCAACCTCGATACCTTGCAGTACGGTGAACACGTCACGCATAACGGCGTGACCATCTCGCTGCATCCGGCCGGCCATGTGTTGGGCTCGGCGCAAGTGCGGCTCGAACATCGCGGCGAGGTCTGGGTGGCGTCCGGCGACTACAAGGTCGAGGTCGACGGCACCTGCGCTGCATTCGAGCCGGTTGCCTGCCATACCTTCATTACCGAATCGACCTTCGGCCTGCCGATCTATCGCTGGCAGGCACAGGCGGACATTTTTGCCGAGATCAACGAGTGGTGGCGCGGCAACGCCGCCAATGGCCGCGCCAGCGTGCTGTTCTGCTATTCGTTCGGCAAGGCGCAACGCATCCTGTTTGGCGTCGATCCGGGTATCGGCCCGATCATCTGCCATGGCGCCGCCGAGCCGCTCAATGCCGTCTACCGGGACGCCGGCGTGGCGCTTCCGGCGACGCGCGGCGTGACCGACATCACCGACAAGAACGATTTCAAGACGGCGCTGGTGATCACGCCGCCGGGCACGGCCGGCACGCCGTGGCTCAAGCGCTTCGGCGACTACAGCGATGCCTTCGCCAGTGGCTGGATGCAGTTGCGCGGCGCGCGTCGCCGGCGCGGCGTCGATCGCGGCTTCGTGCTGTCCGACCATGCCGACTGGCCTGGCCTGATGGAAGCCATCAAGGGTACTGGCGCCGACCGTGTGATCGTCACCCATGGCCAGATTCCGGTGATGGTGCGCTGGTTGCAGCAGAACGGCCTCGAAGCCGGCGCTTTCAATACCGAATACGGCACCGAGGACGATGCACCGGCCAGTGCGCCGAGCGAGCCGGCCCCTGCCGCCAAGGATGGCCATGCGTGAATTTTCGCGGCTCTATACCGAGCTCGACGCCACGACCGCCACCAACCGCAAGCTGGAGGTGCTAAAGGCGTACTTCATGCATGCCGAGCCCGAGAACGCCGCCTGGGCGGTGTACTTCCTGGCAGGCGGCAAGCCGCGCCAGGCGGTGCCGACCAAGTTGCTGCGCCAGTTCGCCATCGAACGCGCCGGCATCGACGACTGGCTGTTCGACGAGTGCTATCACGCCGTCGGCGACCTGGCCGAAACCATCGCCCACATTCTGCCGCCGCCGGAGCAGGAAAGTGACCTCGGCCTGGCGGTGTGGATGGATGAACGCATCACGCCCCTGCGCGGCGCCGAGCCGGACGAAATCCGCGCCGCATTGCTGGACTACTGGAACCAGCTCGACTGGCAGCAGCGCTTCCTGATGCTCAAGCTGATCGGTGGCGGCTTTCGGGTCGGCGTCTCACGGCTGCTGGTGACGCGGGCGCTGGGTGACATTGCCGGTCTCGACAGCAAGCTGATCGCGCAGCGGCTGATGGGGTGGACCGATGCGCGCCAGCGCCCCAGCGCCGAGCGCTTCGCGCAACTGATCGCGCCGCAGTCCGAGTTCGAACACCAGCGGCGCGGCGGCCAGCCGTATCCTTTTTTCCTGGCGCATCCGCTGCAGGTGTCGCCCGCCACAATCGGCGACATCGACCGATGGCAGGTCGAGTGGAAATACGACGGCATCCGCGCGCAACTGGTGCGCCGCGACGGCCAGACCTGGCTCTGGTCGCGCGGCGAAGAACTGATCACCGATCGCTTTCCGGAAATCGGTGCCATCGCGCCGCCGGACGGCACCGTGCTCGATGGCGAACTGATGATCTGGCAAGCCGATGCGGTAGCGCCATCGTCATTCGCCGACCTGCAAAAACGCATCGGCCGCAAGACGCTGTCGGCAAAGATGCTGGGCGAACTGCCGGCCGCGTTCGTCGCCTACGACTTGCTGGAACAGGACGGCGTCGACCTGCGGACCACGCCGCAGTCGGTGCGCCGCGCACAGCTGGAACAGGTGGTGCAGGCGGTCGCCGTGCCGGCACTCAAATTGTCGCCTGTGGTGCTGGCAGCCGATTGGGACGCACTCGCCATCTTGCGCGAAAGTTCACGCGGGCGCGGTGTCGAAGGCATGATGCTCAAAGCCGTCGATGCGCAGTACGGCGTCGGTCGCACCAAGGACGTCGGCACCTGGTGGAAATGGAAAATCGACCCTTACAGCGTCGACGCAGTGCTGATCTATGCCCAGAGCGGACACGGCCGACGTGCTTCGCTCTACACCGACTACACGTTTGCGGTGTGGGATACGGACGCCGACGGCACGCGCAAGTTGGTGCCGTTTGCGAAAGCCTATTCCGGCCTGACTGATGAAGAAATCGGCAAGGTCGACGCCAAAATCCGCAAGACCACGGTGGAAAAATTTGGCCCGGTGCGCAGCGTCAAACCGACCATGGTGTTCGAGATCGGTTTCGAGGGTATCGCGCTATCGACGCGGCACAAGGCCGGCATCGCGGTGCGCTTTCCGCGCATGTTGCGCATGCGCGACGACAAGACCGTCGAGGAAGCCGATACGCTGGCCATGTTGAAGGGCATGCTGGGGTGACGATGCCATTGCACGGGATCGACTTCACGTCGGCGCCGACCAAACGCAAGGGCATCACGATCGCCTCCGGCACGCTCGATGGCGACGTGCTGAGCTTGACCGGCATGGAATTGCTACATGATTTCGACGCTTTCGAACGCTGGCTGCGGCGTCCCGGGCCTTGGCTGGGCGCATTCGACCTGCCGTTTTCATTTCCGCGCGAAGTGATCGAGCATTTGGGCTGGCCGACCGAGTGGCCGGCGCTGATACGCGCAGTCGCTGCCTCGTCGCGCGCGGAGTTGCGCACGGCATTCAAGGCGTTTTGCGACGC
>JACMQD010000012.1 GCA_014377155.1 Herminiimonas sp.
GTCCTCGACCAGCCACAATGCGGTCGTGTGATTGTCGCGGGCATGCGCATCGAAAACATCAAGCGCGCAGTTGAATCTCTCCAAAACTGGGCTGCTAAGGTGATTTCCCCAAAAGCCCATCCCTCAAGCAGGAGCAGGACGGATGAGGATGTCCCAGTTTGGCAAAACCGGGTTGCGCTCGAGTCGCGCCTCGACAGATTGCATGGCGCGCTTGGATAGGGAAATACCTTTCTCGTAAGTCTGGCGCGTGAGTGTGGCTACGGGATGCAGGCTTTTTCAGGTCATGCTTTTGGCCCATCCGAGCATGGTGTCAACATTGGCCAGCATGGCGCCGTTCCAGTGTTTTTCGAGGATGCCCCAGCATCGTTCGACCGGGTTGTATTTGCTGTGATAGGGCGGGTAGTACAGAAGCTGGATGGGCTTGCCGATGCGATCGCAAAAATCCACCATGCGCTTGAGGAACTGTGTGCGGCGACCGCTGCTTTCGGGGCCATTGTCGGCCTTGATCTGAAGTTGATCGATTGCTGCGTGTTCCTGAGATGGCAGCTGTGCCGGTACGCTTCCAGGCGATCCATGATGAAATCACTGGTCTTGGCTGAACTGCCGAAGGCGATGTGCAATTGCCCGCTGTCTTCATCGACCACCCCGAACGGCGTATGTTTTTCCTTGCAGCCCATGTCATGATCAGCGGCCTGCGTGTCGCCTCTGGTTGTACCACCACGGGAGTAATTGCCGACATTGACGGTGGCTTTGCAATCCATGCTCAGGCGCTTGACGTTCGCTCCAGCGCTACTTTGCCCGTCCTTGTCTCGGATGTTGGCGAAGATGCAATCCGTTTGCGGAATTTTTTTTGGGGCTTGGCCTTGACCACCGGGCGCAGCCGGTAGTCATTGCGGTTGAGCACCTCTGCCATCGTGCTGGGCGAAGGCAGCACCTCTTCCTCAAAGCCTTGCAGGCGCAACTGGTTCAGCGCTTCCTTGGCCGTGAGACGGGTATAGGCTAATGCACCGCGAAAGCTTGGGTCTTGCTGGGCATGAGATTCGGCCAGACTGCGCAATGCCGCAGCGACTTCCGGGTGCTTCTCTTCCCATGCCTTGTTCCCGCAGAAGGCCTCATGCGCGCCCAGACAAATCATGCCGCTGCGCTTTTCATGCAGCCCCAGCGTGATCGTGCGGCGACTCCAGCCAAACCACTTGTCGCATCGTCGTGGGATGCCACGACAATATTTCAACACCATCTCCGCACAAAACGCGCGACGTTCCGGCCCTTTCATTTTCGATGCCGCCAGCTTGAGGTCTTCAAGATGATCCTCTTCCACGCCAGCATCCCTAGCCGACCACCGTTCTTTGCTCATCTCATTACCCACTCAATCAAACAGGAGACTTGTCTCGACATGGATTGGCATTGAAAATTCCCGGAAATCGCCTTAGTGCCGCTGGCACGGCCGACTTCGGGGATACGCTGAGAAGAAAGACGTTGGTAAACATTCAGTCGGCGGTACAGAATACTGCGTCAAAAGTCTTCAGCTTCGCTCAGCTTCCAACCGATCACAGTGAGAGAGCGCGAGTGGTGCAGTCGCTCGCACCGCACTTGCAAGAGTGGATCGACACAATGCAGATGTTTCCATCCTCCATACAGGCAACGATCCGGGCTGATTTTTCGAAAACACTTGATCTTGAAAATTACGCTGCGCAGGATCGGCCCATGCTTGGGAACGCCCTCAGACCGGCCCGTGAGACGTTCACGCAGGCACTGATAAATATTGATCAGTTGGCGGATGGGCCGCTACAAGCGCTGGCCAATCCGCAGGTTCGTGTACCGAGAGACATTGGACGATCTGTAAGCGATGTGATGGACGTCCCCACTTAAAACGGCAAGATGTTGGTAGCGGCAGCGCATTACTGCGCCACCGCCCCATACAAACCGTGCGCACGGTGTACAGGGTAGGTGCGGCTTAGCAATAAGCTGCACCTACCCAAACAAAACCGCCGTGGGTCAGGGCCGCTGCCGCCATCAGGTCGGCCGCGCTGACGCCATCAATGCCCTGCTGGCGAAACAGCCGTGCCGATACACCTTCGATGGTCCTACGGTTTGCTGCGGTCTGTTTGCGCGATACGCGGGGCGTGGGAAATATCTCTTAGATGGGGGATGCTGCAGGATAGAAGATGAGCGACATGCATGCAATGCTTTCGCCGCTTTTGGTTATCGAGGCCACGCGAGCGGGAAGTGAGGCAGGTGCGCCATCGCGCCGCGGGGCTGCGGCGCTACCGGCATCAGGTCTCAACAGGGCGGAAGCGCCGGGTCACACAGGGACGGGCGACCGAGCGCATTGACGTCCAGCTTTCGTATTTCCTGGCTCAAGACAATTTTCCAGGTCGCGCTCCGGCTGATTGCGCTATTGGTTCGCATCCGGGTGCGGCCGGTGCCATCGTACGACAATGCGGCGTCGGTTGGATCGGGCGCGAAGGCGGCAGTAATTGCCACGCCTTTGGGCGCCGGCGGGTGTTGATAGATAATTTCCGGTGCACCGTAAGCGGCGGGCGGCACGCTGATCTTCCAGCCTTTTGCCCAGTCTGCCGGGTCCAGTGGCAGCAGGTCCACGCGCGTGCCGCGGCGGATCGCTTCGGCCCTGGTGTAGGCAACCGATGCGAACAGGTCGCTTGAAACGGTGGCGATGCGCTGGCGATTGAGCATGGATTGAAAGTTCGGCACGGCAATGGTCGCCAGGATGGCTGCAATCGAGACGACCACGCACAGTTCGATCAAGGTAAAGCCGGCGCCAGGGCGACTGTTACGGGCGATGTGAGGCGTACGCATCGCTTACCAGCAACCGGTTGCAGGCGTGAGGCTGTTGCCGCGCTTGCCGTCGCTTGACAGGGTATAGTCGCCGCACTCGGCGTCACTGAAATACTGGACGTTTGCGCTGGCCTGTCTCGCGGTCAGGACGACACAGGCATCAATGCCGCTCCCACAAGCAGCCGCCGAAATCTCGTAATGGCTGTTTGCGGGGGAGTCGCTCGACCACCACTTGAAGCGTTTAAGGTCCGAGTCGGCAGGCGCTGCAGTGATACTGGCCAGATCGAAGGCGATATAGCGGTTTCTGACCGACAGGTAACGCTCCTCCGACTGCATCAGCTGTGTCAATGCAGTGCGTGCCTCCGTGCGACGCGCCTTGCGCACGGCATACTCGTAGGAAGGCAGGGCGATGGCTGCCAAGATGCCGATGATCGCCACCGTGATCACCAGTTCGATCAGGGTGAAGCCGGCGGCCCGGTCAGGCTGTGCGCACCTTGGGCCGGCGTTCGCGCCCGCTGTTGGCGGTGCCGACCGGCTCGACCGGCACTCAATTGCCATCTTGAAGCCCCTTGTAATTAAAAATTTCACGCCAGCTGAGGCGCCCCGCCGACAGGTCAGCCTGGCGGTTCGCCGCTGGCGCCGCGCCCCGGCTGCCGAAGGATGCGATGGCATAGGTCTGGCGCACCGTCTTGCGTCCAACCGCATTTGGGGTTGAAGCTGCCTGGCTGCTTGGTCGGGTGGCCAGAGCCAGTGGTGTGCCAAGAATACCGACTGTTGACAGGGTACCGGTGGCGCCGCCGCTTGCCCCGGCCAGACCGGTCAGTGAGTTGACCGCATAGGTGCGGCCACCGCTGACCGCCGGGCATGATGCGGGAATCAGGGTGTTGAAGAATACCTGTCCAAATCCAAGCTGCGGCGCGGTCACGCTTCGCTCGCCAGTGGCGGCCGCATTATTGAAGTCCATGTACCAGCCCTTGGAGACGGCGGATTCAGTGTAGGCGAATGCGCCGCCGGTCAGTGTCAGCTGCGTTGCATCAGCCGCACCTGCCAGCGTCCGGGCAGTCAGCTCATTTCTGCCGGCGACCCTGAAGTTGGCGGCCAACGTGTCCCGGATGCCGTAGAACGAATGGCGCTGACGGGTATTGAGGTCAGTGTTTTCCATATATTTGCCGGTACCGAACAACACCACATAGCCGCCATCGGGCGAGAAGACGACGCTTGGCGCGGCCGTGATCGACTGCGCCGCGCCGCCCGCATCACGTGCCGAGAACAGCTTGTATGGCTGCACGGTCGACAGCGCCTGCGTGGTAGGGAAGGCAAAGCGCCAGAGGTTGCCCTGCAAATCGCCGGCGTAGGCAAAGCGGACTGCGCCGTCGCTGCCGGTGACCAGCGCCGGCGCGCTCAGGCCGCCCGGCGCGGCCAGGTTGATTGCATTGTCAGGTATCGGGAACTTGAAATAATTGACGTTGCGCTGCCAAGCCACGCCGGCGCCCTTGTTCAGCGACAGCAGGAACAGAGCGCCGCCAGGGGCCGTGCCGACCGCGCCGTCGGCGGCGTAATTGTTGACGCCGCTGGCAACCACGACATAGTAGTCGTAGACCGGTGCAGCACTCGAGCCCGGCCGCAGGATTTTGGCAATCGTCGGTGCGCCGTAGCTGTTGCCCATGTCGGCGTCGTCCGCATCTGAAAATTCCCAGAGAGCGCCATTGGTTGCGCTGAAATTGTCCGGGTCGGTGACATCAAGAGCGATGACGCCCTGCGTACCGCGCCCCATCGTCGCTGCCAGTACCGTCCTCCAGTTAGCGCCCACGCGCGCTTCTGATACCGCGATGGCGCCGTCGACATAGGCCCGATGCGAATAGGTCGGACGGGTCAGTTCGCTCAGGCCGGAAAAGAGCATTGCCGGCACATAGGCAAAGTATTCCCGGTCAAGCTCAGGGCTAAAAGCATGCAGCATGCCGTCGTTTGCGCCCACATACACTGCCTTCGCCCGGTTTGCCCGTGCACTGGCAAAAGCTTGATAGCCGGCGCCCTGCACATCGCTGCGGGGAGCGCCGACGAATACCGGGCTGCTGTGGATAATGTCGCCGAGCAGGTTGGTCACACCGGCAGCCGTTTTTGGCCGTGCGCGAAAGTGGCCGGCCGCATTGTCGGCGCCGTACTCGTCATTGGTCGAGCCGCGCAGGTAGTGCAGGCGTGCCTCGCCAAGGTTGTCGACACTGTTAAGCAAACCCTTTTGTCCGGCGGTCAGGTTCGCCCATTCGAAGGCCACGGTCGAGGTAGGCGGATTCGGGGCTGCATTAAGGGTCATGATGCGGCGTGGCGGCACGGCCGGAGCACCCGCCACTGCCGGCCAGCCCGGCTCCTTGAGAATCTTGGTTGGCGTGCGATCGTCAGCCTGGCCAATGATCAGACCACCGGTTGCATTGACATTGACCGGGTAGCGTCGCAGGTCGCCGGCCCAGCTGCCGGAAAGAAATTTCCCCTGATAGATATATTGCTGTGTGCCTTCCGTCACGACACTGCTCGACGTCGTCACAGCTGTTACTGCTTCGCCCAGAAGCGCCTGTTGGGCGAAAATCTGCTGCACGGCCTGCTCGAAGCGGCGGCCGTCGGTTGCGAGAAAATAATTCTCCGGATCGCAGGTTCCGGTGGGGTCCCACGGGTAGGGAAAACAGTTCTTCACCGACCTCGGGGTGCCGGCGCTCGGTGGCGGCCAGTACGGATCGAAAGGATCGTGCGGCACCGTCATGTCGGTGTTGGGGGTGAAAGCGCCGTATTTCGCGGCCAGGTAAAGCTGACTGTCGCGCGGATGCGTGATCTTACGTGAATTGTCGTCGCCCATGAGGCCATTACCGAGTTCATCGACATCGATAACGTACGTCTGCGCGTTAATTCCTTTAAAGTCGCGCCGCAGCTCGCTGACATTTGCCCAATACGACAGGGCAGCAGAATAATAACTTGAGTGTAAAACGGGTATCCAAAAGCCGGTCTTCTGATTTTCCAGGCCGGCCAGTTGCGGCCGGCTGGTCGTGTCGATGCCATGGCCGCTGCTTTCCAGGATGCCGATGCGGCGAGTCCAGTTCATGATGTCGAGAGGGGGCGTCGAGGTAGCATCGACGGCACGCGTCGGGTCGAACACGTCCCCCGATCCGACCGGCAGGTACGGATTAAAATTGGTTTTGGTATTGCCGGGGATATAGAAGTCTGAATGGGTATAAGCGTCGGCGATCAGAATGACCGACGTTTTCTGACAGCTCTGAATGATCGGATCAACCCAGCTGGTGACGACCTGGTGGTCATCCCGCATCGCCGGTGTGATCCCGGAAATTGCCTCTGGCGTGGGTTGCAGGCCTTGCAGGTAGCGGAACCCTTCGTAAAGCAGTTCGCCCACAGGATCGGCGGTCTTGTACTTCCCGCTGCGGCCGAAGCGGTTCAATACATTGATGACGCCGCTGGCAACCGGGTCGGCGGCATTGCGCACCGGGCTCGACGGATTGCCGATCGGATCGGGCCAGAGCTGGCCGGTAGCCGGATTCCATTCGGGATAGGGATTCGGCGTCTTACGCAGCTGGGCGTCGTAAGCATTGGCCCCCACGTATTTCATGGGTGCGCCCAGCACACCGCCATAGCGTTTTTCATCATCGTCAAGCAGGTAGCCCATGACGGCAAAATGCATCTTGTCGGCATTTCTTTGGATCTCGCCCTCCGGCTTGAAGTGGCTGCCGTATTGCTTGCATAGCTGGGACCGGCGCGGACCCTCACTGTCGGAGCAAACCTCGACCCGAACCAGGTACTCGCCGAGGTTCTTGTCGGGATTCCTTTTTTGGTCGCAGCGGTCAATGCCATTAGCGTCCGGGCCGCTCGGCGTCACCGGCAGGGTGTCCGAGAACAGCACGCGGTTGCGGCAAGAGATAACGTAGATGGTGCCAGCCGTAAATGGCGTGACATCGCGCGGCCGGACCGTGCTTGCACCAGGAAAGGTCAGCATCGGAAAATCGGTAGGATCGGCGTAAAAAAAATCCTGCAGATTGGCCCGTTGCAGAACTGTCTTGCCGACCAGGTCGACCACCCGGTCGCCGCCGCTCATCGTCAGCCTCAGGATGTCGATTGCAGACGACGCGGCCCAGTTGAGGAAGTTGCCGCTAAACTGACCGCTGCAATTGTGGTTGGCGTCGGTTGCTGATTGCGCAACGAAATACTTTGCGTCGTCGTTGGCGTCGTCATACTTGTTGCCCTTGTAGGTCGATGCGACCGGATAGGTGTAGCAACGGGTCGGGTCGAAATAGCCTACATACTGGAGCGACGGAAGATAGGTGCTGCGCTTGTAGGTGGAACCGGCTGTGGGAAACTCGATCGACAGGTCCAGCATCAGGTTCGGATGGGCGCTGTTGGTAGCAATCGGACCGTCCGGCAGATCGATTGCCGGCGGCGCCGACCAGGCGCTGCTCAAGCCGATGGCGAAACCGAACGCCAGGCCGGCGGCCCGAGCTGGCAGCGTGCGGGCAAATCGGGCTGCGCCTGATGCTGCGCCAAATAAATCATGCATGACTACTCCTCTTTCCGATAAAACGCCTGCAGCACGACCTGTGTCTTGCTGTTACTGCCGAAACCGATTGCCGTGATGCGGTAGGCGTACGACGCCACGGTTGCATCCTGGCCGGGCTGCGAATAATTCATCAGTTCTATCACGTAGCGCGGTGGCAGAGCTGGCAGGCTGCCCTGACCGACCGGAAAACTCTGGCCGGTGAAAGAGCCGTAGGGTACGCTCACGCCATTGCTTGTGGTATCGGTGAGATCGACCGCCAGCCAGGTGGCGGGAGCGCCGGCAAGTGCGCGCCGACAAAGGCCGAAACCGCTGGGATCGGATGCCGGATTGCATGCCTGGGCCTGCTCGCTCGCTGGAAAGCCGGCCGCACTGTCGCGCGCAAACGGCGCTGCCCGCTGTCGTGCACCGGCGCCCGTCGGCGCCGTGTCGATGTCGCGTTGGGCGTCGATCAAGGCAGCCTCGGCAGCCTGGAATGCGATCTGGCGATCGCGGTCGCCGCGTGAGGCTTTTTCAGCCTGCAGTGCGATGATGCCCGCAGATACGCCGAGAAAGGTGGCAGCGATCAAAAGGATCAGGACGATGACCAGGGAGATGCCATCCTGTTTGCGGCCGGGCCGGCGGTGCGGTCGGGTTCCGGGCACTGCGCCAGGGCGGCTGAGCTCGCGCTGGCCGAACGGCAGCTGTTGTCGTCGCACTGGGTCGAAGTGGCTCATGGCAGGGGTCCGACATTGCCGCCGTCGGCACGGTTGCGCAACTGGATGACGGTTGAAAATACCATGCGGGTACGCGCGCGCTGCGCCGCCGCCAGATCCTGTTCGAGAATGCGGCTGCCAACGTCACTGGTGTCGGAATACGCCGAACCGAACAGGTCATACACCATGTTCTCGACGTCAGAGCGCTGGGTGCGCTGGCCTCGCAACAGCAATGCAATCTTTACGGCGACGACTTTTTTCCATAGCGAATTCGGATTGGCTGGCTGCATTGCCAATGGATCGATCATGTTGAGCGTCGTAGCGGTGACAAAGCGATCCGGTATGCCGTCGGCATTCGTGTCGATGCCATATAACAGCTGAAATGATTCGACACCGCTGGCAATCGGGCTGGATAGAAAACTGCCGGCCGCATTGAAATAGCCACAATGCAATTCGGCTTCACCGCCAGCCACCGGTTTGACGAAGAAAATGCTCCAGCCACGACCCGCATCGACGGCTGCAGCAGTCGTGACGGCACTGGCGGCTACGCCAGCGCAATCGACGACGCTGCCGTCTGCAGCGCCGATGAAGCGGGTCTGCAGCAGGTCTGATGGCGGCGCTGTTGCATTGACCATCGTTGGCAATCCAGTACCTGGCGTGCCGCCAAACGTGGTGGCATCGAAGCCGACAATGTTCGGGCTGTCGGTTGGCTGACCGACCACCGGCACGGTTTCGCTTTCCAGTTGTTCAAAGGCAGTTTGTCGTACGGCGCGGCCGATGCTCTCGATTGCATA
>JACMQD010000119.1 GCA_014377155.1 Herminiimonas sp.
GCGGCCATTAGGTAGTGCAGGTCTTGAACGATATGCTTTGCTAGCGCTGTGACGCTGACTTTCAGCCACCTATCACTTTGAGCACTTTTTGAAGCTCGTCGATTTTCACCGGCTTCACCAAATGGCTATGAAAACCTGCGCGCTCGCTTTGCAGCCGGTCTTCCGCAAGTCCATACCCGCTCAATGCGATCAAGCGCATTCCGCGCCCACACGGCAGCCCTTGCAGTTCACGCGCGAGCTCGTAGCCGCTCATCCCTGGCAACCCGATGTCGAGTATCGCCAGATCAGGACAATGATCCCGTGCCATTGCAATTGCGCTGTGCGGGTTGTAGCAAACCAGCGTTGTGTGTCCCAGCGCGGTCAGGTATTCTGCAAGAGAATCGGCTGCATCCGAGTTGTCGTCGACCACCAGGATTTCCAGACGATGGTGCACTGACGCCGCGGCCAAAACGGTGTTGCGTACGTGCACACGCACGTCTTCGATGGGTCGGATTGGCAATGTTACGGTAAAGGTGCTGCCAGCGTTGATGCCATCGCTTTCGCCGTGAACGGATCCGCCGTGCATCTGCACCAGATTTTTCACCAATGCCAAGCCGATGCCGAGACCGCCTTTAGCACGATCGACCTGCCGCTCGCCTTGAACGAACAAATCAAAGATGTAAGGCAGCTTGTCGGCGGGGATGCCTTGCCCCGCATCGGTTACCACTATGCGCAGTAATTCATTATCTGTTTTCGCGGAAAGGTGGATATCGCTAGACAGCGGCGAATAGCGTGCGGAGTTCGATAGGAGGTTAGACACTATTTGCGCCAGCCGCGCGGTATCGCCGCGCCAGCGCATATCGTCGATGTCAGTCACCAGCTGCTGTGCTTTCTGTTCAAACAATGGCCGCACCATCTCGACGGCCCGCGTAATTACATCTCGTAGCGGCGCAGTTTCGTCGCGCAGCTCCACTTTACCTTGCGTGATACGCGCGACATCGAGCAGATCGTCGACCAGTCGCACGAGATGGTCAACCTGCGGTCCTATCACCTCCTGCTCCTTGCTCGTGCGCGTGTCCTTCATACGCATCAGCTGCAGCGCCGTCACGATCGGCGCCAGCGGGTTGCGAAGTTCGTGGCCCAGCATCGCGAGGAACTCGTCCTTGGCGCGCGCGGATTTTTGAAGGTCAAGATTTAGCCGTTCAATTTCGTTCCGCGCCAAGACCTGATGCGTGACATCGACGCCAATCGCCATCAATCCGTATACCGAATCATCCAAGCGACGTAAAGGCGCCAGGTTGTAGACGTAATAACGATCCACGGGTTCGCTGCCCCAAATACGAAGCGTGACGAGAGTCGCCTCCGAAACGAAGGGCTCGCCGGTCGTCAGCACATCCAAAAATGTCTGATGCACATGCGTTCCGACCAGCTCGGGGAATATCTCGGCAAACGGTTTGTCAACCACATGCTCAGAAAATCGGCCGATGATCTCGCAATACTTGGAATTTGCCAGTGCGTAACGTAACTCCTTGCCGACCATTACGGCGGTACCTACCGGAGCATCCAATAGCAGGCGGTCGCGTTCGCCACTGGCCAAATGCAGTGCACGGTCGCTTTCGAAACGCACTTTCGCATCGTGGACGATCAGGAAGAACTGCTCGAAAAATTGCCGGTAATCGGCATCGAGCGGGAGGCGGGAGGAAGGCCTGAACGCCAGTGCGAGCTCCGTTTGCAATGCTAGATCGGCTGACGAAATACACACCACATCCGATGGCATTGGGGAGTCGAACGAACCAGTCGTCAGTTTCAGTGCCGCGATGTCTTCCGGATGCGCGCTTGCTATACGCTGCGCCTCTGCGAATATTTCAGATAAGGAGTCGCACGACTGCAAATTGCGCTGCAGGGTGTCGATCGTCAATCGCCGCCGCTCCGCCAACACTTTCGCCGTGGTTTCCGTGCACACAACGAGTACGCCGGCGACGCTGTCGTCGGCACCGTACACTGGGCTATAGCTATACGTCCAATAAACGTCTTCGATGCGGGCATTGCGCAGGATCGGCACTAGCCTGTCTTCAAACAGGGGCGTCGCGACGCCGTGCAATACGCCCACTATCTGCGGACCGATGATGTCCCAGATCTCCGGCCAGCACTCCTTGCCGCGTTGGCCAAGGGCGCAAGGATGTTTGCCTTGGCCGAAAAATGGCAGGTATCCATCGTTGTACACCTGGATCAGGTCGGGGCCCCACCACAAGAACATCGGTTGCGTCGCGTTCATCACTATCCCGATCGCGGTGCGCAACTCGGGTGACCAAGTCGAAATTGCCCCCAGCGCGGAGGAGGACCAATCGAATTCGCGAACCAGAGCGCACATTTCCGACTGTCTGGCGAGGAACCGGAGGTGCTTTGGATCGAGCCTTGGCTGCACAGGAGTTGTATTGAGCATTGTGGTTAGAAATGGGCAACGGCGAGACGGGGGATTTCTCCCGGCCGAGTGCATGGGGTTGATTGGACTTTCAGCATATCATCTCCGCCAAACCTACAACGCCATGCAACGCGTCGTTTGCCGATGTATAACCGCTTAAATGATTCGTCTGCCCGCTGCGGGCAGACGCGAATACGGAACTGACTCAGGTGAGTCGCCATAGATATAAATGGTCTGAGCTTGGGTGGCTTCTAATGACTGCTACTGGCCGTTCTCTGCCGATCCAGCTACGTTTTAATCAAAATCTTCTGCCCTGCTTGCTTCAACGTGCCATCACCATTCACACATGCATAAAGGGTCGTGGTCGTGATGTCCAAACGGCGTGCCACTTCGACGGCATTGGCTTTGGGGTCCGCCATCGCGGCCATCGCCATCATCACGGCAGCCCGATCCATCTTCCGCGGTCGCCCGCCTTGACGCCCATGCGCCCTTGCCGAAGCTAGTCCCGCATGCTTGCGCTCGGCAATCAATTCTCGCTCGAACTCGGCGAGCGCCGCAAAAATTCCAAAAAACAACCGCCCGTTCGCCGTTGTTGTGTCGATCTGTGCGCCAGCACCGGCCAATACTTTCAAGCCGATATTTCTGGAACGTAATTCATCCACCGTCGTTACCAAGTGCTGCAAGTCGCGACCAAGCCGATCTAGTTTCCATACCACCAGCGTATTGCCAGGCTGGAGTGCTTTGAGGCAAGCATTCAACCCGGGCCGGTCGTCCTTACGGCCAGAGGCAAGGTCTTCGTAGATCCGGCTTGGATCGATGCCAGCGGCAATCAGTACATCGCGCTGAGGCGCAAGTGCTTGACTGCCGTCGCTTTTAGAAAAGCGAACATATCCGACCAACATGAATGCACCCGATGTACAAGAAAAGCTTAATCCAAGGGTGCAATATTGTGTAGTTTTTCTCAATGGCTTTTCTTGTGGTTTTTCGGCTCCATTTGGGATTTTTCCTGAGTGCAAGATAAACGTTCGTTTTTCTTGCATTAATTTTCCAACTTGCCGAATTGCAATCAAGCGACACCGCCTATCCGCGCTTCAAGAGCCGCCTGTCGCCCGTCGAGCTGGAGCGCTTCTACACGCTGACCGACGCCGAGCGTATTTTTTGCGAAGCCGCGACCCGGTCGGATACGACTCGGCTGGGTTTTGCGTTACTCCTCAAAACCTACCAGCGGCTCGGCAATTTCGTCACGTCCTTTCAGGTGCGAGGATCGATTGTCGAGCATACCGCGGCGGTGATCGGCGCGTCCTGCGAGCAAGACTATTTGCGCAGCTTCGATGCATCGCAAGCCAGGCGCACGCACTTGTCAGTGATCCGTCAATTTCTGTCGGTCAAGGCGTTCAGCGAGCCAGGTAAGCTACTGCTGCAGCAAGCGCTGGCCGACGCGGCACTGACCAAGGACGATGTGATCGATATCGTGAACATCGGCATCGAGACACTGGTGCGCCACAGTTATGAATTGCCCGCCTTCGACACGCTGGTGCGCGAGGCGCGCGCCCAACGGACCGCGACGACGCAGGCGATGTATGCGCGCATCGAGGCAGCACTGGGCGAGAGCGGACGGGCTTTTCTGGATGCGCTGTACGTGGTGGGCGACAACCCGCGCCATGTCAGCACCTGGAACGATATCAAGCAGGATGCGGCATTGCCAACCATCGACGGCATGCGTGACCTGGTGTGGCACGTTGCGACCAATTGACCGGACTGTCATGCCATGCCGGGCTGCTCAAGTCGATTCCTCTCGTGAAGATCAAACAGTGGGCGCTCGAAGGCAACAGCCTGGCCGCGGCCAGCATGATGGACATGGCCGCACCAAAGCGCCATGCAGTGACGTTGGCCCTGATTCGGCAGCGTCTGGCGCGCGTGACCGACGACCTGTGCGATATTTTTTGCAAACAGATGAAACGAGTGGAGCATGCCGCCGACGAGGCGTTGGAAAAATACCTGACCAACAATCAGGAAAAGACCGATGAAATATTGCGGCGGTTCGCGGCGATGGAGACGCTGCTCAATTCCGACCAGCCGGATGTCGAACAATTGCAGGGCATCCGCAATACCGTCACGGCTCGTCCGGACTTGTGCGAGTTTTCCCGCCAGCATGCCGAGTATGGCGGCAAAAACCAATGCCGATTCTTCTGGCATCTTTTCAAACCTCGCCGCGCCGAGGTCCTGCGCATTCTCAGCAAACTGCCCCTGGTTGCGACCAGTCAGGATGCCAGCGTCGAGCAAGCGTTGGCCTTCTTGCTGGCGAATCGGCATCGGCGCCACGAATGGATAACGCTCACAGCTGCCGACAGTGCGCGCCTGACGCTGGCGAACCTTACCTGGATTCCGGAAAAATGGTGGAAGCTCGTGACTGGCGAAACCCAGCGCAACGTTGCGCCGACGCGCATCAACCGGCGCCAGTTCGAAGTCTGTTTCTGCGCGCAGATGGTGCGGGAGCTGAAATCTGGTGATGTTTGTGTGACCGGCAGCGATGCGTATTCGGACCATCGTGATGAGCTGGTGCCAATGGAGGAGTGCGAGCGCACACGTGCCGACTATGGCGAAAAAGTCGGCATTCCGGTGAACAGTACCGAGTTTGTCGCCCATGTGCGCACGCTCCTGACGCAGGCAGCACAACAGGCCGACCAGGGTTATCCGGCGAATCCGCATTTCAATATCGTTGACGGACGCCCGAAGCTGGACCGGTATCAGAAAAAGGTGCTGCCAACTGGATTCAAGGAACTTGATGATGCGCTACGGCGCAAGCTCGACCGACTTGAGCTGTCGTTGCTTGATGTGCTTGCCGACACGATGCAATGGCTGGGCTGGGGAAAGCACTTCGGCCCCTTGAGCGGCCACCAGGGAAAACTGCATGATGAAGACCGGCGCAAAATCCTGACAGTGTTCGCTTACGGCACCGGCATAGGGCCAACCCAGATCGCAAAGAATATTGCCGACGTAAGCGCGCGCCAGGTGTCCTTCGTCAATCAGCGCCAGGTCACCACCGAGAAGCTGGAGGCCGCAATCAGCACAGCGATCAATGGCTACAACCAATTTCAGCTGCCGCAATATTGGGGTGACACCAAGCGGGCCGCCGCCGACGGTACGCAATAGAACCTGTACGAAAACAATTTGCTGTCCGAGAGGCATATTCGCTACGGCGGCTACGGCGGCATTGCCTACTATCACGTCAGCGACACCTACATTGCGCTGTTTTCTCACTTCATTCCCTGTGGCCTCTGGGAGGCCGTGTACATCCTCGACGGGCTCACCAAGAACACGTCTGACATTCAGCCCGACATTTTGCATGGCGATACGCAAGCCCAAAGCGCGCCGGTCTATGGACTGGCATTTTTGTTGGGCATCAAGCTGATGCCACGGATTCGCAACTGGAAAGGCCTGAAATGGTTTCGCCCGGCCAGTGACACGACCTACGAACACATCGACGACCTGTTTTCCAAGGACGTGATCGACTGGGACCTGATCGCGAGCTACTTGCCGGACATGCTGCAAGTAGCGCAATCGATTCAGGCAGGCCGCATTTCGCCGTCGACTATCCTGCGCAAGCTGGGCACTGCCAACCGGAAAAACAAGCTGTACTTCGCGTTTCGCGAATTGGGTCGTGCCGTGCGCACGATGTTCCTGCTGGAATATATCGGCGACCAAGAGCTGCGTCAGACCATCCAGGCCGCCCAGAATAAGTGCGAGGGGTTCAGCAACTTCGCCCAGTGGGCGTATTTCGGCTCCGACACCATCGAAGACAATGTGCGCGAGAACCAATTGAAAATCATTAAGTACAACCACCTGGTCGCCAACCTGGTGATTTTTCATAACTGCCATACGATGACGCAGGCATTCAAGGAGCTGGAAGCTGAAGGCATGCAGCTGACGCCCGAACTGCTCGCCGCGTTCAGTCCGTATCGAACGCATCACGCAAATCGTTTCGGGATGTATGAATTACGCGATCGGAAGCTCGGGCCCATTGACTATGACGCAACGTTCAAAGTTTAGCGGCATCGCCGATGTTACTCATTTACGAAGGAATCCTTACGGTCCCCCAAGCCGGGAAATCGGTAACGTTCGATGGCATTAAAAAAGGCACTGTCGGTTACATTATGGCTGCTACCGGATCGACGTTTTATGGGCGCCCTAGTCGCTATGCGGACGCCTGATTTAGATCGGCAAATAATCGTGTCTACCGAAAGGAACAATGCATGATTGTGTGTGCCAGCGGTTTGTACGCAAGGTGCATTTACTGTACATTGATCCGCACCTTCACGACCGAACATGAGCGCTCCCCGCCCATTCATATGAATCAAACACTGTCTTTTGTAGCATCGCCGACGTTAAGCGTCAGCGCGTTGAAAGCCAGTTGTGCAAATTGCAGCCTGCATCAGCTATGCCTGCCGATGGGCCTCGACCAGGCCGACATTGTCCGGCTCGATGACATTATCGGACGCCGCCGTCGCATCCTGCGTGACGAATACCTTTACCGGATGGAGGAGCCGTTCCGGAATTTGTATGCGATCCGCTTCGGGCATTTCAAGACTTCCCAGATCAACCCCAGCGGCGAACAGCAGATTACCGGTTTCCAGATGGCGGGCGAACTGCTGGGCATGGACGCGATCAGCACCGACCGCCATCATTGCGACGCGGTGGCGCTGGAAGACAGCGAAGTCTGCGAAATTCCGTTTTCGCAGCTCGAAGAGCTGTTTGCGCACATACCGACCTTGCTGCATCATTTTCACCGCATCATGAGCCAGGAAATTACCCGGGAACAGAATGTGATGCTGTTGCTGGGTAACATGCGCGCAGAACAACGCTTCGCGGTGTTTCTGGTCAACCTGTCGTCGCGCTATGCCGCGCGGGGTTATTCGGCGACCAGCTTTCAATTGCGCATGTCGCGCGAAGACATCGGCAATTATCTTGGCCTGACCATCGAAAGTATCAGCCGGCTGCTGTCGCGCTTCAAGAAGCTGGGCCTGGTGAAAGTCGACAAGCGCGAGGTCGAACTGCTCGATCCCGTCCTGCTCAAGGCAATGGCGGCCGGCACGCAAAATTGCAGTCCGCTGCAATGAATCAGAACGGCGGATGGCTGTCATTAGGCACGGTCGTCAGGTAATACGTCAACATGCTGGCCATCGCACAGAATGCCCAGAAAATGAAAAATCCGATCGTGTAGCCGGCAATCGGCGGCAACGCGAGCGTGCCGCCGAGTTGGAACAGCTCATGCGGGTCGATCACCGAGAAAAAGAATCCTTCGGCAACGATCGCCACCAGGAAAGAAGGCCACAGCACGGCCATTGCGAGTCGCAGCATCTTCATTCCTGTTTGGCCGGAACATCGGCCACGATATCGACCGATTGTTGTTTTGGCCAGTTCCATGCGCCATTGAGCCGCCATTCGCGTTGTGCGCTTTCTACCACCACTTGCCACCGGCCCCGCTCCAGCATTGGCAGGACAATGCTGAACGCGCCATCGGCATCGGGCTGTGCCAGGAGCTGCATGTCCTTTTGCGGTTGGGTTGCATGCGCCAAGCGAACGATGATGGGCTGGGTCACCGGTTTGCCAAAGCCGAGCAACCTGCCTTTGAGTCGTTCGCTCGCCGGATCGTAACGCGCGGAAAACGACAGGCCGAGTGCGGTGGCGATGCGGTCGCGACGCAGGTCCTGGTTGATCGCCTTGCCCTGATTGTAATAGTCGTCCACCACCATCGCGTCTTGTCCAGAATAGGCCAGCCAGGCCGTGTACGAACCGGCCAGAATGACCGCGGCGGGTCCCGCCATCAGCAGCCATGGCCAACGGTGGCGATACCACGGCGTTTCGGTGTCTAAGCGAGTGATTTGATTTGCGTGTCGCTGCATGGCATTCCTATTTTGGCACGAAAAATACGGCACTTTCCTTGATCTGCAGGTCGGGCGTATCGATCGCCTGGAGTTTGAATTCGATCGTGTTCGAGCCGGACTTGCCCTTGCCTGGCGCCACCCTTACCCGAACAGGTACCGCACGCGAGGCTGTGCCGTCCATCGTCACTTCGTCGGGTGTGACCAGCTGAATCGAATCGATGCCGCTGACGGCGATCCGGAACTTGTGCGGCGTTTCGGCGGTATTCATGATCTGCAAACGGTAGACATTTTCGATCATGCCGTCGTCGACTTCGCGACCCATCGCGCCACGGTCGCGGATGACATCGAGCTTGAGCGGCGTGCGCAGGATCAGCGCGCCGAAAAACACCGAGACGATGATCGCCAGAAGTGCAGTGTA
>JACMQD010000120.1 GCA_014377155.1 Herminiimonas sp.
GCCGCGATCGTACCTTCGGAGGACTGCCAGTAATCGAAAGTCAGTTGCAGGCCGTCGCGGTCACTGCCGAGGCGTGCCATTCCCGTGAGATTGTCCATCAGTGCATTGATGGTCGCGCCGTGGGCCTCGGTGGCGCGCGTAAAGACCAGTAATGCCGTGACGCGGCGCTTTTCGAACCATTTTCGCAATATGTCGATCTGGTCCACTGCCAGTGAAATATCGTGCAGGCTGAGCAATTCATCGGCTTGGTCGAACAAAAGATAGCTATTTTCGGGGATATTGAATTGTTCCAACTCGCGCACGAAACTATCGGCGCCAAAACGGAACATCTTTTTAGGAAATTCGCTCTGCGTCACGAAAACATTGAGGCGCTGTGCTTCGATCAGCGCTGGCGCATCGAAATAGCCGAATGATTCGATCCGTTCGAGGAACATTTCAGGATTGGATGGAACGATGACCGAACAGGTCAGTTCGTCGTCGAGCGCCGTGCCGATACTGGCGGCGAGAATCGGAAAACGCGCTGGCGGCGTTTCAGCGATCAGGACGTAGAGACCGCCGGCGGTCATGCTGTCGGTCAGATTTGGCAGCCCCCGGATGGCCAGGCGAACAACGGGTGTGGTCGATGCAACGTTGGATGGATCATTCATAACAGGTTTTCCTCTGGGCCGACCGGCATGCGCAACTAGTTCGCCATCATCGTTTCAACATGAATCGAATCTCCAGTTGCCGTCAGTTCGGATCACGCTGGATGACCCGCCGGGCGGGCAATAAAGGGAAAAATAAACTGCTCTGATAAGTTGCTAGTAATCAATTAAAAAACAAGCTGCATGTAAAAGTTTATTTCAAGTAAAATTTTACATTAATTGTGCCTTGGAAATGTCAAAAATTGTGTCTGCAAGAAATTTGCATAGAATTTTGATCATTATTGATCACATTTTTTAAAAGTTTTACAAGTGGATTTGATACGGTGACAACGACGAAGACGGCTACAAGCCAGCAAGCGAAGCGGCGGGTCGTTCGATCGGTCGTCTTTTTGATCTTCGTCGCCACGTCGCACTTGCAGGCCGGCGCTGCCAGCTTCGCGCAGGACTCCGGGTTACCAATGCTTTTGCAAAGCGCTCCAGCCGCGACGGCGAGCGCCTTTCAGGTTTCCAACGTGGTGGAACCAGCCGATTCCGGCTTTGCTTCGGCGCCGCCGCTGCTCCTTTCGAACGGTGCGATGGGCGATGCGGCAACCCCGGCGGCCTCGCTGAAGCTCCCGCTATCTGCGAATGCCGAACTCTCGAAGTCTGCGCCGGCCTCAGGGACCCGGGGGCCTGCGGTACTGATTTATGCGCCTCCCGCGACGCAGGCTTACTTCACCAAGGCTGGCATCGATTCCCGGCTTCACATCCAGGCATGGGAAAAGTTTTTACGCAAGTACGCGATTCCGTTCGAGACCACGCAATCGGTCGATCGGCTCGAACGCATGCAGGCAGTGGCGTTGCTACTGCCTTCGGCCGCACTGATGTCGGAACGCGAGCAACAGGCGGTATTGGCTTTTCGGGCGGGCGGCGGCAGTGTGCTGGCAACCTGGCAAACCGGCACGCGTGCCGAAAACGGTGAGTGGCGTGGCTATGGGTTCATGGAAGCCGCACTCGATGTCAAAGTCGCCGGAAGCACTGACGCCGAGGAGGACGATACTTTCCTGATGCCGTACGGCGATACGCCGGTGTCGCATCATCTACCGGCCGGCATGCGTGTATGGATGGAGCGCATCAAGGACTGGTATCCGCTGCGGCTGGTCGGCAAGCATGCCGCCGCGCAGGTCATGGATTGGTCGCGCAACGTGGCAGCTGGCAAAGCCGGCGCCGCGATGGTTTTCGATGAACGCTTGGCGGCCGTGGGTAAGCCGTCGCGTGCGGTCGTGTTCGGTTTTTCAGAGCGCTTGTGGGTTTCAGCCGATCCGAAAGCGCTCGAGGCGATCGCTCACAACGCGCTGTCGTGGCTGCTGCGCCTGCCAGACGCGCATGTGGCAGGCTGGCCGCATCCGTTCGGCAGCGCATTGGTGCTGGCAATCGACGTCGCCGATACACTGGTCGACACCGACCTGAACCTTGGCAAACTGGTTGGCGATCTGGGCGGCAAGGCAAGTTACCATGTGCTGACCCAGCAGCTCGCGGAGTCGGTCGATCTGATCAAGAAAATCAAGGCGCAAGGACATGAAGTCGCCTTTCTCGGTGACCGGTTCGATGGCTTCAAGGATCAGTCGTCGGCGGTCCAGGCCAAACGGCTCGATGGCATGCTGGCGGACATGAAAAAGCTCGGCATCAGTGCCGATGCCGGTTTTCATGCGCCGATGGAATCCTCGGACCAGAACACCGAACGGCTGCTGCAGGAGCGCGGGTTTAGCCACATGATTGTCAGTCCCGAGGCATCAGCGGCACGTATGCCGTATCTCGCCGCCGCCGGTACGGCGGGCCGTACGCCAGGCAAGTCGATGGTTGTTCTGCCAAGAACCCAGAACGGCCCCGATGATTTGATCTCCGAAGGTGATGCGGCGGTCGGTCTCAAGACCTTCCTTGCCGAACTCGATGTCGCTGACAAAATGGGCGGACTGTCGGTGGTGCGCGTTCTAGGCCAGAGTGCGCTGACCGCTCCGCAATTGGGCGAAATTTCCCAGCACATCAAGGCCCGACGCGAGCACGTCTGGCTGGCCACTGGCGGACAGGTCGCAGACTGGTGGCGCGTGCGACAGGAAATTAGCGCAAGCGTCGATGCCGGCATCGTGCCGCCGGTGCTGACTGTCACGATCGGCGGCGACCAACCGATGGCGAAACCGGCCGCCGTATGGATCAACCTGCCGGAATCGGGCAGCGCCTTGCGCTTGGTGGCGGCCGCCCAGACCGGCAAATTACCTAAGACAGCGTCGGTCGACGCCTGGCGCTCTGCGGTCCTGCTTTCCGGGCTGGCGCCGGGCGAATACCGCTGGCAACTGTACTTCGACCGTCCGCTTGCACCGGGTTCAAAATAACTTTTGGAAGGAATACGATGCTCTACCTGCTTTCATCCCGCCTTCGCCGCGCAGCCTGCGTCGCGTTACTGTCAGGCCTCTGCGCGGCTGTCGGTGCACAGCAAACCGGCTTGCTGTATGACCCCGAGCCGCCTGCGGATTCAGCTTATGTGCGGGTGATCCTCGCCAGCCGTGACAGCCCCGTGGACGTCGAAGTCGATGGCAAACTGCGTATTCGCAAGCTCGCCACTGGCGAGGCGAGCGACTACATGGTGCTCGGCGCAGGCAAACATGTCATTGCGCTTCACGCGGCCGGTAAATCCGCCACCCTTCTGAGCACCTCGCTGGAGGTGATACGCGGTCGCGCGATGACGGTGGCCTTCACGACATTGCGCGCGGATGCGATACCTGTTGTTTTCGAGGACAAGGCCAATGCTAACAAGCTCAAGGCCTTGCTGGCGGTATACCATCTCGACGCCGGCGCAGGCGCGGTCGATGTCCTGACGGCCGACGGCAATACAAAAGTGTTTGCAGGACTGGCTGCCGGCACGTCCGCTTCGATCTCCGTCAATCCGATCTCGATCGAGCTGATCGCCGCCAAGGCGGGCGACAAGACGGCGCAAGCGCGTACTTCGCTCGCCATGGCGCAGGGTGGTACTTACAGCGTCCTGCTGTTACCGGGCGAGGGGGGTAAGACAGGTGCGCGCGCAACGCAAAACAAGATCGAGCGCTACACCGGAAAATAACGCATCCTCCGGCCAATTCACCATCCATTCCCCCGAAAAGACAAGAATGAAAAAATCCTTACTCGACACCGTGATTCATGCCGCAGCACTGATCGGCGCACTCGGCGCTACCACCACTTATGCAGCCGAGCCGATCCCCGGCATCGTGGGCAAAGATGACTGGCTGTTCTATCGCTATGAAATGTCGGATGCCACCGACACGCCGATGATCGACACGTCGCTCGATTTGATCCGCCGTTTCAACAGTGTGCTGGCTGCCAATGGCATCACCATGGCCGTCACGCTGGTGCCGCTGAAAATGCGTGTGTACGCTGAACATCTTCCCGATGACATCAAGGTCAATGATGTCATGCGTGGCAATTATGATCGCATCAGCAAGGTGCTGCGCGGGTCGCAGATCAACGTCATCGATCTCAATACCGCCTTTCTCAATAGTGCCAAACGGTCCAGCGACACGCCGCTGTTCTACCGCCTCGATACGCATTGGGCACCTGCCGGCGCGCTACTGGCAGGCGAAACGATCAAGACCGACATCGATGCTAATCCAGCTTTGAAGAAGGCACTCGGTAGCACGCCTGAGGAAGGCTACAAGCTTGTTGTCGGCAAACGCAAGATCAACTCCAAGTCGCGTGATCTGGTCGAGCAATTGCCGAAACCGGTTGCCGTATTCGCGCCCGAGCAGACCTTTGCATTCGACGTCAATCGTGCCACGCCCGC
>JACMQD010000121.1 GCA_014377155.1 Herminiimonas sp.
CGAATGAACTGAATCGGGAAGCGAGCTGCCAACCAGTTCGCCATCATGTTCGGCGAGCGCTTCGCCAATGCGATCAATTGACTAAAAATTCTGACCCTGGCACATAGAATTTCTGACAGGTCCTGAACAAAGCGCTTCATCGAGACCGCGATCAGCTATGCGATACAGGTTTAATTCACGAAGCTGAAAAAAGTTTACTTGTTTGGTCCGTTTTCACACAGCCTCGGTCGAAAGCAGCGGTTCATCGAGTGGAAAAGACTAAATCACAATCAGCGTGAGCGTTAGGTCCACGCCATCGTGACCGAGACACAGTCATCAATCTCTATGACCTGCCTGCCTGCCTGCGGAGCCAAGCGCCAATTGGCATTGGCTTGTCGTATAAATATCCCTGCAACACCTGACATTGCGACTTGATCAGAAAGTTCGCTTGCTGGCGCGTTTCCACCCCTTCTGCCACCACGCGCAACCGCAGGTGCTTCGCCATTGAAAGAATCGACTGCACGATTGCCGTGTCGTCGTTGTTGTCTCGCATGTCCTGAATGAAGCTCTTGTCGATTTTCACTTCAAACAATGGCAGCCGCTTCAAATACGACAGGCTTGAATAACCGGTGCCGAAGTCGTCGATCGAGAAGCGGATGCCCAGGGCTGCAATCTCGCGCATGCGGTCGATCGTCTGTTCGACGTTTTCAATCAAGAGTCCTTCCGTAATTTCGAAAATCAGCTTCGTCGCGTCGGCGCTGGACAGGGCCAGCGCATCCTGCACCTGCTGAACAAAATCAGCCTGCCGGAACTGATACGGACTGACATTGATCGACAGCGGCAGGGCATGGCCCGCGCTGGCCAGCCGCACCAGCGCCTGGCAACCCTGGTGCAGGGCCCAGTTGCCCAGTTGCAGAATCAAGCCCGATTCTTCCGCCACAGGTATGAAAACCGCAGGCGAGATGGCGCCGCGCACCGGGTGGGTCCACCGCATCAGCAGCTCTGCGCCGACGGTCTCGCCGCCGGCATCGACCTGCGGCTGCATGAACATTTCCAGCTGGTCCGCGGCGATGGCGAGCCCGAGGTCCCGTTCGATGGCCAGGCGTTGCTCGACTGCGGTCTGCATGGACAGTTCGAAAAACGCGATGCGGTTGCGCCCGGCAGCCTTGGCGCGATACATGGCCGTGTCGGCCTCCCGCAGCAGATCGTCTGCCGTCGCACCGAACCTTGGCAGCAAGGTCGCACCAATGCTGCCGCTGACGATGTATTCCTGGTCGTCTATCCGGACTGGCAACAGCAGCGCATGGCGGATCTTTTCGGCCGCGGCCTCCACAACACGGGTGGCGTCGTTAAGGTCCGGCCGGAGGTTCTTGAGCAGGACGACGAATTCGTCGCCACCGATGCGGGAGAGCGTATCTTCCTCGCGTAGCAGGGCCGACAGACGGGCGCCGATGCGCTGCAGAACGGCGTCGCCCACGCTGTGCCCCCGGGCATCGTTGATGTATTTGAAGTGGTCCAGGTCAATGAAGAGCAGGGCGGCGAGATTGGCCGCGCCACGGGTACATGACAGCGTCTCGCCGAGTCGGTCCATCAGGAGGCGCCGGTTGGGCAGGCCTGTGAGCGGATCGAAAAAGGCCAGCTTTTGGATCTCGGCCTCGGCTTCGCGGCGTTGCGTGATATCCCGGATGATCATGCTGGCGTAGATTTGGCCGGCCTGATCCTCGTAGATGCGGGAGCTGATGTCGACTTCGAACCGGCTGCCGTCGCCACGGACCATGAACAGCTCGCCCTTGACGCTTCCTGTCTGACTGCGTTCGGCAAGCAACGCGGGCAGACGCGGGTCACTCTTGTCGACGAGTCCGGCATGGCCACGCCGACGGATTTCCTCTTCGCTCAGCCCGAACATCGCGCAGGCCGTAGCATTGGCGGCAATGACTTCGCCAGCGGTCGTCGTCTGCAGTACGCCATCCATGCTGTTCTGAAACAGCAGGTGATACCGGTTCTCGCTGTCGACCGCGGCAGCCGCCGCATTCTTGTGCGTGGTGACGTCGACCTGGATACCGGCGACCCGATAGGGCTTGCCAGTATCGTCGAAATAAAACCGACCTTTCGAAAGCAGCCAGTGAATCGAGCCGTCGGGCCAGACCGCGCGGAACTCTACGTCGTAATTGCCCAACCCTTTCTGTGCTCGCTGGAACGCTTCGTTGACGCGCTCGCGATCGAGTTCATGGACATGGGCCAGAAACGTGTCGTAACCCCATTGCGGCACTGTTTCCTGATAGCCGAAACACCGGTCATGCTGCAGCGAGCGATAGGCCACGTTGGTGCGCAGGTCCATGTTCCAGTCACCGATGCCGGCCGCGTCCAAGGCAAAGCTCAGGCGCTGTTCACTTTCCTGCTGGCGTAATTCCGCCTCCTTGCGCTGCGTGATGTCCACGTGCGTGCCCAGCATGCGAAGAGGCTGACCTTGGGCATCGCGCGCGACGATGGCGCCGACAGACGAGATCCATCGATAGGTGCCGTCAGCCGAGCGCAGGCGAAATTCGATTCGGTAGTCCGGACGGAGGCCGGCAACATAGTCGCGGTATGCACGTCCTACCGGCTCCCGGTCGTCCGGATGCAGGCGTTCGCGCCAGCTTGTGTCGGTTTCGCGAAAGCCTTCGAACGGGTAACCGAGTATCGTCGCGTAGGCCGGATTGACGGTGACTTCCCCGGTTTTGATGTCGAGGTCATACAAGCCCTGGTTGTTCGTCAACAGGGCCAGCTGAAGCCGTTCTTCGTTTTCTCGCAATACTTGCTGACTTGCCCGGGTACGAGTGATGAGCCGGTCGAACCGGTCCACCATGTCGTCCCATCGCGCCATGCTTGTGCAGGCTGTGCTGGCATGCGCATCGAAGACGTCTTCTGCCGCATCCAGCCGGTCGTACAGCTGTGCCAGCGGCGACAGGACGAAGCGTTGCAACGTCAGCCATACCACCAGCATGAGGGCTACCAGAATAAGAATCGTGAGCGCGTAGGTCAGGCCGCTGGCGCCGCCAGTAAGCTGCGCATACACAATCACTGCCGCGGCTGGGATGAGAGCAATGGCAGTACTGAGGGTGCGCAGCAGGACGAGCCAGGGTCTGATGCCATGCCTCCAGTTGGTAATGGCGATGGAAACAATATGGTACGAGAAATATATGCTACGACACGCTTCGTGTCTTTTTGGAGCAGGCAAGCGTTGTTTCCCCGCTACCGAACCGTCATGCCATCCAGAGGCTGCCGGGATCACTGATTTCCGAACCGGCGAACACGAAAAAGTGCTGTTCGAAAATTATTCTTCAGGGTGGCGGATGGCCCGCAGCCTTCAAGGGCCTCAAGTCACTGGAAATGGGTCGCATCCCATCAGCCAGAGTCCAATGACGCTTTCCGGTGCCGCCAGCACGATGTCGAGCCCCAGATTACCGCCGTACGACGTGCCGACCAGAATAAATTTTTTGGTGCGTGGGCAAGAGTATCGGCACAACTTTCCGACAAACTAGACTTGGCGGATATCAGCACGGTCGCTGATATCTGATCCCGCATAGCGGTGATGACATCGCGATACAGTTGCTCGACACATA
>JACMQD010000122.1 GCA_014377155.1 Herminiimonas sp.
AGGAAATGATTTCCGGTCGCATGGTGATCTTCAGGATTTCGCGGATGACCGAGCTTTGCAGCTGTTCTGCACGCTTGGAAAATTGCCACTGGATCGGTCGTGGTAGCTCAGGTTTCATAGAATTCTCTAAAAAAGCAGCAATCGGATAAAGGAGATCGATGGCAGGGCCGCAGGATCAGGCCTTGGCTGTGTTTGACAGGCGTAGCGAGCGGCTCGGATTCGTGCCGAGGAGCGGACGCGTACGCAGGTACGCAGAACACCGGAGGCGCGAATCCGAGTCGCGCAGTAGCCTGTCAAACACAGCCTAGACGATCTCGGCGATCAGTTCGATCTCGACGCAGGCCCCCATCGGAATCTGCGCAACCCCGAAGGCGGAACGGGCATGCTTGCCCTGCTCGCCGAAGACCTCGCCGAACAGTTCGGAGGCGCCATTGGTGACGAGATGCTGCTCGGTGTAATCGCCGGTCGAATTGACCAGGCTCATGACCTTGACGATGCGCTTGACCCGGTTCAGGTCACCGCCGCATGCGGCCTGCAGGGTGGCGATCAGGTCGATCGCCACGGCGCGCGCTGCCAGCTTGCCCTCTTCGGTGGTGATGTTCTTGCCGAACTGACCGACCCAGGGCTTGCCGTCCTTCTTGGCGATGTGTCCGGACAGGAAAACCGTGTTGCCGGTCTGGGCATGCATGACATAGGCTGCCGCGGGGGCCGCCACGGCTGGCAGCGTGATGTTCAGGGCGGTGAGTTTGTCGTAAATGGACATGCGGTACTCCGGATGGGATGGTCGGCATCGACGAAGCCACGATTTTACCCCGGGTCGAGGGCTTGGCGGCCTGTGCGGCAACCTGGCTGGCCGTCGCGTCCGTGCAACCGATCGTCATCATGTCAAAATGACCACGTCAGCAGTCGACTCGGCAAAAAAGTGCAGCGCTTGAAATTCTCTCCTTCACCCCCATAACCGTGACTGCTACTGTGTTGCCAAAGCGCAGCCGAACACCGCATTGTTTCATTCCACTTTTAAAAATAGTCGTTCATTCTTTTTCGAGGGTAAAAATGGTCGTTGCTGAAAAACAGACACTAGGATTTCAGGCAGAAGTCAAACAGCTGCTGCAGCTGATGATTCATTCACTGTATTCAAACAAGGAAATTTTCCTGCGCGAACTGATTTCGAACGCGTCGGATGCCGCCGATAAATTGCGCTTCGAAGCCATCAACGATGGCACGCTGTTCGAAAACGATCCGGACCTGCAGATCAAGGTCGGTTTCGACAAGATTGCCCGCACCATCACCATCTCCGACAACGGCATCGGCATGAGCCGCGCCGACGCCATCGAGCACCTGGGCACGATCGCCAAGTCGGGCACCCGTGAATTCTTTTCCAAGCTCTCCGGCGACCAGCAGAAGGATGCGGCCCTGATCGGTCAGTTCGGCGTCGGTTTCTACTCCGCCTTCATCGTGGCCGACCGCATCACGGTCGTGACCCGCCGCGCCGGCACACCGGAAGCCGAAGGCGTGCGCTGGGAGTCCGAAGGCGCCGGCGATTTCACCGTCGAAGCGATCGACAAGGCGACGCGCGGCACCAGCATCACGCTGCACCTGCGCGAAGGCGAGGATG
>JACMQD010000123.1 GCA_014377155.1 Herminiimonas sp.
CCCGACAGGTCGGCAGAATAGCCGGCGCGCAAAACCATCTCGACGCGGGCGGCGGTAATGCGGCCGTCGTGATCGTAGCCGACCTCGTATTCGTAAGAACAGCAGTGGCGCTTGCCCGTCACCATCATGTCGTCGTCGCGGTCGGCGCGCAGCTTGACCGGCCGCTTAAGGTGCGCAGCGCTGATCGCGGCCGCCGTCGCCCATAGCGCCGATTGCGATTCCTTGCCACCGAAGCCGCCGCCCATACGCCGGCATTCGACCACCACATGATGCGAATGCAGGCCCAGCGCATTGGCGATCAGGTGCTGCATCTCGGACGGATGCTGGGTCGAACTGAGCACCAGCATGCCATTACCTTCCTTCGGTATCGCATAAGCGATCTGGCCTTCGAGATAAAACTGTTCCTGACCGCCGACAGCCAGCGCACCCTTCACTCGATGCACCGATTGTGCGAATGCGCGCTTGAAATCGCCGCGCTGCAGATACATCGGCGGCACCACGTAGGACTCGGCTTTCCTGGCGTCCTGCGGCGTCAGGATTGCCGGCAATTCGTCATAGTCGATCGCTGCCAGGCGCGCAGCGCGGCGCGCATTGTCATGGGTGTCGGCGACCACGATGAAGATCGCCTGGCCGACGTACTCGACCTTGCCATCGGCAAGGATCGGATCATCGTGCAGGATCGGGCCGCAATCGTTGATGCCGGGGATGTCTCCGGCAGCCAGAACCGTCACGACACCGCGCGCGGCACGCACCGCCTGCAGGTCGACCGAGCGCAAGTTGGCATGGGCTTTTTGCGACAGGCCCAGCGCCGCATGCAGCGTGCCCTGAATTTCCGGGACGTCGTCGGTGTAGGTCGCTTCGCCCAGCACATGCAGCACCGCAGATTCATGCGGATGGGGCTTGCCGACTTCGGCCCAGCCGGCAGCGATGGGAGCGGCCAAGATCGTTTCTACCGGGATGTTCATGATTGTCTCGACCTTCTCAACGGCACGAAAAAGCGTTCAGTGCAACAGCCGGCAAGGGGGCATCGGTACGGGTTTCGAGCCAGAAGCGATGCAGCAGGTTTTGTGCGGTTTTCATGCGGTAGGTGGCGGAGGCGCGCATGTCCGATAGCGGCGCGTAATCCGTTGCCATCAGCGTCATGGCTTGCCGCATGACGGCTTCGTTCCATGGCTGATCGACGAGCGAGGCTTCGGCCCTGGTGGCGCGCCGTGGTGTTGCCGCCATGCCGCCGAAAGCAATGCGCGCATGCCGCACGATGTCGCCGTCGAGCGTGATGCAAAATGCCGCACAGACCGCCGAGATGTCCTGATCGAAGCGCTTGGCCAGCTTGTAGGTACGAAAATGCGTGTCCTTGCGCGGCAACGGCACGCGTACGGTTTCGACGAATTCGTCGGGCCTCAGATCCTTTTTCTGATAATCGAGATAGAACGATTCGATCGGCAAGATGCGACGGCCACCTGCGCCGTGCAGGACCACTTCGGCACCAAGCGCGATCAGCCACGGCATCGAATCGCCGATCGGCGAGCCGTTTGCGACATTGCCGCCGAGCGTACCGGCATTGCGAATCGGCAGCGACGCGAAGCGCTGCCACATGTCGGCTAATTCGGTCGGATAGTGCCGGCACACGGCGGCATAGGCATCTTCGAGCGTGACGCCGGCGCCGATCTCGAGCATGCCGTCTTCTGCAGTCACGGCTTTCAGTTCGGCGACCTGGCCGATGTAGATGATGTCACCCAGATCGCGGAATTGTTTCGTCACCCATAACCCGACATCGGTAGACCCGGCCAGGATACAGGCGGCCGGGTTTGCGCTGCGGATCTCGATTAACTGCGCCACGGTGCGCGGCGCATGAAAAGTCTGTCCTTCATGCGTATAAGCGAATATGTCGCTGCGCTGCATGTCTTGCAACGGCGCCAGTAAGGTTGTGCGATCCATTGTCACCGCGGGCAGTTCGCCCATGCGCGTGGCGGCCGCGATAATCGGCTTGTAACCGGTGCAGCGGCATAGGTTGCCCGACAACGTATCGTCGATTTCCTTGCGTTGCGGTGCGGTGGTTTTTCCTTCGTTCTTGAGGTACAGGCTCCACAGTGACATCACGAAACCGGGGGTACAGAATCCGCATTGCGAACCATGGCATTCGACCATTGCCTGTTGCACCGGATGCAAGGAGCCGTTGGCCTGTTTCAGGTCTTCGACGGTAAACAGTGCCTTGCCGTCGAGCGTCGGCAATAACTGGATGCAGGCGTTGACCGTCTTGAACGCGACTTTGCCATCCTGCAGGTCGCCGATGACCACTGTGCACGCACCGCAGTCGCCCTCCGCACACCCTTCCTTGGTGCCGGTGCAATGCAGGTCTTCGCGCAGGTGCTGCAGCACCGTGCGTGTCGCCGGAACGCCGGCCACGTGGTGCACGGCGCCGCGATGATAAAAACGAATCGGGTCAGACATTCACGCTCCACCGTAATTTTCCTGTGACGCCAGAGTAGCATCGGTAACGTATAAGGTTATACGCGAAAGCTGATGTTTGTTATGGTTGGGGCAGAATAGCAAGCATCGTTCTGCCACCCCGCGTCACGGTTTGCACCAGTCTACAACGACCGACGTGTCTGCCTGTATATCGCTATTCCTATATTTCACATGCCAGGTCGCATATATTGACGAGATCAGAATTGCTGTAAGTTCCAGATAACAAAATAATATGCGTCAATAAAAACACAAAGAGACATGACCATGCGCCTACAGCTTCGCAGCATCACGAAAAGATATCCCTCGGTCGTTGCGAATGACGCGATAGATCTGGCAGTGCGGCCCGGCGAGATTCATGCGGTGCTGGGTGAGAACGGTGCGGGCAAGTCGACGCTGATGAAAATCATTTATGGTTCGGTCAAGCCTGACGCCGGCAAAATTCTGTGGAACGACAAGGAAGTCAGCATCGCCAATCCGTCGTTGGCGCGTCAGCTTGGGATTGCCATGGTTTTTCAGCATTTTTCGCTTTTCGATACGTTGACCGTTGCCGAAAATATCGCCCTCGGCCTGCCGGGGGATACCAATCTCAAAGAACTTGAATTGCGCATCGCCGACACGGCGCAGCAATACGGCCTCGAACTCCAGCCGCAACGTCATGTGCACACGCTGTCGGTCGGCGAATGCCAGCGTGTGGAAATCGTCCGCGCCCTGCTGGCCAAGCCGCAGTTGCTGATTCTGGACGAGCCGACGTCGGTGCTGACGCCGCAGGCAGTCGAACAGTTTTTCGTCACCTTGCGCAAGCTGGCCGCAGAAGGTTGCAGCATCCTCTACATCAGCCACAAGCTCGATGAAATCCGCGCACTGTGCCATACCTGTACCGTCATGCGCGGCGGCAAAGTCACCGGGGTCTGCGATCCGCGCCAGGAAACCGCCGCCAGCCTGTCGCGCCTGATGATCGGTACCGAGCCGCCGCCAATCCGCAACGTCGCCCGCGCGCCCGGCCCAGTCATGCTTGCCGTCAAAAACCTGTCGCTTGCAAAAAGCCATCCGTTCGCTACCGCGCTGGCGCAGGTGAGTTTCGAATTGCATGCCGGCGAAATTCTCGGCATCGCCGGCGTGTCCGGCAACGGCCAGCAGGAATTGCTGGCCGCGCTGTCTGGCGAAGATTCACGCGCTGCGAGCACCATGGTGCTATTGCAAGGCGAGCCGGTAGGACGCCTGAACGCGGCAGCCCGTCGCGCAAGGGGTTTGGGTTTCGTACCCGAAGAACGCCTCGGGCGCGGTGCCGTGCCCGACCTGTCGCTGGCCCAGAATATCCTGCTGTCGCATCAGTCCGACGCCACTATCCGCTATGGCATGGTCAGGCACAATGTCATCAGCCAGATCGCCGCCTCGGTCATTGACCGCTTCAAGGTCAAGGCCAGCGGCGTGCAGGCGACTGCTGGCAGCCTGTCGGGTGGCAACCTGCAAAAATATATCGTCGGCCGCGAGGTGGTGCGCAACCCGAAAGTGCTGCTGGTGGCGCAACCGACCTGGGGCGTCGATGTCGGCGCCGCCGCGGCGATTCGCGCCGAACTGGTCGCGTTGCGCGATGCAGGTTGCGCGCTGTTGATTATTTCGGAAGAACTCGATGAACTGTTCGAAATTTCGGACCGCCTGATCGTGATCGCCAAGGGCCGCATTTCACCGTCAGTGAAGCGCTCCGAAGCGACCATCGACATGATCGGGTTATGGATGAGCGGGATGTGGTTGCCTGATGGCGTGGAAGCGGCGTCAAGGGAAAATGCGCATGCTTAAGCTCGAACGACGCGCCAATCCTTCCGCTGTCATGTCATGGATGTCGCCGGTGCTGGCCGTGCTGCTGACGGTACTGTGCGGGGTCGTCATGTTCATCGCCTTGGGCAAGAACCCGCTCACCGGCCTTGCGGTATTTTTCCTGGAGCCGATCAAGGATTTGCGTGGCTGGTCCGAAGTCGGCATCAAGGTGGCGCCACTATTGCTGATCGCCGTCGGCCTGGCGGTCTGCTTTCGCGCCAACGTGTTCAATATCGGCGCCGAAGGGCAACTGGTGGTCGGTGCAATCAGCGGTGGCGCGGCTGCCCTGCTGTTCGATCGCGGGAGCCAGGGCGGCGCATGGATGATCTCGGTCGTACTGGTTGCCGGCATGGCCGGGGGCATGGTTTGGGCCGGTATCACGGCCTACTTGCGCGATCGTTTCAATGCCAATGAAATTCTGGTGTCGTTGATGCTGGTGTATATCGCGCAGCTGTTGCTGAGCTTTTTGGTGCACGGTGTGATGAAGGATCCGGACGGCTTCAATTTTCCGCAGTCGCGGATGCTGTCGGAAGGCTTCCTGTTGCCGATTTTGATACCGCAGACGCGGCTGCACCTTGGCATCCTGCTGGCATTGGCGGCATCGGCTCTGGCATGGGTTTTCCTTTCCAGGAGCTTCTCGGGCTTCAAGTTGCAGGTCGGTGGCATGGCGCCGGCGGCTGCGCGTTATGCCGGATTTTCGGCGCGCAAGTCGCTGTGGACTTCGATGATGCTGTGCGGCGCGCTGGCGGGACTGGCCGGCGTGTGCGAAGTGCTGGGCCCGATCGGGCAACTGACGCCTTCGGTGTCGCCGGGGTATGGATTCGCGGCGATCATCGTGGCCTATGTCGGACGCCTGCACCCGATCGGCGTCGTGTTTTCCAGCTTTATCATGGCACTGTTCTACATCGGTGGCGAACTGGCACAGTCGCGTCTGGGCATGCCCAACGCCATCACCGGCGTGTTCCAGGGCATCCTGCTTTTTTCCCTGCTGGCCTGTGACGTATTGATCCACTACAGACTGATCCACTACAAACTGATCCGGAGTAAATAATGGAATCCCTCGCGCCGCTCATCGCCGCCTCGATCAATGCCGGCACACCCTTGATGCTGGCTGCGCTCGGGCTGCTCATCAATGAAAAATCCGGCGTCGTCAACCTCGGTGCCGAAGGCATGATGCTGGTGGCGGCCGTCGCCGGCTTCGCGGTCACGGTGCACACCGGCAGCGTCACCCTCGGGTTCGTCGGCGGTGCGGCTGCCGGCATGCTGCTGGCGGGATTCTTTGCCTTGCTGACGGTATGGTTGGGTACCAATCAGTACGCAACCGGGTTGGCGCTGTCGCTATTCGGCGCCGGAGCGTCGGCGTATATCGGCATCAGCTATGTCGGCAAAAGTCTGGTCAACGGCAAATTCAGTATTCCGCTGCTGGGCGATATGCCGTTCCTGGGCATTGCCTTCTTCAAGCAGCATCCGTCCGTTTATCTGTCGCTGCTTCTGTGCGGCGCGGTCATCTGGTTCCTGTACCGCACCCGCGCCGGTCTTGTGCTGCGCGCAGTCGGCGAGTCGCCGTCGTCGGCGCATTCGCTCGGCTACGACGTGCGGCGGATCCGATTGGCGGCGTTGCTGTTCGGCGGCGCCTGCTGCGGTATGGCCGGCGCATTTCTGTCGCTGGTGTATACGCCGCTGTGGGTCGAAGGCATGGTCGCCGGTCGCGGCTGGATCGCGCTGGCGCTGACCACGTTCGCGACCTGGCGTCCGGCGCGGGTGCTGATCGGCGCGTACCTGTTCGGTGGCGTCACGATCCTGAGTTTTCACATGCAGGGTATGGGAGTCCCGATCGCATCGCAACTGCTGTCGATGTTGCCGTATCTGGCAACCATCGTGGTGCTGGTACTAATTTCACGCAACGTCAACTGGATCAAATTGAACATGCCGGCTTCGCTGGGCAAGAATTTCAGTCCGCATTAACGGCTCGCCGTTTTGCCCACGCGGCAGCGTCGATCGTCATCGATCATCGAGTGGGCGTTACACCTAGAGGAACACCATGTCTATCAATTCCAGGCGCGGCGCGCTTGCCGCCATTGCCGTGCTGCCTGCTATTGCGTTTTCGTCCGTTGCCGTTGCGGCCGATCCGCTTAATGTCGGGTTCGTCTACGTAAGCCCGATCGGCGAGGCCGGCTGGACCACCCAGCATGACATCGGTCGCAAGCAGATGGAAAAAGCCCTCGGCGCCGGCGTCAGGAGCAAGGTCGTCGAGAATGTTCCGGAAGGTGCCGACGCCGAACGCGTCATTCGCGACCTCGCGCAGCAAGGTAACAAATTGGTCTTCACGACCTCGTTCGGTTACATGAACCCGACGCTGAAAGTGGCCAAGCAATTTCCGGATGTCAAATTTGTCCACGTCACCGGTTACAAGACCGCGGCCAATGTCGCGAGCGTCAACGCGCGGTTTTACGAGGCGCGCTACCTCTCCGGCATATTGGCCGGGAAGATGAGCAAGTCCAACATCGCCGGCTATGTCGCCGCGTTTCCTATTCCCGAAGTCCTGCAGGGAATCAACGCCTTCACGCTCGGCATGCGCAGTGTCAATCCGAATGCGCAAGTAAAGGTCATCTGGGTCAACAGCTGGTTCGATCCAGGCAAGGAGCGCGATGCGGCGATTACGCTGATGGGGCAGGGCGCCGATGTCGTCACTCACCATACCGACTCCACCGCCACGGTGCAAGCGGCGCAAGAAAAGGACAAGTTCGCAGTCGCTTATCATTCCGACATGCGCAAGTTCGGACCGAAAGCACAGATCGGTGCCGTTACGCATCACTGGGGCGAGTATTACACCAAGGCCGCGCGTGACGTTACCGAAGGCAAGTGGAAGCCGACCAGCGTGTGGGGCGGTATCAAGGAGGGCATGGTCAAACTCGAAGGCATCGGCGCGGTCGTGCCGGCCGACGTCAAGCAACTGGTGGCGATGAAAGAAAAGGAAATCGTCGCCGGTACGCTCACACCCTTTACCGGTCCGGTGAAAGACAACGACGGCAAGCTGCGGCTCGACAAAGGAGCGATGTCGGACGATGCACTGAGCAAGATGGATTACTACGTCGAAGGGGTGGACGGCAAGCTGCCGGCGAAGTAGCGGTGTAGCAATATTGGCCGCGCCGGCTTGTCGGGTCGATTCAGTACAGGGTCGATGCAAGCCGGTCCGGCAGGGCCTGGTCGTATGTTTCGCCGTCGATGTCGTTCTTGCTCAGATCGGCAAGGATCGTTCCCGTGCTAGGCAAACTGCGGCGTTCGATCTGCTGGTCGGCTTGCCATAGACGTGACCGCAAAATGGCGCGTGAACACTGGAAGAACACCGACTCGACCGTGATTTCCAGTACCGAACACGGTTGATTGCCGTTGATCGCAAAGCGTACCAATAAATCTGGCGTGATCAAAATTCTGGCGCGACCGTTGATCCTGAGCGTCTCGCCAATACCGGGAATCAGGAAAATCAACGCGACGCGCGGGTCCGAAACGATATTGCGCAAGCTGTCGATGCGGTTGTTGCCGCGGCGGTCCGGCAGCAACAATGTCTTGTCATCTTCGACCTTGACAAATCCAGTCGGGTCGCCGCGTGGCGAAACATCCAGCCCCTCCGGTCCACTTGTCGCCAGCAGGACAAAGGGTGCGGCTTCGATGAAGGCACGATAATGTGGATGCAGGTAATCGACTTCTTTGCTGACCGACGCTTGGCCGGGCGTTCCATACAGTTTTTCCAGCGTCGCTACATCGAAAATCTGGTTCATGCTGTCGGTTGAATTCACTGTCTGCTCCATCACGTTTAAGTAGGTATCAGCCTGCGTCAAGCCGGGGGACCGTAAGGATTCCTACGTAAATGAGTAACAGCCGAAAACAGCTTTGGAATCAAAGTATTTTCGCGTCACCGAACGACCGGTAACGCCCCATAGCGGCCATTAGGTAGTGCAGGTCTTGAACGATATGCTTTGCTAGCGCTGTGACGCTGACTTTCAGCCACCTATCACTTTGAGCACTTTTTGAAGCTCGTCGATTTTCACCGGCTTCACCAAATGGCTATGAAAACCTGCGC
>JACMQD010000124.1 GCA_014377155.1 Herminiimonas sp.
ACGATGCTTCGGCGCCCGACCGCAAGGTTGGGCGTTGTTGCTTGGGCCCGGTAATTTAATACGACCTGACGTTTCCTTGGCGTGCTGCCTGATAGCACTCTCACCCCTCGGGGTGATTTTTCATGAAATTTCCATGGAAATTTTCGGCATACCCCTTCAAGCGATGTTAAGCCAACTCCTCCTGGGACTGGTTAACGGATCGTTTTACGCGATGCTATCTCTGGGCCTCGCGGTTATTTTTGGCTTACTCAACGTCATCAACTTCGCGCATGGCGCGCTGTACATGATGGGCGCGTTCATCGCGTGGATGGGCATGAATTATTTCGGCATCAACTACTGGGTGATGCTGGCGGTGGCACCGTTGCTCGTGGGCCTCTTTGGCGTGATCATCGAAAAGACCATGCTGCGCTGGCTTTACAAGCTCGATCACCTGTACGGATTGCTGCTGACGTTCGGCATCACGCTGATGGTGGAAGGCCTGTTCCGCTCGTTCTATGGTGTCTCTGGGCAGCCGTATTCTGTCCCCGAATCGCTGACCGGCGCGACCGATCTCGGCTTCATGATCCTGCCAAATTATCGTGCCTGGGTCGTGCTCGCCTCGCTGGTGGTGTGCTTTGCAACCTGGTTCGTGATCGAGAAGACCAAGCTGGGCGCCTATCTGCGGGCCGGTACCGAAAACCCGAAACTGGTGGAAGCGTTCGGCATCAACGTGCCACTGATGGTGACCTTGACCTACGGCTTCGGTGTGGCACTGGCGGCGTTTGCCGGCGTGCTGGCGGCGCCGGTGATTCAGGTCTCGCCGCTGATGGGTTCGAATTTGATTATCGTCGTGTTTGCGGTGGTGGTCATCGGTGGCATGGGCTCGATTCTCGGCTCGATCATTACCGGCCTGGGACTCGGCATCATCGAGGGTCTGACCCGTGTGTTCTACCCGGAAGCGTCGGCCACGGTCGTCTTCATCGTCATGGCGATCGTCTTGATGATCCGTCCGGCCGGTCTGTTCGGCAAAGAGAAATAACCAGGCCCAACTGGTCGCGGCGCCGCCAGCACGCCGGTCCCCAGTGGGGCAGGGCTGGTGAGCGGCGGCGCAACGCGACTTTCACCTTGAATGGAGCATCACACCATGTATAAGAAAATTGGGTACGGCATTGCATTGGCCGCCCTCCTGGCAGCGCCGGCCTTTTTGTATCCGGTGCTGCTGATGAAAGTATTGTGTTTCGCGCTGTTTGCCTGCGCGTTCAATTTGCTGATCGGTTTTACCGGGCTGCTGTCGTTCGGTCACGCAGCCTTTTTCGGTGGCGCCGGTTATGTCGCCGGCTATGCACTCAAGACACTCGGCGTCTCCACCGAACTGGGCTTGTTGCTCGGGACCCTGTCGGGTGCGGCAATCGGTTATTTGATGGGAAGTCTGGCAATTCGTCGCCAGGGGATCTACTTCACGATGATCACGTTGGCGCTGGCGCAGATGTTGTACTTTGTCTGCTTGCAATTGCCACAAACCGGCGGTGAAGACGGATTGCAAGGCGTCCCGCGTGGCAAACTGCTGGGCATGATCGACCTGACGAGCGACTTGACCTTGTACTATGTGGTTCTGGCAATTGCAATCGGCGGCTTCGCATTGATCGTGCGCACCGTGCACTCGCCATTTGGTCAAGTACTCAAGGCAATCAAGGAAAACGAGCCACGGGCCGTCTCGCTCGGCTACGACGTTGATAAATACAAGCTGCTGGCGTTCGTGCTGTCGGCAGCGCTGTCGGGCCTGGCAGGCGCGACCAAAACGCTGGTACTGGGCTTCGAGACGCTGACAGACGTGCATTGGTCGATGTCCGGCCTGGTGGTGCTGATGACGCTGGTAGGCGGCCTGGGCACGATCGTCGGCCCGATCGTCGGTGCCATCGTGATCATGGCGTTAGAAAACAAGCTGGGCGATTTTGGGTCCTGGATGGCGGCTACGACCAATATCCAATGGTTCAATACCATTGGCGAATCGGTCACGATCGTGATCGGCTTCATCTTCATCGTCTGCGTGCTGGCGTTCCGGCGCGGCATCGTGGGTGAGATCAGCGCGCGACTACCCAAACGGTCGATGCGTTGAGGATTAGTCGCCAAGGTTCGATGCACTAAACGAAGCACCTGCTTCACCAAGCAAAACGGCCTCTGGGCTACCTATAAAGGTAGATCCAGAGGCCGTTTTGCTTTTGGGGCATGTCGCTACAGGGCTGCCGTGTAGATCGCGTGGATATCGGCGCGCGACAATTCGCGCGGATTATTGGTCAGCAGACGGGTTTGCAGCATGGCATCGTCGGCTAGCCGATCAAGGTCAGCGGCAGTGATGCCGACTTGACTGAGCTGCGTTTCAATTCCCACCCTGTTCGCCAGCGCCACCATGGTATCGATGAAGGCGTGTGTGCGCGCTTCGTCGGAGCCTTGCGCTGCTGGCGCGATGATGGCCGCAAGTTCGGCATAGTGCACCGCTGCATCGGGTACGTTGAAGCGCAGCACATGGGGCAGTACCAACGCGTTCGACAAGCCGTGTGGCACGTGGAAAATGCCGCCGATCGGGTAGGCCAGTGCATGCACAGCGGCGCATGGAGCATTGGCAAATGCCTGACCGGCCAGCATCGATCCGACGAGCATGGCTTGTCGCACTGCAGGGTTCCTGCCGTCTTCGCAGGCGGCCACCAGATTGGTCGAGAGCATCTTTAGTGCCTGACGCGCCAGCATGTCGGAAAGTGGATTCTTTTTGAGCCTTGTGGTGTACGCCTCGATCGCGTGGACCATGGCATCGATACCCGTCGCAGCCGTCACCTTGGCCGGCAGGCCCAGCGTCAGTTCGGCGTCCAGGATCGCCAGGTCGGCATAGAGTTGCGGTGACACCACACCCATTTTGGTCGTAGCACCGGTAGTTACGATCGAGATCGGCGTCACTTCGGATCCGGTGCCGGCCGTCGTCGGAATCTGGATCAACTTCAGGCGCGGGCCCTTGACGTTGCCGATGCCGTACATAGTGCTCAGCGCTTGATCGCTACCGGCCAGCACCGCGATCAGCTTGGCGACATCCATCGAGCTACCGCCGCCCAGTCCGATCACGAGGTCAATGTTACTACCCTGTGCATCGGCTACGGCTTTGAGCACGACCGCTTCCGGCGGGTCTGCCACGACATCCGAAAAGACGCTTACTGCTAAACCTTGCGCGCGCAGGCTGGCAATCGGTGCATCGACCAAGCCGGTACGCAGGAATCCGGCATCGGTGACCACTAGCGCATGGCGTGCAGCAGGGCAGTGCTGGGCAACCAGTTTACCCAGACGCTGAACCGCACCCAGTTCGCACAAGATGTTGGGAACGGTGGTGAAACTGAAGGCGTTGAAATCATTGATCATCATGTTCTCCTTTTTGTCCATTGTAGCAACTGGTGATGCAGGAGACCGCTAGCGGCGCGTGATTTATCCCTTGTGTACTTGATATTTTTCTGCATTGGAATAGGTGAATAGTAAAATGGGCGCTGCCGACGTTTACCTACTATTACCTTTACAGCCGATGCCGATTTTCTCCAACTTGCCACCGCGTCGAATGACTACCCCGCTCGCGCCTCCAATCGTCAATTCCGCGCCATGAGCGCCGATTATGTTGTACTTTGCCTGGCAGCCTTGTTGGCCGGACTGGTCGATGCTGTCGTGGGCGGCGGCGGCCTGATTCAGATTCCGGCGCTTTTTTCGGTCTTACCTAACGTCGCGCCGGCGACGCTTTTGGGTACCAGCAAGTTCGCCGGTATCTGGGGCACAGGTGCCGCGGCCATCAGTTTCTCGCGACGCGTCAAGCTGCAATGGAGCACGGCCGCACCGGCGGCAGTGGCGGCGTTCTTGTTCGCATTTCTTGGTGCGCTTACGGTCACCCGGATACCGCCGGATTTCATCCGGAAGTTGCTGCCATTTATCCTGATTGCGGTGGCACTCTATACCTTCAAGAAAAAAGACTTCGGCAGTATTCATGCGCCGCTGCATGGCGGTGCAAAAGAGCGTTGGATTGCGATTGCGGTCGGTGGCGGCATTGGATTCTATGACGGTTTCTTCGGGCCGGGCACAGGTAGCTTTCTTGTATTCCTGTTCGTACGATTTTTTGGCTTCGACTTTTTGGGCGCCTCGGCAGTGGCCAAGGTTGTCAATGTAGCGTGCAACTTGTCCGCGCTCATGTGGTTTGGCTACAGCGGGCATGTAATCTGGGTTATTGGGCTGATGATGGCGGTTTGTAATGTGGCAGGGTCGCTGGTTGGCACCCGATTGGCAATGCGTTACGGCAGTGGCTTCGTGCGCAGACTTTTCCTATTCGTCGTGTCGGCGCTGATCTTGAAAACGGCATACGACGCTTTCTTGAAATAGCGGCATGGTTTCACGTGAAACAAGTGAGGAAGTTGAATTTACGGCCTGGTAAGCTGTTTCACGTGGAACAAGATTGGAGGGGAATTCGCACTGCAGACGAATTGAGGCATGAAAAGACTTTATAATCTCGCCTCTGCTCACCGGCTCCCCGAGGCGAACTATGTTATTCCCTACTGAATTTGATGTCATCGTCGTCGGCGGTGGCCATGCCGGAACCGAAGCGGCGCTCGCCGCTGCACGCATGGGTCAAACCACCTTGCTGCTGTCCCATAACATTGAGACGCTCGGCCAGATGTCGTGCAATCCGTCGATTGGTGGTATCGGCAAAGGACACCTCGTTAAGGAAGTCGATGCGATGGGGGGTGCCATGGCAATTGCCACCGATGAGGCGGGCATCCAGTTCAAGATCCTGAATTCGTCAAAAGGTCCTGCGGTGCGCGCAACGCGTGCGCAGGCCGACCGCATTCTGTACAAGCAGGCGATTCGGTCCCGGTTGGAAAACCAGCCCAACCTTTGGCTGTTCCAGCAAGCTGTCGATGACTTGATGGTGGAGGGCGATCGTGTCGTCGGCGCCGTAACGCAGGTTGGGGTGCAATTCCGTGCGCGCGCCGTGGTACTCACCGCTGGTACTTTCCTCGATGGCAAAATCCATGTCGGCCTCAACAATTATGCGGCAGGGCGGGCCGGCGATCCGCCAGCGATTTCGTTGTCCGCGCGTTTAAAAGAATTGAAGCTGCCGCAAGGACGCTTGAAAACCGGAACGCCGCCGCGCATTGATGGCCGTTCAATCGATTTTTCGCGGCTGCAGGAGCAACCCGGCGACCTCGACCCGATTCCGGTGTTTTCGTTTATGGGCTCGGCGGCGATGCATCCGAAGCAGTTGCCCTGCTGGGTAACGCACACCAATGAGCGCACGCATGACATTATTCGCGCCGGCCTCGATCGCAGTCCGATGTATACGGGCGTCATCGAAGGCGTCGGCCCGCGCTATTGCCCGTCGATCGAAGACAAGATTCATCGCTTTTCAGACAAG
>JACMQD010000125.1 GCA_014377155.1 Herminiimonas sp.
CACCGCCTGGGCACCGTCGGCCACCGCCGACTCAATCTCCACGCCGCGGTTCATCGGCCCCGGATGCATCACGATCGCGTCCGGCTTGGCCAGCGCCAGGCGCTCGGTGGTCAGTCCATAGCTCTTGAAAAATTCCTGCGCAGACGGCAACAGTGCGCCGCTCATACGTTCGTTTTGCAGACGCAGCATGATGATGACGTCGACACCTTTCAAGCCTTCGTTCATGTCGGTAAAGACGCGCACGCCCATCTGTTCAAGCCCGCTCGGCAGCAAGGTCCGCGGTCCGATGGCGCGCACTTCCGGCACACCCAGTGTCGTCAGCGCATGAATGTCGGAGCGCGCCACCCGGCTGTGCAGGATGTCGCCGACGATCGCCACCGTCAGATTGGTGAAGTCTTTCTTGAAATGCCGGATCGTGTACATATCCAGCAAGCCCTGGGTCGGATGCGCATGGCGGCCGTCGCCGGCATTGACTACATGCACATGCGGCTGTCTGGTATCGATCAGGTGCTTGGCGATCAGATACGGCGCGCCGGATTGCGCATGGCGCACCACGAACATGTCGGCATGCATCGCGGCGAGGTTGTCGATGGTGTCCAGCAGCGACTCGCCCTTGCTGGCACTGGAGGCGGAAATATTCAGGTTGATGACGTCGGCCGACAGTCGCTTGGACGCGATCTCGAACGTGGTGCGGGTGCGTGTCGAATTTTCGAAGAACAAATTGAAGACGCTCTTGCCGCGCATCAGCGGCACTTTCTTGACTTCGCGGTCGCCGATGCTGACGAACGAGGATGCGGTATCGAGAATATGATTGACGATCGACTTCGGCAAGCCCTCGATGGAGAGCAGGTGCTGCAATTCGCCGTGTTTGTTGAGTTGCGGATTATGCATGGTCGACCGTAAAAGAAAAGCGGCCGTCGTCGGCGCGCTGGAGTACCAGGGATTCGGTTTTGGCCAAGGTCGTGACGTGCGCGACGAAATCGGCCGCTACCGGCAATTGACGGCCGCCACGATCAACCAGTGCGGCGAGCATGATGCGCGCCGGACGGCCGTAGTCGAACAGTTCATTAATGGCCGCGCGCGTGGTCCGCCCCGTATAAAGCACGTCATCGACCAGCAAAATGGTGGCGCCGTCGACATCGAACGGGATCTGGGTCGGCTTGACGTCGGCATGCAGGCCACGCTCGGCATAGTCGTCGCGGTAGAACGAGACATCGATGAAGCCGAGCCGTTCGCGCAGGTCGAGTTCGCCTGCCAGCCGCTCGGCAATCCAGGCGCCGCCGGAATGGATGCCGACGATAGCGACACGGTCGGCTTGCGCCAGACCGGCGCGGACTTGGGTGGCCAGCGTCTGGTACAGCGCTTCGGCATCGGGCTTATTGCTCATGTGGACTCGTCATGTTCATGGAAATACTGTTGCAGAATGATGGCGGCGGCATCGGCATCGATGCGCTCGCCGCGCCGCTGCGCGATCACCGCCGACGAATAGCGTTCGTCGACCAGCACGATTTCGACTCCGAAGCGGCCATGCAGTTGATTGGCAAAGCGCCGGCAACGCACGGTCATTTCGTGTTCGGCACCATCGGGATGGTACGGCAGGCCGACGATGCAGCGCGCCGGTTGCCACTGGTCAATCAGCGCCTTGATAGCGACAAATTTCAAATCGTTATTGGCGGCGCTGACGATGGTCAGCGGCTGCGCCTGTTGTAGCAGCGTATTGCCAACCGCAACGCCGATGCGTTGCAGGCCGAAGTCGAAACCCAGCACGGTTTCCAACTTACGACAGCGCTTTCAGCCGCATGTTACGCATGACCGACATCACCACTGAGCATCATCGGATCGAAACCAAGCAAGCCCATTGCGGCATGAAAACGGGCTTCGATCGGCAAGTCGAAAATGATGCCGGGGTCGGCCGGCACGGTGAGCCAGCCGTTGCGCGCGATTTCCTGTTCCAGCTGCCCGGCGCCCCATCCCGAGCAACCGAGGCTGACCAGAATGCGCACCGGCCCGTTGCCGGCAGCGACCGCTTCGAGCACGTCCTTGGACGTGGTGAGCGCAATATCATCGGTCACTTTCATCATCGACGAGAATGGACCGAGCGGCGCATGCAGCACGAAACCGCGCTCGACTTGGACCGGGCCGCCGAACATCACCGGCTTCTTGTCCATTGGCATCGCGCTTACCGGTGCATCGGCGATGACCTGAATCTCAAGATCAATACGTTCCAGCAAGACATCCATCATCATGTCGGTCGGCTTATTGATGATCACCCCAAGCGCGCCGCCGGCATTGTGCTCGCACAGATAAATCACAGTGCCGCCAAAGACCGGATCGAGCATCGATGGCATGGCAATCAGGAAATGATTGGCCAGATTGAGCTGGGGCGCGACGGGCTGCGGGGATGCGGGAAAATCGGGCGTCTCCCGGGCTGTACCAGGATCAGAGGGAGTTTTGCGGGTCTTGCTTTGCTTCGCCATGGTCGCTATTTTATCAGGTATGGGGGCGTGCCTTTGGCAAAGCCGACTGCCATCGCCGTCGTCGGCGCGGGCTGTCCTGAAGTGTGATAGCGTCATGCACCTTGCTTCCCGCATCCTTCCTATTTCGAGATTTCTGATGACGCAATTCAATCAATCCCTGGTGTGGTTTCGCCGCGACCTGCGCTGTTTCGATCATGCAGCGCTTTACCATGCGCTCAAACAAAGCCGCACCGTGTATTGCGCGTTTATTTTCGA
>JACMQD010000126.1 GCA_014377155.1 Herminiimonas sp.
GCCTCGTCGCCCGTGAGGTAAATTCATTGGAAATTGTCGGCGTTATAAACATCGATGAAATTGTAATGGGTGCCTTTCAGAGCGCATATCTTGGTTATTACGGCACTGCTCAATTTGCGCGACAAGGGTTGATGACGGACGTCCTTTCCCAAGCAATCAAGTATGCGTTTGATGATATTGGCTTGCATCGGCTGGAAGCAAATATTCAGACTGGAAATATTGCGTCGCTGGCATTGGTAAAAAAGCTGCATTTCACCTGCGAGGGCGCATCAAAAAACTACCTAAAAATTAATGGTGAGTGGCATGACCATCAACGCTGGGCCTTGCTGAACCAGTAGTTTCAGAGAATGTTCTTGATTGACCGCTTGGGGTCGATTTCGATGCATGAGTGACCGGCAGAGAGCGGCCATAAGGACCGCATTCGGTAATCTCTGCGCTAGCCGTCGTTCGAGCGGCTTATATTGCAAGTAAGACAATTTACGCCTAAACTTGGCGCGAGATCGCCCGTCAATAATGGCGTCCGTCTCTGACCGATTTCAACTCAGACCGCTTCGGTGTTGGTTATCATGCACGTTACGGTGTGACGACACGGTGCGCTACAGATTAAAAATATATGCCAATTTCGAGACGAAAATTCATTGTCGCCAGTGCGAGCGCACCATTCCTTTCTTCTTGCGCCACCGATCTTTCTCAATACAGCGATGAGTCAATACTCTCACTTTCTCGAAGACTCGGTGTCTGGGCCGCATCCTACGTCACTTTCGATGCTGGAAAGCCCAGCGCCGACGTCGTGTTATCAGGCTGCTCGTCCGCCCGCCCTGTTCACGCTGTGCCGATATTTCAAGCAGCCTCGCTTACGAAGCCTGTGATCGCATTCGTTGCATTGAAACTCGTGCAAAACGGCAAGCTTGACCTGAACGCGCCGGTATCGCGCTACCTGCCTCACGGCTATATACACCGCCAGAACTCGTTGGACAACACGCGCCCCGCGTTAGTCGACCTGGTGCCTGCTACCATACTGGCGCGCATTCCCATAGGAACCTTGCTCAATCATAGTTCTGGGTTGCCGAACTGGACCAGCGGGGCGCTTGCCCCTGAATTTGTACCGGGCGAAAGATGGCAATATTCTGGTGAAGGCTATGTCCTTTTGCAGGCAGTAATCACTGCCGTGACTAGTCAAGACATTGAGTCTTGCGTGTCGACATATGTCTTTCACCCACTCGGCATGCGGCATTCGAGGCTACGCCGCACCGCAGACATCCGTCAACAGCTGGTAGAAGGCGTCGTGTGGCTCGGCATTGGCCGCCAACTTGATTTCATTGAACCCAATGCTGCTGCGTCTCTATATACGACTGCTGGAGACTATGCAAAACTGATCTCAGCGTTACTGGCAGACAACAACTTACTGTCCTTGACGGTCGCCAATCCTGTACTTACCGAGCCTAAATTGGGACTTACGTGGGGTTACGGATGGGGCATCGAAACCGCTTCTGGTGGTCCCTACCTCTGGCACTGGGGTAACAATCCGGGATTTCGATCATTTGCAATGATGTCGCTATCATCTAAAAACGGTTTCGTTTTATTTACAAACAGCGAACGAGGAATGCCGTTAGCTGCTTCGCTTGCTCGATCGGTCATTCCGGGTGAGCACGAGGTCTTTCGTTTTTACATGCTAGGCTAAACTATAAAAAACCGCACCTTAACATGGCATTCAAACGGGACGTCTGCTACAGCATCCGTCCCTTAACTTTACATTGAACGTCATGTTTGATCAAAAAAAACGCAGGCTCGGGCAACTTATCTTCGCGGTCACGATTGGTGTTCACATAGCAGCCATTTACTTGTCGTTGACGATAAAGGGCTTGCCGGTTAGCTCACCGAGCAGATTTGATCCGCTGACAGTCATGCTCATTCAAGCGCCGGAAAATCAGGCTGTAACCCATAAAAGTGCAGTTATAAAAAGCGCACCTGTGCCTGAATCAAAGATAACAAATAAAACGACTACGACGACTAGCGCTGCGCCGTCGAAATCTGCGATCCAGTCGAGCAAAAACGGATTTTCACCGTCTGCTATGCGCGCGCCTTCGCAAGTAGTCGTCCAGTCTCGCGAGAATCCCGTTGCACCTCCGGCTACTCCTGGACAGGAAACTCCCGAGAATCTCCCGAGTGTACCGTCAGGCGCCGACAGCATGATTTTGAACGCGTTACGCAATATTGGGAAAATTGATCGCGAACTTCGTCATGCTCATCCAAAACTGCCTGATGCGATACCCGATACCCAGCAATCGAGACTTGAAAAGGGCATCGGCGCTGCCGCTAAAGCCGGTTCCATAAAAATAGAGACGATTACATTCTCTGACGGACGGAAAATGACCAAAGTAACAGGCCCGAATGGTAGCTATTGCGCGATGGTAGACACATCGAATAGGAATGAAAACCTGGCAAGCGGGGTCAGGGCCCAGGTAACCACGTGCCCGAATTAATTGACTAGTGTCCGGCTGCGTTGGCGGCGTAGATGCTGTCCAAACCGGAGCTCGCCGCTACGTTCAAGCGTCGCGCGAAGTGAAGACGCATCATGGCCGATCGAAGCGGCGAATACGAAATTGTTCCGATGGAAGCCCAGGCAGATGTCAATCTAAAATGCAGCTTTCCGGTAGACGGCGACTCTCGGTCACCAGTTGTCATCCGGATCTTCTCGAATAATTTATCCCATGACTTTCCTAAGGATCTGCCGACATGACTGATCGTGTGAAAGGGAGATGTTTTTGGCTGGCGGCCTGTGTACTGATTTTGGTAGCCGCTTACAGCGCACGAGGAATACTCCAAGCGCTGAACCTGGATAAAGGCGAGCGCGTCCTCGTTAATTTGCGATTCTGGCGCACGATCATGCTATCTACTCTCACCGGGGCCACGGTCTGTATCTTTTTCGTGGTTCGACGTAGGAAACAATCAACACGACCATTACAACCTGCTGAAGAGTCCTGACCTGCTTTTTTGGAGGGAAAGTACCGGCGACGACGTTGGCACGACCGAGTACAATCGGCCAGTTGCGATCGCTGGATAAGTCCGGTATTGCTAATTCTTTGGAGACATGCGACGGTATGAAAAACGGACCTGGCTCGAACGAAAGCCGGTTGCTCGCGTCAATCAAGGGCCTACTACATGAAACGTACGATTCGCCTCGTAGGCGAAACAGCATTACCGCTGCGATGCTGGCGATGTTGGTACTGCCAGCCTGTTCCAACCACTGGAACGCCAGCATGCGGTTCGTGGGAAATGCTGAAGCGGCTTCACGCGGCTTGAAAATGAGCACGACAAGCGCGCTCGGGGACCATTTTCCGGCGGTATTAGTCGGCGACTGCGCCGATGTGCGCATTCCACAGAGCCCCAAGCTACCGAATAAGATCATGATTACGGTCACCGACGCCAATGATCAGATTATCGGCTCAGCAATCACCCATGACTTGGCACGCCGGAGCTTCGTCATACCGCTGACTGGCGTTAGCGCGACGATCGAGGTAACACCAGGTTCCACTTGCAAATAACTGCTCCCCATTCTCGCTTGTACATCAGCTCTTTTCACACCCTTCGACAGTCCTCTTTGGGTCGATAGCAGGCCTTGGCTCACGATGCCGCGACAAGGATTTCAAAATTCAATCACGATGCCACTATAGCTATGATCAGACACGCCACACCAGACGATGCGCAGGATATCTGCAAGATATACAACCATTGCCTACTCGAGACAACAATTACGTTTGAGGAAACCGTTGTTGCAGTTGAAGAGATGGCGCAGCGGATCAAAGATGTGTGTACCCGCCTGCCGTGGTACGTATTCGAGGAATATGGTGAAGTCATCGGTTATGCCTACGCTACACCGTGGCGGACGCGAGGCGCGTACCGCTTTTCAGTTGAAACAAGCGTATATGTGTCGACGCACCATTCGAAGTCAGGAATTGGTACAAATCTTTATCGCACATTACTCGATGACCTTCGGGCTTGAGGTATCCATGCGGTCATTGGTGGGATTGCGCAGCCGAACATTGCCATCATTAGCATTCACGAAAAATTTGGATTCGAAAAGGTCGCCCATTTTAAATCCGTAGGACGTAAATTTGATCGATGGATCGACGTTGCCTACTGGCAGACTATCCTGAATCAGTAGTCACGGCGCGCGCTTTGCAAATAACCGTCGGATGCCCGCTATGGGCCGAAGCCACTAATTAGCGAATGCGTACAACCGGCCAGTACCGGGCGTTTGCCCTGCGCCAGTTGCCGCGCACCTTCGGCCAGCATGCCGCCAGCAACATCGGTCGCCAGCGTGCCAAGGCGTGCCATGCGCGACCAGCGTCCGGCAGGCGCGGTAGCGCATGGCACCGATGGCTTGGTCATTCGCGCTCCGCGTCAGCGGCAGCATTATCGTCAGCCTCTGGTTTATCGAGGGACGGGTAGCACATTTTCTTGCCGTCCCATTTCTGGCCACACCAGCATTCGCCGTCGGCGTTGATCAGGCAGGTATCGGTGCCACAGCAGCGCGGGTCATTCGTCATAAGGAGTCCTGTTATCAGTTGAGTGGCTGGAGAGATCTGGATGCGGCTGCAAGCAAACCAAGGCAGCTCACTGTAACAAGGTTTCGGCCACCACGCACGGGACGTGATTGACTGCAGATTGAAGGGTGAACCGCATCGAGTTTTGTGAAGGCACGAACATTTGAGAGAATGGTGCAATGAACAGGAAGCCAAGCAAGCTTTCCACCGAAGCGCGGAAGCGCGCAATGCGCCTAGTGCGCGAGCAGCGTAGCGCACACTCGTCGATGTGGGCGGCAAGCGAATCGATTGCACAGATGATCGGCTGTACGCCGCAGACGTTATTGGATTGAGTCAGGCGTAATGAAGTCGAGCGGCGTGTCTGACGGTGTCCGCACCGACGAACGTGACCGCATTAAAGCACTGGGTCGAGAGCGCTAGGAGCTCCGCCGCGCCAATGAGATATTGAAGGTAGCCAGCGCTTTTTTCGCCCAGCCGGAGCCCAATCGCCGGTTCAACTCCAAAAATTTTAAAACCCCTAGAAAGCATGGCAATGCAAAAAATGAAAGCTCTGATAGATACCGCCCTGTGTCAGGCCAGTCGCTTGCGCGTCATCGCAGGCATCGCCGTGGTGTGTTGCCTGGCGATTTCGGGATGCTCGAACTGGATCAAGGCTGGGATGCTACAAATCCGACCCTTCACGGGATTCAAAGAAGTTTCGGTGGCGTCTTTTGTCCACGCGGAAAACACTGCAACTTTGCAAACCCTGGCTTTGGCACAACAGTTGCATCAGGTATTTTCTTCAGCACAAACCACGATCGAGCGCACACATGGCGCGAGCCTCAAGGCCCCCGCGGTGTATGTTTGCGCGAGCGAAGACTGTTATGCCAAATATGTGATGATTCCAGGTTCGAGCGCAGAAACCGGACAAAGCGGCAGTACTGTCATTTTAAATGCTGTTCGGCTCCTGAAAAACGACAGCGGCATCCCGATTTTTACGCATGAGTTATCGCACATATTCTGGTACCAACATGGCCAACGGTGCGCACCGCGCTGGTGGCTGGAAGGAATGGCAGTCGCTACTTCTGGCGGTGGGGCTGAGAGCGTCAGTGACGCGCAGGCGCGACAGTTGCTGCGGGAAGGTCAGGCTTTTCACGCAGCATTGGACAATGGCTGTTTCAACCCCGCCCAGCGCGGCACCTTGAGCTGGGCCGCTTACTATCGGCAAGCAGCGATGTTCGTAAGTTACCTCAGAGAAGATGAACCACGCTTTACTCGCGCGCTAGAGCTCATGCGCGGAGGGGAACGTGTTGGGCCAGCCCTGCAAAGCGCGTACGCGCAGCCTGTGGCCGCGCTGTGGGCGCAGTGGCACAAGAAGGAAATGGCGCTGGCTCAATAGACAGCAATTCGGCGATTCAAAAGCGCTCGTTGACCTGCATCAAGCCGCGAACCACACTATCGATGAAACAAGTCACTGGGATTCTGAAGCGAGAGCGGTTAATGACAAAGAATTTAAAAAAGCTGATGTAGTCCCTGTGTCGGAGATGACCCGTCGGTACGCCGAGCGTTACCAGCGCATCGTGAAGCGTGGCATCCTAAAAATAAAACAGAATACGACGTCGAATGTGCACATGACAGCCTTTGAATACGATCCGCTACGCAAATACCCTATCAGCGTCGGCGCGCCGGCGCGGCAGGCGGTGGCACCGCCTCGGGTGGCAGGGTATCCGGTGCCAAAATCTGTACGAAAATCTCGTTATCCTTGATCATGCCGAGCTCGTACCGCGCGCGCTCTTCGACCGCGCCAGTTCCTTCCTTCAAATCCTGCACTTCCGAATTGAGCTTGGCGTTACGCGCTTTCAGGTCGTCGTTTTTCTTTTGCGCGGCAAGGACCTGCTGATCCAGGTCCCACGCGCGCAACCAGCCGCCCTTCCCCAGCCACAGGGGATACTGAATCAGCGCCAGCAACGCGGCAAGACAGAAGATGATCAGACGCATGTCGTTACCGTGAAAAGTCCGGCCTGCGAGCGATGCTCACAGGCCGGACGAAGGATGGTTCGAAGTCTTAACGGAGATTGTAGAACGCGCTGCGACCAGGATAGCTGGCGATATCACCGAGGTCTTCTTCGATGCGCAGCAACTGGTTGTATTTGGCCATGCGGTCCGAGCGCGACAGCGAGCCGGTCTTGATTTGCAAGGCGTTCATGCCAACCGCGATATCGGCAATGGTCGAGTCCTCGGTTTCGCCGGAGCGATGCGAGATGACGGCCGTGTAACTGGCGCGTTTGGCCATTTCGATTGCGGCGAAAGTCTCGGTCAGGGTGCCGATCTGGTTGATCTTGATCAGGATCGAGTTGGCGATGTTCTTTTCGATACCTTCGCGCAGAATCTTGGTGTTAGTGACGAACAGATCGTCGCCCACCAA
>JACMQD010000127.1 GCA_014377155.1 Herminiimonas sp.
GCCGCGTGATAAAATCTTTTTTTATTTTCGCTCCGGCCCTGCGCGCTGTACCAGCGCATGGGAATTTTTCGGCGCACTTTTTAGAATTCAAGCATGTCATTACTGACCCAGATTTTCGGTAGCCGCAACCAGCGCCTGCTCAAGCAATACCAAAAAGTCGTTCGCGACATCAACCGTCTCGAACCGGCAATCGAAAAGCTTTCCGATGCCGAATTGCAGGCCAAGACACCTGCGTTCAAGGAGCGCATTGCCAAGGGCGAGAAGCTCGACGACCTGTTGCCCGAAGCCTTTGCAGTGTGCCGCGAAGCCAGCAAGCGTGTGCTCAAGATGCGCCACTTCGACGTGCAGCTGATCGGCGGCATGGTGCTCCACCACGGCAAGATTGCCGAAATGGGCACTGGCGAAGGAAAGACGTTGATGGCAACGCTACCGGCCTACCTTAATGCACTGTCCGGCATGGGTGTGCATGTGGTGACGGTCAATGATTATTTGGCGCAGCGCGATGCTGACTGGATGGGTAAGTTGTACGGCTGGCTCGGCATGACAACGGGGGTCAACCTGTCGCAGATGGAGCACGACGACAAGCAGGTCGCCTATCAGGCCGATATCACTTACGGCACCAACAATGAATTCGGCTTCGACTATTTGCGCGACAACATGGTCTACGATGCGGAAGACCGGGTCCAGCGCACGCTCAACTTCGGCATTGTCGATGAGGTCGATTCGATCCTGATCGACGAAGCCAGAACGCCATTGATTATTTCCGGCCAGGCCGAGAACCATACCGATCTGTATCGCAAGATCAACCAGTTGCCGCCTCTGCTGACACGACAGATTGGCGAAGAAACACCGGACGGCAAGGGCAAGATCGAAGTTCCGGGCGACTATACCAAGGATGAAAAAGCACATCAGGTCCTGCTGACCGAAGCCGGCCACGAAAAAGCCGAGGAGATCCTGACCGGCATGGGCCTGCTGCCGGAAGGAGCGTCGCTGTACGACGCCGCCAACATCACGCTGGTGCACCATCTGTACGCTGCCTTGCGCGCGCACACGCTGTATCATAAGGACCAGCATTACGTGGTCCAGAACAGCGAAGTCGTGATCGTTGACGAATTCACCGGTCGCATGATGACCGGGCGCCGCTGGTCGGACGGCCTGCATCAGGCGGTCGAGGCGAAAGAAGGCGTGCGCATCCAGAACGAGAACCAGACGCTGGCCTCGATCACGTTCCAGAATTATTTCCGCATGTACGGCAAATTGTCCGGTATGACCGGCACCGCCGATACCGAAGCGTACGAATTCCAGGAAATCTACGGACTGGAAACCGTCGTCATCCCGCAGAATCGCCCGAACCAGCGCAAGGATCGGCAGGATCAGGTCTACAAGACTGCCGACGAAAAATACGGCGCGATGTTGAAGGATATTCAGGATTGCTACGAGCGCGGCCAGCCGGTACTCGTAGGCACTACCTCGATCGAAAATTCCGAGCTGTTGTCCGACATCCTGACCAAGGCCAAGCTCGAGCACAACGTCCTCAACGCCAAGCAACATGCGCGCGAAGCGGAGATCATCGCCCAGGCCGGACGGCCGAAGATGATCACGATCGCCACCAACATGGCCGGTCGCGGTACCGACATCGTTCTCGGTGGTAATGTCGAAAAGCAGATCCAGATCATCGAAGCCGACGCCGGCCTCGTCGACACCGATAAGTCATCGCGCGCGCAAACGCTGCGCGATGAATGGCAGTCGCTGCATGACCACGTCGTCAATGCCGGTGGCTTGCACATCATCGGCACCGAGCGGCATGAATCGCGCCGTGTCGACAATCAGTTGCGCGGGCGCTCGGCACGTCAGGGTGATCCAGGTTCGTCGCGTTTCTACCTGTCGCTCGACGACGCCTTGCTACGCATTTTTGCCGGTGACCGGGTACGTGCCATCATGGACCGCCTGAAAATGCCGGAAGGCGAGCCGATCGAGGCCGGTATCGTGTCGCGTTCGATCGAATCTGCACAACGCAAGGTCGAGGCGCGCAACTTCGACATCCGCAAGCAATTGCTCGAATACGACGATGTCGCCAACGACCAGCGCAAGGTCATTTACCAGCAGCGCAATGAACTGCTCGAAGCGCGTGACGTTTCCGAACTGATCAATTCACTGCGCCAGGGTGCCTTCACCGACCTGTTCCGTACCTTCGTGCCGGAAGAGTCGCTGGAAGAACAGTGGAACATCAAGGGCCTCGAAGCGGCACTGGCCGACGACTGGCAGATCGAGATTCCACTGCAAAAATTGCTGGAAACCGAGACCGACCTGTCCGAAGAAGACTTGCTGACGCGGGTCCTGAAAATCACCGACGAGATCTACGAAACCAAAACCGCCGTGGTCGGCAAGGAATCGTTCGCCAGTTTCGAGCGCAACGTCATGTTGCAGAGCATCGATACCCACTGGCGTGAACATCTTGCCGCACTCGACCATTTGCGCCAGGGTATCCACCTGCGCGGCTATGCGCAAAAAAATCCGAAGCAGGAATACAAGCGCGAGGCGTTCGAACTGTTCGGCCAGATGCTCGACCTGATCAAGAATGAAGTGGTCAAGATCGTCATGACGGTGCGGGTCCAGTCACGCGAGGAAATCGATGCAGCCGAAGAACAGCTGAATCAGTCGCATGTCGAAAACGTGCATTACCAGCA
>JACMQD010000013.1 GCA_014377155.1 Herminiimonas sp.
AAGGAAACAATCATGCCGTCATTTGATGTCGTATCAGAAGCCAATATCGTCGAAGTCAAAAATGCTGTCGACCAGGCGGGCAAGGAAATCGCCACCCGTTTCGATTTCAAGGGAAGCGATGCGCGCGTCGAGCAAAAGGAACGCGAGCTGACCGCCCATGCCGACTCCGATTTCCAGTTGAGCCAGGTGCGCGACGTGCTGACCAACAAGCTGGTCAAGCGCAATGTCGACGTCCGCTTCCTCGATATCGGCAAGATCGAAAAAACCGGCGGCGACAAAGTCAAGCAGCTGATCAAGATCAAGAACGGCATCGAGACCGAAGCTGCCAAGAAAATCGTGCGCATCCTGAAAGACAGCAAGATGAAAGTCCAGGCCAGCATCCAGGGCGACGCCGTACGTGTGACGGGCGCCAAGCGCGATGACCTGCAAGCGGCGATGGCGCTGTTGCGCAAGGAAATCACCGACCTGCCACTCGAATACAACAATTTTCGCGACTAGATGGGATTGGCCATTGCAATCGCTCGTCGCTGCTGCCTTGCGCTGCTAGCGTGCGGTATCGGCACCTGCATGGCAGCGGAAATCGGCGTGGTTGGTTTGTTCCCTGGCAAGGCGGTACTGGTGGTCAACGGCGCTTCGCCCAAGACTTATGCAGTCGGTGCAACGATTTCGGACTCTGTCAAACTGGTGTCGGCGAATGACACATCGGCCACCATCGATTCCGGCGGCAAGCGCCAGACTATTTCGATCGGCGAGCATGTCAACAACGCCGCGCCAGGTCAAAACGCCAGCGTCACGCTTATCGCCGACAGCCGCGGCCACTTTTCCGTGCGCGGACAGATCAACGGCGGCGGCGTCGAGATGCTGGTCGACACCGGTGCCACCATGATTGCCCTTCCCGCATCGGAAGCGACCCGACTGGGGATCGACTACAAGCGTGGCGCCCGCCTTTCACTCAGCACGGCCAATGGCGTGGTGCCGGGATACATGGTGCGACTCGACACGGTTCGCATCGGCGACATCGAATTGACCCAGGTCGACGCCGTCATTCAAGAGGTCGGACTGCCCATCATCCTGCTGGGAAATTCTTTTCTGAACCGGACCGACATGCGGCGCGCGGGTACGCAGATGGTGCTGACCAAGCGTTTCTGATACAGAACGTGTGCTTGCTTCCGATAGGCGAGGTATGCGCGATAACGCACAGACCTTGGGGCAGCGCTTGATTATCGTCTATAGAAATTGCGTATCCACCAACAAACCGGAAATCCCATGAACAAACTTGCTTTGTATGGCGTTGCTTACGTCTCGACGGCGATCGTATTCTGTGTGATCGACTTCGTCTGGCTCGGCGTGATCATGAAAGATTTCTATAAGTCGCGCCTGGGTTCGATGATGCTGGAGCAGCCGAACATGCTCGCTGCTGGGGTGTTTTATGCGCTGTACGTGGTCGGAATCGTGGTGTTCGGCATCAAGCCGGGATTGGACGCTGATGACTGGAAAAAATGCGCGATGCTGAGTGCCCTGTTCGGGTTCCTGGCCTATGCCACTTATGACCTGAGCAATCTGGCGACACTGAAAGGCTGGTCGCTCCAGTTGTCCATCATCGATATGGTTTGGGGGGCAGTGGTAACCTCTATTGCTGGGTCCGCTGGCTACTTCGCCACGCGTGCCGTGGAGCGTACTGTCGCCTGAGGGCGGCGCAGGATGCTGCGCCGCCCATGATGTTACGACTCGGATTGGTCACCCAGCATCCGGCGCTGTCTTACCGCCGCCGCCAGTCCCTCCAATACACCGATGCTTTCTTCCCAGCTGATGCAACCGTCGGTCACCGATTGCCCGTAGGTCAGTTCCTTGCCCGGAACGAGGTCCTGGCGACCTGCTACCAGATGCGATTCGACCATGACGCCGACAATGCGCCTGTCGCCCGCCGCGATCTGCTTGCCGATATCGGCGCAGACCGGGATCTGGTTTTCCGGCTTCTTGGAGCTGTTGGCATGTGACGCATCGATCATCAGGCGCGACGCCAAGCCGCTCGTGGCGATATCACGGCACGCGACCTCGACGCTTGCAGCATCGTAATTCGGCGCTTTACCGCCACGGAGAATGATGTGGCAGTCCTCGTTGCCATTGGTCGAGACGATGGCTGAGTGGCCGCCCTTGGTCACCGACAGGAAATGATGCGGCTGCGATGCTGCCTTGATGGCGTCGACCGCAATCTTGATGTTGCCATCCGTGCCGTTCTTGAACCCTACCGGACACGATAAGCCCGACGCCAGTTCACGGTGTACCTGGGATTCGGTCGTACGGGCGCCGATCGCACCCCAGCTGATCAGGTCGGCGATATATTGCGGACTGATCACGTCGAGAAATTCGGTGCCCGCCGGCAGGCCCAGTTCATTGATATCGAGCAGCAATTCGCGCGCGGCGCGCAGGCCGTCGTTGATGCGAAAACTGTTGTCCATATACGGATCGTTGATCAGGCCTTTCCAGCCCACGGTCGTGCGCGGCTTCTCGAAATACACACGCATGACGATTTCGAGGTCGGCCGACAGCCGTTCCCGCTCTGCCACCAGACGCCGGGCGTATTCCATAGCGGCCTTGGTGTCGTGGATCGAACAGGGCCCGATTACCACCAGCACACGGTCGTCCTGGCCGTGCAGGATGCGATGCAAGGCGGTACGGGCATTGGCCGCTGTGGTGGCCGCTTTGTCGGAACAGGCGAATTCGCGGATCAGGTGCGATGGCGGCGTCAATTCCTTCATTTCTCGGATACGTAGGTCATCGGTGCGCGGCATGTTATCTCCAGTAAAAAAATGAATGGCAATAGTGAAAGCTGAAATAAAAAAACCGCCATCGCTGGCGGTTTTTCAAGGATTCGGTCTAAGCTCTTTTATTCGTGCGCTTACCGCTTCTCCACCGCCGTTGGGCTGGAATAGCTAAAGTAAAAATAAAAGTGAAAGTGGGCAAACGACATGGTCAATAGTCTTAAAAAATCAGGTTGTGCATCACGTTTCCAACGATAGTGCAGCAATTACAGATTTTTGGCAACCCAAATACGGCAAAATATGCGATCGGCGACGAAAAATTGCGCCGAGCTTGACGATCGACCACAAACCCGGCTGATGCAGCAGCCGTATTTCATCGCCGACCTAATGTCCCTAGGCCGTGCCTCCTACCGTCACGCCATCAATGCGCAAGGTAGGCTGGCCGACGCCGACCGGCACGCTCTGCCCTTCTTTGCCGCACACGCCCACACCGGAATCAAGCTTCATGTCGTTGCCGATCATCGAGACCCGGTTAAGCACGTCAGGGCCATTGCCGATCAGCGTCGCACCTTTGACGGCATGGGTGACCTTGCCGTTTTCGATCATGTACGCTTCGCTGGCCGAAAAGACGAACTTGCCGTTGGTGATGTCCACCTGACCACCGCCGAAGTTGACGGCATACAGGCCGTTCTTGACCGAAGCGAGGATTTCCGCCGGGTCCTTGTCGCCACCGAGCATGTAGGTGTTGGTCATGCGCGGCATCGGCAGATGGGCGAAAGACTCACGGCGGGCGTTGCCGGTGACCGGCATCTTCATCAGGCGTGCATTCATGGTGTCCTGTATGTAGCCCTTCAGGATGCCATCCTCGATCAGCGTGGTGCACTGGGTCGGGTTGCCTTCGTCGTCGATATTGAGCGAGCCGCGGCGGTCGGCAATCGTGCCGTCATCGACCACCGTTACACCTTTTGCGGCGACGCGTTCGCCGATGCGGCCGGAAAAGGTGCTCGATCCCTTGCGGTTGAAATCGCCTTCGAGGCCATGGCCGATGGCTTCGTGCAGCAGGATGCCGGGCCAGCCAGGGCCGAGCACGACCGTCATCGGACCGGCTGGCGCGGGGCGCGCGTCGAGGTTGACCAGCGCCGAGCCGACCGCTTCGGCAGCGTATTTTTCCAGCAGCTCATCGCTAAAGTAGTCATAGCTGTAGCGCCCGCCTCCGCCGGCCGAACCCATTTCGCGGCGTCCGTTCTGTTCGGCGATGACCGTAATCGAAACACGCACCAGCGGCCGGATGTCGGCAGCGATCACGCCATCGCTGCGCACGACAAGCACTACGTCATATTCGCCTGCCAAACCCGCCATAACCTGCACGACCCGCGGGTCTTTGGCGCGGGCGATTTTTTCGATGCGCTCGAGCAGCTTGACCTTTTCGGTGGCATCCATCGACGACAGTGGATCGTGCGGCAGATACAGCGAACGGCCGCCCGAGACCTTCACATCGGACGCGACCTTGATCTTGCCGGCGCCCAAGCGCGCGATGGTGCGGGTGGCGGCCGCAGCTTCCAGCAAGGCGCGTTCGGAAATTTCATCGGAATACGAAAACGCCGTCTTGTCGCCAGAGATGGCACGCACGCCGACGCCCTGGTCGATGGAAAAACTGCCGGTCTTGACGATGCCTTCCTCCAGGCTCCAGCCCTCGCTTTTGGTGAATTGGAAATACAGGTCCGCGTAGTCGACCTTGTGGGTGAACATCGTGCCGAGCGCCTTGAGCACTTTGGCTTCATCGAGGCCGAATGGCGTGAGCAGGATGTCACGGGCGACTGCGAGTGTCTTGAAATTCGGTTCAAATGGGATCATGTTAGTTGCCGTCTGCGAAACAAGTCGCTGCTATGGATGAAATTCGGGAGTACCTGATTGTAGAGCATCTTGCGAAATCAGAGCTTTCGGTGCGTCAGCGCCGGCAGATTTTTCCGTACCGTCAACAGATGGTGGGGATCGATGTCGCCGACTGCAAGCCCTTCGCCTTCGGGGCACACCGCCTTGATCTCGCCCCAGGCATCGATGAGCATGCTGTGGCCCCAAGTACGTCGACCGTTCTGATGGGTCCCACCCTGTGCCGCGGCCAGCACGTAGCACTGGTTTTCGATCGCCCGCGCCCGCAACAGGACTTCCCAATGGGCGCGCCCGGTCGTATAGGTGAATGCCGCCGGTACCACGACCAGGCTGACCTCGCCCATCGCCCGGTACAACTCGGGAAAACGCAGATCGTAACAGACCGATAGCCCGACCCGACCAAACGGCGCATCGAACGACGTTACCTGCGTGCCAGCCATTATGGTGCGCGCTTCGTCATATGCTTCGGCCGCGCCGGTAAAACTGAACAAGTGGATCTTGTCATAACGGCTGACGCACTTGCCATTGGGATCGAATACCAGGGTGGTATTGCGTACCTTGCCGCTGTCGCCGGACGCCATCGGCAAAGTACCACCAACTAGCCAGACCCCGTGCCGCTGAGCGCAGGCGGCCATGAAGTCCTGGATTGGCCCGCTGCCGTCGGTTTCAGCCAACGCCAGCTTGTCGACTTCGTGCATGCCCATGACCGACCAGTACTCCGGCAGCAGTACAAGCTGCACGCCCTCGCCCGCCGCCTGGCCAATCAGACGCTGCGCCGTGGCCATATTTTCCTCGACAACCGGTGTCGACACCATTTGTACTGCGGCGATCTTGTCGATCCTGTCGTTCATGGTCAGTTTACGCTTTCGATTTTGTTGGGCGACCTGCTTGCAGGCAAAGCAACCGGCGCGCCGGTCAAGCGGTCGAGCTTGGCGACTTGCGGATCCTTCCATCCACCGCTGATTCTATACTCGAAGGTAAAGGCCCGCATCAGCGGCTCGCGCAAGAATAGTTGCGCCAAGAACGAACCAATACCGATGACCGGATTGACCGCCAGTGCGTAGACGATCGACGCCGTGCCGACGTTGATCTCGGGTATGACGGCGACGTGCAGATTCTGTGTTTCCTTGTCGATGTCGGCCGTACCATCCATTAACACCGTCGCATTGACACTGCGCATTTTAAGGTTCTCCGTCTTTGCCACGCCTTCGCTGATGCTGGCATTTCCGGTAATACCATCGAACGCAAAACCTTCTGAAAATACATCACGAAAATCCAGCGACAGGCGACGTGGCAACGATTGCAGACTCAGGACGCCGAGCAGCTTGGCGGCGCCCGGGTCCACTTTCAGGAACTGGCCGGCCGCAATATCGAGTTGCATATTCCCCGACAGGCTCGGTATGTCCAGTGAGAACGGCAAACCTTTCCAGTTCAGGTCGCCTTCCATGCGTCCTTTGCCGCCGCGTAGTACGCCGGCAAAGCCGACGCGTTCCAGCAATTTTCCAGCGTTGGCAATATCGAGCTTATAGACCAGGTTGGTCAGATTGTCGCCCTCTTTGGCGGTCCATTTTCCGCTTGCGTTGAAGGTCGCATCATCGTTGGCAATGGCGAGTTTGTCGATGCGCCATTCGCGTAGCGCCGAGGCACGTACATTGTTGGCCTTCAGGTCGAGGCGACCAAAGGGTTTGCCGAACAATTCGAAATTTTCGGCAACGATATCGAGCCCGGGCATCTGTACCGACACGTTCTTGCCTTCCAGCAGATCGGTTACCTCGGCTGCGGCGGATTTCGGAATGATCAGGGAAGCCAGTCGCGCGGTCACGCGTCCGGGCCCGGATCCGGTCGCGGTTTCGTTCCAGCTAATATAGCCGGAGGCCTGATCGGCATCGATGTTGGCTTGCCATATGCCTTTGGCATGCGAAGCGCCGACCACGACGTTATCGAGCTTCTTGCCGATCACGATCAGTTCGGATGCGCGGGCAGCCAGCACTTCCGGTTCGATGTATTGGGCAATGCCGAGCGCGTCGGAAGAGCTCGCTGCCGCCTTGGTCTTGTCGCCGCTCGCGGCTGACGCAACCAGCGTACGCCAGGCATCGATATTCAGCGACTTCAGGCTGACGTTGGCAACCAGACCGCTATCCGGTTGTGGCGCTGGCACATTGACACCGATACCGCCGTTCAATACTTTCCAGGCGGCGTTCTTGTCGAGCGGTTTCTGACGCAGATAACGGGCTGAAATGGCGCTGCCGAGCGAAAGCCTGATTTCGTCGCGCAGCGCCGTCGGATCGTCCGATGCCAGACCGGTCAGCTCTACTTTCAACGGCAGACTTTCACTAGCAGCCTTGCGCAGTGGCACCGGAAAATCCAGGCTCAAGCCCTGCATGCTGGATTCGATGACGATTTCGGGCCGGCGTTTCCTGACGGCGATGGACGCGGTGTAACGGGTACTGCCGGCAATGCGGTCCGACAATTTCTGTATGCCGGTATTGGCATAGGTCTTGCGCAAGCCTTCGCCCGACAGCGTGCCATCGGCCTTGATGACAATTGCGCCGTCGCGCTGCGTGCCACCGGCAATGCTGACCGGGCCGCCGAGAAAGGTAGACCGCATGCCACTGAGATTGAGACCCTTTTCATTGAATTCCAGTTTGCCCGAGGTCGCCAGCAGCGGCGGGATCAAGTTCTGCAGAATCACATCATTATTGTCGAGCGCCAGTACGCCCTGCACTTTGGCGTCGATCATATGATTGAGCGGCAATTGCAACTTCAGGGCCAGTAAGGCCATGCCGCTGCCTTTGGTTTCTTCCGTAAAATTGCCAATCCAGCCGGCAACCGGACTATCGTTGGTAAAGCCGACCAGTTCCTGCAGCGGACCCTTGGCGCTGCCATCGATTTCGAGTGTCTTGTCAATCGGCAGCAAATCGGGAATGATTGCCTTGACGTTGACGAGGGCGACGCCATGCGTTGTCGCCGAGCGGGCGAAAATTTCCATGCGGGTTCGATTGAAGGCGATCGTGCCATTGATGTCATTGATGACCGGCCATAACGGTGCGACGCCGTCCTTGGCAGTGAATGCAGGCGCATAATTGAGACGGCCTTTTTCGATGGTGCCGCTGACCGAGAATTCGCCCTTCGGTTTGTCGCCCGCCACCGCCGGATTGAACGGGAAGTCAGCGAGATTGCCCTTGAGCTTGATTTTTAGATCACGGGCTACGCCGGCATTCAACGCACCGCGCAGCCAGCCA
>JACMQD010000128.1 GCA_014377155.1 Herminiimonas sp.
AAGTTGTCAAGTTTGACTCGCCATCGAATGACCTGAATTAATATTATTGACAAGCATCAATGCAGGGCGGCACGTGGTGCCGATAAAATAACGAATCTTGTGAAGTCATGTTCGCGCGCTCTTTTAGCCGCGTTGTACATCTGTTCTGGCGCTGCTTGGCCGTGACGCTAGGAGCCGTTTCGAATCCTGATCGACAGCACCACTTCAGACTAAAGGAGTTGGCAATGTTTTCCAAATTTCGACTCATGCTTACAGTTCATCGATGGTGGCTTCGACACGCAGAACAGCATTACCTGATCTGCGCAGACGTCGAAGAGGAAAGAGCGCGTGAAGCATGGCAAAACGTTGCCTATTATCACCGCCAGGCTGCACTCGCCAGATCATCCAGAAGCTGATCGCGCGCTTAGGCGACGCCAGCCTCGAAATCGATAGCGGTTCGCCCATCAAGCCGCCTGATCAACCGTCGCAAATCTTGTCGCACTTTCCATGTCGACGGCGACGATGCGCGACACACCCTGCTCTTGCATCGTCACGCCGATTAACTGATGCGCCATTTCCATGGCAATCTTGTTATGCGAGATGAACAGAAACTGCGTGTGGACCGACATCCGCTTGACCATGTTGCAGAAGCGTTCGGTATTGGCGTCGTCGAGCGGCGCGTCGACTTCGTCGAGCAGGCAGAATGGCGCCGGGTTGAGCTGAAACATAGAAAACACCAATGCCGTCGCCGTCAACGCCTTTTCGCCACCGGACAGTAAATGGATCGTGGCGTTTTTCTTCCCCGGTGGCTGTGCCATTACCTGCACACCGGAATCGAGGATTTCGTCGCCCGTCATCGTCAGCTTGGCGTTGCCGCCCCCGAACAAAATCGGAAATAATTCGCCGAAGTGGTGATTCACCTTGTCAAAGGTATCTTGCAATAAATCGCGGGTTTCCTTGTCGATCTTGTGAATGGCATCTTGCAGCGTGTCGATCGCTTCGCTTAAGTCGGCGATCTGGGCATCGAGGAAATTCTTGCGTTCCGACGCCTGCGCCAGTTCGTCCAGGGCCGCCAGATTGACCGCGCCAAGTGCTGCAATGGCATTGGTCAGTCGGGTCACTTCGCCTTGCAGGTAGGACGGCCGCAGATCCGGATTGAGCTTTTCGGTGAGCGCGGTTTCGTCGGCCTGCGCGTCGGTCAGCAGCTGTGAAAACTGTTCCTGGTTTAACCGTGCGGCCTGCTCCTTGAGCTGCAACTCCATGATGCGCTCGCGTTGCGGCTGCAAGCTGCGCTCGTTCTGCATCCGCGCTTCCTCGACATGCCGCAGCTTTTGCGCCAGTTGGTCCAGCTCGTGACGGGCGTCGGCCAGCGCGCGTTCCTGTTCGGTGCGTCGGTCCAGCAAGGACTGCAGGCCAGCCTGCGCCGCCTGGTCGTCGAGGCTTTCCAGCTCCAGATGGCCCTGCTGCATGTTGGCAAACAGTTGCGCGGCCTGTTCCAGCGCGGTGACGATGCTGCGCTTGAGTTCGTCGATCTTGCTGCGCTGCGATTTTTCGGCGTACGCGGCTTCCTCTGCGCTGCGCTCGAGCTCGCGCAAGCGCTGACGCGCATCACCGAGTTGCTGTTCCTTCGCGAGGTAGGCGGTCTGGCCTTCCTCATGGGCTTCCTGCAAGTCAGCCAGTTCAGTATCGAGCTGTTCGAAACGCGCTTCCGATTCGGTTTTGGTTTGTTGCTGTTCATCCTCCTGCGCCGCGATTTCGGCCAGGTCGGCGGTAATCTGCGCACTGCGCTGGTCGAATCGATCCTGTACTTCCGCCAGCTTCATGACGTCGAGTTGCAAGCCATGCACGGTTTGCGTCAAGCCGGCGGCGCGCTGGCGCAGCTCTTGCAGACGCTGCACCGCGTGCGACAGCGCAGCCTCGGCACGTACCGACCTGGTGCGGGCCTCGTCTGCCAGCATTTGCTGCGCGCGCAACTGCTTGGTCAGGTTATCAATGTCATTCTGGCGCGCCAACATGCCTTCCTGCTCAGAATCAGCGGCATAGAAACGCACGCTTGAGCGGCTGATCACATGGCCCTGGCGCGTGACGAAACAGCCGCCGGCCGGAAGCTGCCCGCGCTCGGCGAAAGCCAAAACCGTATCGTCGGCGGCGAATACATTGTGCAGCCAGTCCTGCATCAGTGTCCGCAAAGCCGGATCGTTGAGTTGCAGCAGATCGACGAACGACTTCAGCCCCGCAGGCTGCGCGGGAGAAAGTGCAGCTGCCACGATCGGCGCATACAGCGCCAGCTTTGCCGGCGGCGCATCATTGAAAAACGCTTTGGCCCAGTCGAGATTCGACATTTCCAGCGCTGACGTACGCTCGCGCAGGACCGCTTCCAGCGCGGTTTCCCATCCCTGATCGACATGCAGTTTTTGCCACAGACGTGGCAAGCCATCGAGCTCGTGCTTTTTGAGCCAAGGCTGAACCTTGCCTTGTGCCTGCACCCGCTCCTGCAATTGCTTCAGTGCCGACAGGCGGGCTTCGAGCTGGGCGTTGCTGGCGGTTTCGGCATTGACCTGGGCTTGTGCGGCGCGCCGATCTTCTTCTAACTTCGGCTGCTGCTCCTGCGCAAGTTCCAACAGTTCGGCAGCTTCTTCCCGGGCTGCCTGTTTTTCCTCGAGCTGCATACGCATGTTGCTCAGGTGTCCGGCGTCGGGCAAATTCAAGCCATTTTTTTCTTGCGACAGACGCTCGCGACGTGTCGCCAGTCCGGCAAGGATGTTGGACGCGTTGCGTTGATGCGCCGCTTCAAGTTCGATCTGCTGCTGCGCCTGCATGATTCTGGCGCGCGATTCAGTGGTTGTGGCTTGCGCGTCGCGCCAGGCGCTTTCCAGCGCCGGCACATTGTCATGCTGTTGTTGAGCGCGTTGCTGCGACTGCTCGACGCGCGCGGCTTGCTCTTCGAGGAACATTTCTGCCTCGGCCAATTCATCCTGGTGCTGACTGCCCTGCCGCTGCCATTGGTCGCGTTGGGCCGTCAGGGAGTTGAGCTGGGATTGCAGGCGGCCGCGCGATTCAATGACGAACCTGATCTGTGCTTCCAGGCTGCCGATCTCGGAATTGGTCTGGTACAGGTGGCCTTGCGCCTGATGCAGGCGGTCGCCCGCGCCATAATGCGCTTGCCGCAGGTGCTCCAGTTCGGTTTCGACGCTACGCAGCTTGGCGGTTTGCTCTTCGAGGTCGGTCTGGCCTTTTTCGATTTCGCGAAAATACTTTTCCTGTTCGGTCCTGGCCTCGACCTTGCGCATGAGCCATAGCAGTTTCTGCTTCTGGTCCTGATCGTTCTGGAGTTCGCGGAATTTGTTGGCGACGGCTGCCTGCGCTTCCAGCTTGGACAGATTGGTATTGAGTTCACGCAGGATGTCGTCGACCCGCGTCATGTTCTCGCGGGTGTCGTTCAGCCGGTTTTCCGTCTCGCGGCGACGCTCCTTGTACTTCGATACGCCGGCGGCTTCCTCGAGAAAAATGCGTAGTTCTTCGGGGCGGGCTTCGATAATGCGCGAAATCATGCCCTGGCCAATGATGGCGTAAGCGCGTGGCCCCAGACCGGTGCCAAGAAAAATGTCCTGGATATCGCGCCGCCGCACCGCCTGATTATTGATGTAATAAGTCGACGTGCCGTCGCGCGTGAGCGTACGCTTGACCGCGATTTCAGCGTACTGGCTCCATTGGCCGGACGCCTTGCCGTCGGCATTATCGAAAGTCAGCTCGACCGAGGAACGCCCGGAGGGCTTACGGTGCGTCGTGCCATTGAAAATAACGTCCTGCATCGATTCACCGCGCAGTTCGGAGGCCTTCGACTCGCCCAGCACCCAGCGCACCGCATCGATGATATTGGACTTACCGCAACCATTGGGACCGACCACACCGACAAGCTGGCCAGGCACCTGGAAGTTGGTCGGATCGACAAACGATTTGAAGCCGGACAGTTTGAGGGAAGTAAGACGCACGTTATGAAATGTTCCTGGCGCAGCAGACTGAAAATAGGATCCGCATCCTTACCCCGATAGCAAGAGGTAATGAAGTGGCTTCGCGAAAGGGCACTATCATAACATTTGCGCATCGGCGCCCGCTCGGTTGCGTCGCTGCCGAAGGGGTTACGAGGCGATGCCGGACGGTATAATATTGCTCATTGACCTTCTTCGCATGCCAACCACGCGATTCGTTCGCCCTCGCCCGACTTCCACGTGAATCCTCTACTCGACAAGCTCCAGCCCTATCCGTTCGAAAAGCTCAAGCAGCTGTTCGCCGGCGTCACGCCGAACATCGATTACAAGCCGATCAGCCTAGGTATCGGTGAACCTAAACATCCGACACCGGCTTTCATCAAGCAGGCGGTGGCCGATCATCTTGGCGGCCTGGCAAGCTATCCCACTACTGCTGGTTCCGAGTCGTTGCGCATGGCGATCGCCGCCTGGCTTGAAAAACGCTACGGCTTGCCAGCGCTGGACCCGACGACCCAGATCCTGCCGGTCAACGGCTCGCGCGAGGCTCTATTCGCGCTGGCGCAAACCGTCGTCACCGCGTCGTCGGATGCGTTGGTACTGTGTCCGAACCCGTTCTACCAGATCTACGAAGGTGCCGCCTACCTCGCCGGCGCACAACCCTATTTCGTCAATTCCGATCCTGCGCGCAATTTCGCGCCCGATTTCAGCACCGTTCCCGCCGATGTGTGGGCGCGGGTGCAGTTGCTGTTCATCTGCTCGCCAGGCAATCCGACCGGAGCCGTCCTGACGCTGCAGGACTGGAAAGAGCTGTTCGATCTATCCGACCGCCACGGTTTCGTCATCGCCGCCGACGAATGTTACTCAGAAATTTATTTCGATGCCACGCCGCCCCTGGGAGCAATGGAAGCGGCGCATAAACTGGGCCGCACGGGCTACCCGCGTCTGATAGCGTTCTCGAGCCTGTCCAAGCGTTCGAACGTGCCGGGCATGCGCTCCGGCTTCGTCGCCGGCGACGCCGACATCATGAAAAAATTTCTGCTCTATCGAACCTATCAAGGCGGCGCCATGAGCCCGACGGTACAGCAGGCGTCGATTGCCGCATGGGGCGACGAGCAGCACGTGATCGAAAACCGCGCTAAATACAAGACCAAGTTCAGCCAGGTGACGCCGATGCTGGCAGAGGTGATGGATGTGACTCTGCCCGATGCCGGCTTCTATCTATGGGCCAGAGTCGACCGCGATGTCGCCATCTCCGATGTCGATTTCGCCAGGCGCCTCTATGCCGAATATAATGTGACTGTTCTGCCCGGCAGCTACCTGGGACGCAATGCAGGCGGGATTAACCCCGGTCGCAACCGCATTCGCATGGCACTGGTGGCCGAAGTGGACGAATGCCTGGAAGCAGCACGCCGCATTGTCGAATTCACTAAGAATTTATCCTCTAATCCGATCCATCAAACTTCAAGTTCTCCGACGACATGACTCAACAATTGCAACAAATAATCGACCAGGCCTGGGAAGACCGCGCCAGCCTCGCACCCAATACCGCACCTGCCAATATCGGCGAAGCCGTGGCACATGTGATCGACGAACTCGATCGTGGCACGCTGCGCGTGGCACAGAAGGATTCCGGCCAATGGGTCGTCAACCAATGGATCAAGAAGGCTGTCCTTTTGTCGTTCCGTCTGGAAGAAAACGTCACCATGCCGGCCGGATCGAGCATGCAGTTCTATGACAAGGTACCGACCAAGTTTGCCAGCTACACGGCAGAAGATTTCGTGCGTGGCGGCTTTCGCGTCGTGCCACCGGCCGTCGCCCGTCGTGGCAGCTTCATTGGCAAGAACGTCATCCTGATGCCCTCGTTCGTCAATATCGGCGCCTATGTCGATGAAGGTTCGATGGTCGATGCGTGGGCTACGGTCGGCTCATGCGCGCAGATCGGCAAGAACGTCCACCTGTCCGGCGGCGTCGGCATCGGCGGCGTGCTCGAACCGATGCAGGCCAATCCGACCATCATCGAAGACAATTGCTTCATCGGCGCGCGTTCCGAAATCGTCGAAGGCGTCATCGTCGAAGAAAATTCCGTGATTTCGATGGGCGTCTACATCGGCCAGTCGACCAAGATCTACGACCGCGCCACCGGCGAAGTCACGTACGGCCGGGTGCCGGCAGGTTCGGTCGTGGTTTCAGGCAACCTGCCTTCCGCCGATGGTTCGCACAGCCTTTACTGTGCTGTTATCGTCAAGCGCGTGGATGCCAAAACCCGCGCCAAGACCGCTATCAATGACTTGCTGCGCGACTGAGTATTGACATGCTGTACCGGACGGCGGGCACGTGGTGCACGCTGTTTTATCGCCCTTTCTGACTGGATCAAATCATGGCAATGGATCGCTTGTTCATGCTGATGAAGGAAAAATCGGCGTCCGACATGTTCTTGAGTGTCAATTCGCCGATTCACCTCAAGATCAACGGCAATCTGCTGCCAATCAATCAGCAAAAGATGGACAGCGCGACGATCATGTCGCTGCTGGGCGAAGTCGTTACGCTCGACCGCTTGCAAGAACTCGAGCGCGACAATGAGCTCAATATCGGCATCCCGGTGGCCGGGGTGGGCAGCTTCCGGTTGTCGGCATTTCGCCAGCGCGGCAGCGTGTCAGCCGTGCTGCGCTTTATTCCCACAGTTATTCCCGATATCGGCACGCTGCATATTCCCATGATTGTCGCCGACCTGATCATGGAGCGCCGCGGATTGTTGCTGGTCGTCGGTGCGACCGGGTCAGGCAAGTCGACCACGATTGCGTCGATGCTCGACTACCGCAACGGCTTGCGTGCCGGTCATATTCTGACACTTGAAGATCCGATCGAATACCTGTTCCGTAACAAGAAATCGATTGTCAACCAGCGCGAAATCGGTATCGACTCGAACTCGCTCGCGATCGCCTTGAAAAACGCGTTGCGCCAAGCGCCGGACTGCATTTTGATCGGCGAGATCCGCGACAAGGACACCATGTCTGCGGCCATGGCCTACGCGCAGTCGGGCCATCTGGTGGTCGCCACGCTGCACGCGAACAACAGCTATCAAGCGCTCACCCGCATCATCAATTTTTTCCCGATCGAAAACCGGTTGTCGTTACTTGCCGATCTGGCATCGACGCTGAAAGCGATTATTTCGCAACGCTTGGTCAAGACGCTCGACGGCGGGCGGCGAGCGGCAGTCGAGATCATGCTCAACACGCGCCATGTGGCCGAACTGATCGAGCAGAATAATATCGGCCAGATCAAAGACGCCATAGAAAAAAGCCTGGCGCCCGGGTCGCAGACCTTCGAGCAAGCGCTCATGCAGCTCATCAAAGATGGCATTGTGGATCAGGAAGAGGCAATGTCCCATGCCGATTCGGCCAGCAACCTGTTCTGGCTGATCAACAATGCGCAGGCCAAGGTCGCCGAACCGGTTGCGCCCAAAGACGACAGTGCCACATTTACCGAATTTACATTGAACATTTGAATCGGCGGCAAAGTCGCCTGCAGCCGCTTGGGCGCTGCTTTACTAACACGTCATTTTTGATCAATATAAAACCTGAATTTCAGGCAATTCGGGTTTTAGCGTGGTGCGTTACCGTGTAGCGAATGCGTGAATTGGTAGGAATAGCCCACCGGCACGGCGCGGCCTGTGGAATGTCGCGGGAAACGCTATGTTATCCTAGCGGGTTATTCACGCAGCCCAGGCCAGATTCTGCAACCGAAATTGCGGGTCGTAATGCCGGCCTCGCTGTTTCGCCTCTCGAACATCGTATTGCGCAACGCATCCCGCTACTATGCAAACTACATTATTTGGCATCCCGAATTGCGATCAGGTCAGGAAAGCACGCGCCTGGCTCGCCGACCGAGGTGTCGACCATGTCTTCCATGATTTCAAAAAATCGGGAATCCGCAGTGCACTTATAGCAGCCTGGCTTGTCGACGTCGCCGCCGACGAGCTGATCAATCGAAAAGGCACCACGTGGCGGGGTTTGAACGATGTTCGTAAGGCGCAGATCACGAACGACCAAAACGCGACGGCTCTGATGCTGGAATTACCATCGGTGATCAAACGTCCCGTGCTGCAGACCGCAGACCGTACTTATGTCGGATTTTCCGACGCAACCTATCAACAGATTTTCAAACAATAACATGAGCAAAACGCTTGCACTGACCCAGGAACTGATCGCCCTTTCCTCGGTAACACCCGACGACAAGGGATGTCAGCAACGCATGATCGAACTGCTGACACCGCTCGGTTTCGAATGCGAAACCATCCAGTCCGGCAATGTCACCAATCTGTGGGCACGCAAA
>JACMQD010000129.1 GCA_014377155.1 Herminiimonas sp.
AGGCCGTGCGCGTGGGAGTCGCCGATCGTGGCAGTACCGATCACCATCTTGCCCGGAGAGGTCTGGAAGGTCGATTCCGGGGTAACACGTTTAGTGTCAAGCGCCAGTGCAATCGTGAAAGGCTTAAGCGTCGAGCCCGGTTCAAAGGTATCGGTCATGACGCGGTTACGCAATTGCGCACCGGTCAGGAGGCTACGGTCGTTCGGATTGTAGGTTGGTAGATTGGCCAGGGCCAGCACCTCGCCGGTCTTGACGTCGAGTACCACGATACCGCCTGCTTTCGCTTTTGAGGTTTCGACCGCCTGCTTAAGCTGCGAAAACGCGATGTACTGGATCTTGCTGTCGATCGACAATGTCAGGTCGTGGCCGTCGTGCGGCTCCTTGACCGCAGCGATATCCTCGACGATCCGACCGAGGCGATCCTTGATCACGCGCCGGCTGCCGGTCATGCCAGCCAGGTTTTTTTGCGACGACAGTTCCATGCCGTCCTGGCCGGCATCTTCTACGTTGGTAAATCCCACCACATGCGCCATCGCATCGCTTTCAGGATAGAAACGTTTGTATTCCTTACGGGTTTCGATACCGCGGATGCCGAGAGCGACGATCTTGTCCGACACTGGCTGCTCTACCTGCCGTTTCAGATAGACGAAATTACGATCCGAATCGAGTTTCTTACGCAGATCGCGTTCCGGCATGTCCAGCAACGTCGCCAGCGACCGCAGCTTCGACGCCGGCGCCTCCAGCACGTCGTCCGGCACGGCCCAGATTGCCTTGACTGGCACCGAAGATGCCAGCACCTCGCCGTTTCGATCGGTAATCTTGCCGCGCGTTGCAGGCAATTCGATGGTTCGCGCATAGCGCGAGGCGCCTTGCTTCTGCAGGAAATCGGTCGACATGCCCTGTAGCCATGCCGCCCGTCCGGCAAGTGCCACGAAAGCGATGAACAGCGCAAACAGTACCAGGCGGGAGCGCCAGACCGGCAGCTTTACCGCCAGCATCGGATTCGCGGCAAACGGCGCACCCTTGCCGGCAGCCGTACGACCGGTTCGGCTACTGCCGCTGCTGCGGCCGTTTTGTGCATGTCGGCTCATTTGTTTCCTGGTGGCGGCACCGCTGCACCGTTGAGGGGTGCATTCGGCACCATGTACTGCGTGCGGGCAGCGGTGACCGGCATCATGTTGAGATCTCGACGCGCACTGGCTTCGATACGGGCGTTTTTACCGAGCGTGGACTGGTCTAGCTGCAGCTGCGCCCATTCAATATCGAGCTGACGCGCAATACCCTGAGCCCGCTCCAGTTCGATGAACAGGCTTCGGGCGTGATACTGGGCGTTGACGAGCGATAGCGCACAAGCCATCAACAATGCCGTGACCACTAGGTTCAGGCGGCTGCTCATAGGGCGACTCCCGCCGGCGAGTCCAGACGTTCGGCGACCCTCATGACGGCGGACCGGGAGCGAGGATTGAGCGCGACCTCTTCCGTCGATGGGCGAATCCTTGCCACAAGTCGCAGCTCGGGTTGTGGCAGGTCCACCGCACGAATCGGCAGACGACGATCAGGTTGCGGCAACGTGGCTTTCGAGGCCATGAACTGCTTGACGATACGATCTTCAAGGGAATGAAAGCTGATGACGACGAGGCGTGCATTCGGCGCCAACCGCTCATAGGCTGCCTTTAGTCCTATTTCGAGTTCTTCAAGCTCCCGATTGATGTAAATCCGGATAGCCTGAAAGGTGCGGGTGGCCGGATCTTTGCCCTTCTCGCGGGTTTTGACTGCGCCTGCCACGATCTCGGCAAGCTGTCGTGTGCTTGAAATTGGCTCGACTGCCCTGCGAGCAGCAATCGCCTTTGCAATCTGAAAAGCAAACCGTTCTTCCCCATATGCTCTGATCACTTTCTCTATGTTGGGTTCTGTTTCAATCGCCAGCCACTGAGCGGCAGATACGCCGCGGCTGGTGTCCATACGCATGTCAAGCGGTCCGTCCAGCCGAAACGAGAATCCGCGTGCGGCGTCATCCACCTGGGGCGATGAAATCCCCAGGTCCAGCAACACGCCGTCTACCTGTTCGATACCGCGCTGCTGCAAGGCCTGTTCCACGGTCGCAAAGCTGTCATGCACGATCTCGAAGCGTGGATCGACGATCGCCTCGGCCGTAGCGATCGCCTGCAAATCCTTGTCGAACGCGATCAAACGACCGCGTGGACCCAGCCGTTCCAGCAGAAGCCTGGCATGTCCGCCGCGCCCGAAGGTGCCGTCCATATAGATACCGTCGGCCCGTTCGCCGCTGCAGGCGAGCGAATCGACCGCTTCGTCGAGCAGCACCGTGCGGTGCAGAAACTCAGGCACCGGTTGTAGAGTAGTCACGGCGATTCAGAACGAAAAGTTGCCGAGTACATCGGGCATGCCAGAGGCGATCGCCTCCGACTCGCTCGCAGCCAGTTTGGCCGCATCCCAGATCTCGAAATGGCTACCCATTCCCAATAGCATCACGTCGCGGGACAGACCAGCCGCGGACCGAAGTTCAGGGGTAATCAGGATGCGTCCGGCGCCATCCATCTCGACGTCGGCGGCATTACCGAGAAATATGCGCTGCCAGGCACGCGCAGACATCGGCCATGCGGCAATCTGGTCACGGTGGCTTTCCCAGACCGGCCGCGGGAAGAAAAGCAGACAGCCATGCGGGTGCTTGGTCAGCGTCAAACGGCCTTCGCACTGCACCGTCAAGGCGTCGCGGTGTCTGGCCGGGATGGACAACCGACCTTTCGCATCGAGATTTAATGCAGACGCGCCTTGAAACACCTTGACCACCCTTCGCCCGATTTATGCCCGTCGCGGTGCTGAAAAAATGCGACAACCAAATTTTAACCCACTAAATCACACTTTTTCACACCCTCACCCACTTTAGTAGAGACAGGTTTTGCGGTCAAGTAATATTCAGTCGAAAAACGGGGAATTCTCCAATGGAGTCAAGGACTTAGCGCTTATTTCTAAAAAGACATTAAAGCATAATATTTAACAAAATTAGGTAGTTATGGCTTCTTTTGAAAGTAGGGTCTTAGCCATACACATGTGTTTGTGTCTTGCCGACGCCGATATTGTTCTTTAGACAACATTTGACGCTCAAAAGCTGGATGCCCTACTTTTATGAAATCTCAGTCTTGTCTGCAATATGCCGAGCGCATGCTGCGATCTCACAGGCGACGGTGTCATCTGGCATGCTGAAAACCGGTGCGAATCCTCCCCCCGGCGTCCGGAAATTCGTGGTTTGGCCCTGGTACATACGGGCCGCCGTCCATTGGACGTCGCCGTCGTAGACATAACTGCGAATATCGAATTTCAAGGACTGTCGATCGTCCTGGCTGCCGGTTGCCCGTTCGCCGGGTGTCATGATTTTTTGAGCGACATAATTCCC
>JACMQD010000130.1 GCA_014377155.1 Herminiimonas sp.
ACAAGGAATTTTTTCATCATCTCCTCCTAAAATTTGATACCGGTATGAAGTGCGGCCACACCACCCGTTAAATTGAAATACTCGACACGATCGAGTCCGGCGTCCTGCATCATTGTCTTCAGGGTATCCTGATCCGGATGCATGCGGATCGATTCTGCCAGATAACGGTAACTGTCGGCATCGTTGGCAATCCGCTTGCCCAGCCATGGCAGTACCGAAAACGAATAGACATCATACGGCTTTTGCAGTGGCTCCCAGACCTTGGAAAACTCCAGTACCAGCAGCTTGCCACCCGGCTTGAGAACGCGCTGCATTTCCGCCAGCGCGGCATCCTTGTGCGTCATGTTGCGCAAGCCGAAGGCGACACTGACGCGATCGAAATAGTTATCAGGAAATGGCAGTTTTTCGGCGTCGCATAACGCGATGGGGATGGCCAAGCCGTTGTTCAACAGCCGATCACGTCCGACCCGCAACATGGACTCGTTGATATCGGTCAGCCACACTTCGCCGGTTGGCCCGGCCTTTTTGGCAAATGCCTTGGCCAAATCACCGGTTCCACCCGCGATATCGAGCACCTTGAAACCCGGGCGAACCGCAGCTTGCCCGACGGTAAAGGTTTTCCACACCCGGTGCATGCCAGCCGACATGAGGTCATTCATCACATCGTATTTCGCCGCAACGGAATGGAAAACCTGGGCGACTTTATGCACCTTGTCTTCTTCCGCAACAGTCTTGTAACCGAAATGGGTGGTATTGGTCATGGATTTATCATGGTCGCAGCCGTGTTGAACGAAGCACCATTATACAAGTGCGTGCAGGTTGGGCATCGCGGCACGATCGAAGTTCGACTTCAATAACATTGCGTGACACGAGAAAATTGCAGCGCCTATCTAAAACGGCCCAACTTTTTGCAGTTATCTGAACATAAATACCAATTTTTTATTACCTTGCGTACGATCACTTTAAAGAGAGAAAGCATATTTAGTTATCTTTTTTACAATTTTTGGTTATACTTTGGTTACCTTTTACGACAATGACATCGAATAAAAATGCGCTACCTGACAGACGTTGCGAATTGGTGGGATGCTCAACATAAAACCGCTGAACTCTCGTTAGACGATTTTGTTGAGAGAAATCCGAATCGGTTTGCCATCATTCTTGCTACGGGCGTCAACACCTCGATGGTGTTAGGCGCGGGAATGGTAGATGTACTGCGTGTTGGCGATGGTCTGATGACAGGCACTTTATCTGGCGTAGCCCAAGATGGCTTGCGACTAATAGGCTTATTGGGCCCTACCGGAAAGACTCTGCAAGTGTTGAAGAGCCGCGCAAACATGAAAATTGCGAAGGTCATCCTCGACCCCGGCGGCGAAATCTGCTCTTGGGTTAATTCGACGAAAGCGCTTGCACTGACCGGGTTTCGCGCTCGAGGAAAAATGTTCGTCGCGGTCGAGGATCTGGCAAAGGCGGTCGGCGTCCCATTCCACAGCCTGCAAGGCATTCGTCTGAGCACGATGACAAATCATCTCCGGCAAATCGGTGCGAAAATGGGAGAACTCAAAACTGTCAGCAACATTCGCGACGTTATTCAAATGTTGCCGCGCGACGGTAGCGTCGTTTTGATCTCGGTGTTGGTCATGAGAGGCGCAAACGTGGCAGGAGGCCATGCGATTCATGCCTTTTACGATTCGTTCGGACGCGTACGTATTATGGACAGGACGGGTATTTATTCTGATCTTGCTGCGCTTGCTCACCGATACCGCGCAACCGAATTGATTCCGCGAGAAGCAATAAAACTGGAAAATGTTTACGGAAAATTTGTCGGCCCACATGGCATGGCGACTCTGGCGATGGAAGCACTCGGTGTGGTGAAAAGTGACCAGCATTGACAATTTCGGGGCAAATGTCGGGGCACAAAAACCTCGGTACTTGCTCCATTCAAAGCGCACAGCAAGCTAAAAAATGATTCCTCCCTGTGAAAAATGCGGATCTGAAAATTACGTCGAGATCGCCGTTGCTGGCGCGCATTCGAAAGCGCGTGCTATGGAGAGATGGCTTGCCTTATTGGTCGTCGCCGCCGTTGGTTCGGTGCTCCTAATCCCATTTGGCGCGGTGTTTGGCGCCATCACCATTACCTTTTTCACTGCCAGCTTGGTTGTTTACAGGACATTTTCACGCATTCGAACAATCGAGCACATTTGCCGCAGTTGCGGCTTGGTCACGTATCGATAAGCAGCGGCAACGCGCGACAAGTATCATCACTCGACGACTGTTCGCGATGCAATTAACCGTGCAGGAAAAAAGAAGGACAACCAAAATGTTCTCGGTGCCCTTCCGCATTTAATCAGTGCTTGTGCCCGCAACTCGCATCAGCACCGGAACCCGCTGCCATCATCGACGCATCGCGTCCACTTTCGCGCGTAAATCCCGCCGCTTCGAGCCTGCCGAGATAGTCGTCCCATAACTGCGCCTGGTTCTTGCCCAGCCAATACAGGTATTCCCAGGTAAACAATCCCGTGTTGTGGCCGTCATCGAAATGTGGTTGGATCGCATAATTGCCGACCGGCTCGACTGCCGTCACGCTAACATTGCGCTTGCCGGTTTGCAGGATTTCCTGGCCGGCGCCGTGACCTTTGACTTCGGCCGAGGGCGAATACACGCGCAATAGTTCAAATGGCAAAGCATATTCAACAGCACCGACGTCGGGGTCGTTGAAGCCAAGCTCCAGCAGGCGCGATTTCATGCGCACGGTGAGCGAAGTGGGCGGCGCTACGGCGCCGGTCTGTCGTGAGGGAAGCATCGGTTGTGATCCTGAAGTGGACGGTCATGGAGAGCGAGTCAATGTAACCGCTCCTTATATGCCATGCGCCAGGTTGCGGGTAATCGCTTCGCGAAGGCGCAGCAACATGGCGCTGCGCACAGCCAGATCCGGCAGCACCGGTGGCCGTTGTGCGCTCGCCCATACCGCGCCGGGGAAATGGACATCATCGGTAAAGCGCGGAATCACGTGCCAGTGCACATGCGGCACCATGTTGCCCAGGCACGCAAGATTGATTTTGTCAGGCATCATCGCTTCGCGTACGGCGCCTTCTACCAACCAGACCGCCGCCATCAACTGCTCGCGCTCACCGGCGGCCAGGTCCGTCATTTCCCTGACATGCCGGTTCCAGATCACCCGGCAAAATCCCGGATAGTGAATATCGGCAACCAGCACCACGCGGCACAGATCGTTACTCCAGACAACTTCGCCTCCGGTCTGAGTACACAGTTCGCAAGCAACGGCACTGGTCATGGCAAGCTCCTTCAAACTGACATCGATACGCTGGGCGTCAAACGAGCACACGCTCGATGCCGCCATTGTTGGCGCGTGCGACATAGTCCGGCATCCAGTCTTCGCCCAACAGATGCTTGGCGATCTCGACGACAATGTAATCGGCCTTGGTGCCGGAGTCGTCGTTGAAGCGCGACAGACCCTGCAGGCAGGCCGGGCAAGACGTCAATATCTTGACTTCGCCAGCGAAACCGTCGGCACGCATCTTGTCGGCACCTTTGGTCATTTCCTCTTCCTTGCGGAAACGAATCTGGGTCGAAATATCCGGCCGACTGGCTGCCAGCGTTCCCGCTTCGCCGCAGCAACGATCATTCTTTTCGATCTTCTTGTCATCGATGGTGGTAATCAGCGCATTGACGGTCTTCAGCGGATCCTGCAATTTCATCGGCGTATGGCACGGGTCGTGGTACATGTAGCGTGTGCCGTCGACACCTTCGAGTTTGACGCCTTTTTCGAGCAGGAATTCATGAATGTCGATAATGCGTGACCCCGGGAATATCTTGTCGAATTCATAGCTCTGGATCTGGTCATAGCAAGTACCGCATGAGACCACCACGGTCTTGATATCGAGGTAATTGAGCGTATTGGCCATCCGGTGGAACAGGACCCGGTTATCCGTGATGATCTTTTCGGCCTTGTCGAATTCACCGGCGCTGCGTTGCGGATAGCCGCAGCACAGGTAGCCCGGCGGCAGCACGGTTTGCACACCGACATTCCACAGCATTGCCTGGGTGGCGAGGCCGACTTGCGAAAATAATCGCTCCGAGCCGCAGCCAGGGAAATAGAACACGGCTTCGGTATCGGCCGTGGTGGTCTGCGGATTACGGATGATCGGGACGATTTTGTCGTCTTCGATATCGAGCAGCGCGCGCGCGGTTTTCTTGGGCAAATTGCCCGGCATTTTCTTGTTGATGAAATGGATTACCTGCTCGCGCACGGGTGCCTTGCCATGCGACGCCGGCGGTTTCTTGGTCTGCTTTTTCGCGAATTTCTTCAGCACGTCGTGACCCAGGCGCTGGGCCTTGAACACCAGCCCGGTCATCACCTGGCGCGTGGCGTTGATGGTGGCCGGATCGGTCGCATTGAGGAAAAACATCGCACTCGCGGTGCCGGGGTTGAACGATTTCTTGTTCATCTTGCGCAGCAGGTTACGCATATTCATCGACACATCGCCGAAGTCGATATCGACCGGGCATGGCGTCAGACACTTATGACAAACCGTGCAATGGTCGGCCACGTCTTCGAATTCTTCCCAGTGCTTGATCGAGATGCCGCGGCGGGTCTGCTCTTCGTACAAGAAAGCTTCGATCAACAGCGAGGTCGCCAGGATCTTGTTGCGCGGCGAGTACAGCAGGTTGGCGCGCGGCACATGCGTGGCGCATACCGGCTTGCATTTACCGCAGCGCAGGCAATCCTTGATACTGGTGGCGATGGCGCCGATATCGCTTTGCTGCATGATCAGCGACTCGTGTCCCATTAAGCCGAACGATGGCGTGTAGGCATTGCGCAGGTCGGCATGGACATCGGGGAGGTTGAGCAGCTTGCCCTTGTTGAAGCGGCCTTCCGGATCGATGCGCAACTTGTAGTCGCGGAAATCCTTGATCTCGTCTTCGGTCAGGAATTCGAGCTTGGTGATGCCGATGCCATGTTCGCCCGAGATGACGCCATCGAGTGAGCGCGCCAGTACCATGATCCGCGCCACGGCCGCATGCGCATCCTGCAGCATTTCGTAATGGTCGGAATTGACTGGCAAATTGGTATGCACGTTGCCGTCGCCGGCATGCATGTGCAGCGCCACGAACACGCGGCCGCGCAGAACGCGCTTGTGGATCGCCGTGCATTCTTCAAGGATCAACCGGAACGCACCGCCGCTGAAAATCTGGCGCAGCGGCGCGCGGATCTCTGCTTTCCACGAAATGCGCACGGTACGGTCCTGCGCGATGTCGAATACGGTCGCGTGCGCCTGCTTTTGCAAACGCTCGTCGAACGCAGCGGTCAGCTTGCCGAGACCTAACGCGATCAGATCGTCGCGCGCGTCCCGCAATGGCTTGTCGAGCTGCGTCAGTACATACGACCAGCGCGCATGTGTCAGATCCAGCAGCGCTACGGCTTGCTGCACGCGGTCTTCCAGCAATTCTTCGGCTGGAATGTCGTCGCCTTCGGCGTCTTCGCTCTTACCCAGTGGCAGATTGCCTTTGATAAAAAACGCGCGCAGCTCGTCGATCAGTTGCAGCTTGTTTTTGATGGACAGTTCGATGTTGATACGCTCGATACCATCGGTGTATTCGCCCATGCGATTGAGCGGAATGACCACGTCTTCATTGATCTTGAAAGCATTGGTGTGCTTGGCGATGGCGGCGGTGCGGGCACGGTCGAGCCAGAATTTCTTGCGCGCCTCGGGGCTGACGGCGACGAAGCCTTCGCCAACATGATTGTTGGCCATGCGCACGACTTCGGACGCGGCTTGTGCCACGGCGATGTCGTCGTCGCCAACGATGTCGCCGAACAGCACCATCTTGGGCAAGACACCGCGCTTGGATTTGGTGGCATAGCCGACCGCACGCAAGTAGCGCTCGTCGAGATGCTCGAGGCCGGCCAGGATCGCACCGCCTTTTCGGGTTTCGGCGTCGAGGTAATCCTTGATTTCGACAATCGACGGGATCGCCTCGCGCGCTTGCCCGAAAAATTCGAGGCAGACGGTACGCGTGTGTTTCGGCATCTTGTGCAAAATCCAGCGCGCCGACGTGATCAGGCCGTCGCAGCCTTCCTTCTGAATACCTGGCAGGCCGGACAGGAACTTGTCGGTGACGTCCTTGCCGAGGCCTTCCTTGCGGAACTTGCTGCCGGCAATTTCAAGAACTTCGGTCTTGAACGGCGTGCCGGCCTGGCCGCCACGCTCGGTCGGATGACGCCATTCGAGGCGGAACTTGGCCGAAGGCGCATCGTGGATCTTGCCCAGGTTGTGTTCGAGGCGGGTAACGTCGAGCCAGTCGCCGTTCGGGTCGACCATGCGCCAGCTGGCCAGATTGTCGAGCGCGGTACCCCACAACACGGCTTTTTTACCACCAGCATTCATGGCGACATTGCCGCCGATGCAGGATGCTTCTGCCGAAGTCGGATCGACTGCGAACACGAAGCCGGCTTTTTCGGCGGCGTCGGAGACGCGCTTGGTGACCACGCCGGCACCCGAGAAAATCGTCGCATATTCACGGTCGACGCCGGGCAGCATGGTCATTTCGACCGCGCCCAGCTGTTCCAGCTTTTCGGTATTGATAACGGCCGACAGCGGTGTCAGCGGAATGGCGCCGCCGGTGTAACCGGTACCGCCGCCGCGCGGAATGATGGTCAGGCCCAATTCGATGCAGCCTTTGACGAGGCCGGCCATTTCGTCTTCGGAGTCGGGTGTCAGCACCACGAACGGATATTCGACGCGCCAGTCGGTGGCGTCGGTGACATGCGACACGCGCGACAGGCCATCGAACTTGATGTTGTCTTTTGCGGTATAGCGTCCAAGAACCTTGTTGGTACGCTTGCGCAGGTCGTAGGTGTTGCGGAACTCGTCGGCGAAGGCGGCCACCGCTTTTCTGGCAGCGTCGAGCAAGGCGCCGACACTGGCACTACGGCGTTGCGCGACGGCGTCGTCGGCTTCGTTCGGGTCGGTGGCGCCGCGGCGTTTGTCGACTTCACCCAACCGGTGATTGAGCGCATCGATCAGATCCTGGCGGCGACGCGGATTGTCCAACATGTCGTCTTGCAGGTAGGGATTGCGCTGCATGACCCAGATGTCGCCCAGCACTTCATACAGCATCCGTGCCGAACGGCCGGTCTGGCGCGAGCCGCGCAACTCGTCGAGCAAGTACCAGGCATCCTCGCCCAGCAGCCGAATGACAATTTCGCGGTCCGAAAACGACGTGTAGTTATAGGGGATTTCGCGCAAGCGCGAAGGCAGGGCGCCGGCCGGGGCGTCAGAGAGCAAGGCTTGGATGTGTGCTGGGGCGTTCATCAATCAATTGTGGTTAGACTGTCCCTAAAAGTGCATTCTAGCGTATTGCGATGCACCACGACCGAACAGCCCTACGGTTCATACAGGTACACACACGCATCCCGAATGAAATTCAACGTATTTGACGACAAGTTTGTCCGATACCGCAGTCAGGCGACCAAGTTCGAGAAAAACTCACCGATCTGCTTCCAGAAACCGTCCGGCACATATAACAAGGCGATCGTCATCAGGAAATACCGGAAAAACTTGCCGATTGCCATGTACAGTACGCTTGGCCAGAACGGCAGTTTGAGCCAGCCGGCCAGCGTGCAGATCGGGTCGCCGACGCCGGGCAACCACGACAGCAGCATGGTCTTGGCACCGTGCCGCTCGAGCATGTGAAACCAGCGCGTCTTGCGTTCGCCGGCAAAGGCCTTTTTCGCGCCGAAGCCGATTGCATAATCGATCATGCCGCCGATCGTGTTGCCTAATGTTGCCACCAGCACCACCGGCCAGAACATGTCGGGACTGATCTTGACGACTGCGAACACCACGGGCTCCGACCCCAGCGGCAGCAGCGTTGCCGAAATCAGGCTGATCAGAAAGACCGCCGGCAGGCCGACCTGCGGAATGGACAGTGCATTGAGGAGCGTGTGCAGAGCAGATTCGATCATCGATAAGCAATCAGTGGTGGTCCTGCACGAAGCTCCGCGCTCAGGCGACGCGGCCAAATGGAAGCAATATGACAATGACACAAAGGCGTCCATTATAATGACGCGCTGTGCGCCTGTATGTCTGCTGCCCCACTTGGCAACCACTCCGAATCTATGACCACCGACTACCTGAAAAAAATACTGACTGCCCGCGTCTATGAAGTCGCGGTCGAAACGCCCCTCGACATCGCACCTACCCTTTCCAAGCGGATGGACAACCAGATTTACCTCAAGCGCGAAGACATGCAGAGTGTGTTCAGCTTCAAACTGCGCGGTGCTTACAACAAGATGGCCAACCTGAACGCGGCCCAACTCAAGCGCGGCGTCATTTGCGCCTCGGCCGGCAATCACGCCCAAGGCGTGGCGCTGTCGGCCTCGAAACTCGGTTGCCGCGCCGTGATCGTGATGCCGACCACCACACCACCGGTCAAGATCGATGCGGTCAATGCCCGCGGCGGGGAAGTGGTGCTGTTCGGAGAGTCCTACACCGACGCCTACAACCATGCATTGACGCTGGAAAAAAAGCTCAAGCTGACTTTCGTCCATCCGTTCGACGATCCCGATGTGATTGCCGGCCAGGGCACGATCGGCATGGAAATCCTGCGCCAGCATCCTGGCCCGATCCATGCAATCTTCATTGCCATCGGCGGTGGCGGACTGATCGCCGGTATCGGTGCCTATGTCAAGGCAGTGCGCCCCGACATCCGCATCATTGGCGTGCAAACCACCGATTCGGATGCGATGGCGCGCAGCCTGGAAGCCGGCCGTCGCGTCACTCTGACGGACGTCGGGCTGTTCTGCGACGGCACTGCCGTCAAGCTGGTGGGCGAAGAAACCTTCCGCATGGCCAAGCTGGTGGTCGACGAGATCATCGTCGTCGATACCGACCAGGTCTGCGCCGCGATCAAGGACATCTTTCAGGACACACGCAGCATCGTCGAACCATCTGGCGCGATGGCAGTGGCAGGCGCCAAGGCCTACCTCGAACGGGCCAAAGCCGCCAAGAAACCGTTGCGTAACGAGACGCTGGTTACCATCGCCTGCGGCGCCAACATGAATTTCGACCGTCTGCGCTTCGTGGCCGAACGCGCCGAAATCGGCGAGTCGCGCGAAGCGGTTTTCGCCGTCACCATTCCCGAAGAGCGCGGTAGTTTCAAGCGCTTTTGCGAACTGATCGGCCCGCGCAACGTCACCGAATTCATCTATCGCATCAGCGATGCCAGCAAGGCGCATGTCTTTGTCGGCGTGCAGATCGCCAATCGCGAAGAGCCGGGCAAGATCGCCAAAAACTTCGACAAGCACGGCTTCAAGGCGCTCGACCTGACCCATGACGAACTGGCGAAACTGCACCTGCGCCATCTGGTCGGTGGCAAGAGCGCGCTGGCGCTGGATGAATTGTTGTTTCGCTTCGAATTCCCGGAGCGTCCGGGCGCGCTGATGCGGTTTTTGGACAGCATGGCACCGAACTGGAACATCAGCCTGTTCCATTACCGCACCCAGGGCGGCGATGTCGGCCGCATTCTGGTCGGACTGCAGGTGCCGAAAAAGGAAATGAAGGCGTTTCGCGAATTTCTGGCTACGCTGGGTTATCGATATTGGGATGAAAGCGACAATCCGGCCTACAAGCTGTTCTTGTAAACTGCTTGTCCTGCCGACTAGAAATACCACGAGCGTCATGAGTACGCCGTTTTACTGCAAACAGTAGAAGGCGCCAAAATGAGGGGCCCTGCGTTTTTCTTTTAAGTGAGAACCAGCATGTCGCGTCCGATTGCCCAGTACCGCTACTACGATTTCGTCATGGCCGCTTTCGTCACGATCCTGCTGTGCTCGAACCTGATCGGCGCTGCCAAGGCCGCCGAAGTAACCTTGCCAATCATCGGCGTGGTGACCTTCGGCGCCGGCGTCCTGTTCTTCCCGATCTCCTATATTTTCGGCGACATTCTGACCGAGGTCTATGGCTACGGCCGCGACCGCCGCGTTATCTGGGCCGGCTTCAGCGCGCTGGCGCTGGCGGCACTGATGTCATGGGTAGTGCTGGCGCTGAAACCGGCCGCCGATCCGTTCAATGCGGAATATCAGACCCACTTGCAGGCGGTATTCGGCAATACGCCACGCATCATCGCCGCATCGATGATCGCGTTCTGGTGTGGCAGCTTCGTCAACAGTTATGTGCTGGCCAGGCTTAAAGTCCGCACCGCCGGCCGTCACTTGTGGTTGCGTACCATCGGTTCGACCGTGTGCGGCGAAGCGGTCGATTCCAGTCTGTTCTACGTGATCGCCTTTTACGGCATTTGGTCGAATCAGCAATTGCTGGCGGTAATCGTGGCCCAGTACGTGCTCAAGACCGGCTGGGAAGTCGTGATGACGCCGGTGACCTATCGGGTGGTGGCATTCCTCAAGAAAAAAGAAAACGAGGATTTCTACGACAATGCGACCGACTTCAATCCATTCCGGCTCAAGACCTGATTCAGGCGCGACGCCGGCTTCCACAGACACGGGCGGCAACAAGCGGTATCTGTCAAAATACGCGTTTATCCATACCGCCGCGCCAATGACCACCTCGAATCTGCCTGAAGCCTCGCCGCTGGG
>JACMQD010000131.1 GCA_014377155.1 Herminiimonas sp.
AATCTGCGCGGCATAGCGCGATGCATAGGGCAACGCCACTCCAAAAATGCCCACAAGAATTGACCGATCACAAACAACCTCGCGCAATCGATTGCATGCCGCGACTTGCCTGCTACAGTGCCGACAAGGATGCGCGCATCCCGCTTCCGTTACCGCCTCCGGTATGGAGGTTGCATGCCACGAAGTCGTCGACGTACGTGGTTGCGCCGACCATCACGGCCTTTCGTTTGACTTATTGGAGATCAGCATGAATTTCATAATCTGGATCGTTGTCGGCGGTATCCTTGGATGGCTTGCCAGCATGGTCATGAAAACCGATGCGCAGCAAGGCATGATTCTCAATGTCGTGGTCGGCATCGTGGGCGCCTTGCTCGGCGGATGGTTGCTGGCACCCCTGTTCGGTACCGGCACAATCAACCAGAATGATTTCAGCATCAGTTCGCTGCTGGTGTCGTTTTTAGGTGCGGTGGTATTGCTGGCAGTAGTCAACCTATTGCGACGTGGCACGACGCGATAATGACGTGACAATGACGCGATAGCGGCGCAATAACAGCGCAACAAAACGCGTAACGACGCTCCGCTACCGCCAAATCGCCTTGTCCGCAGCCGATGCGGGCAAGGCGTCGTCGCAGGTTTATCTTTTCGACTCAACCAGCTTTTTTTCCTCTTCGTCGTACAGTTCTTTCTTCGACAATTTCCCGACCGGTGTTTTTGGCAGGACGGCACGAATGTCCATCGCCTGCACCATTTCATGCTTGCCCAGACGCGGCTTCAGGAAGGTCTTCAACTCGTCCAGCGTGAACGCCACGGCATCCTTTTTCAGGGTAATGAACGCTTTCGGCGATTCACCGCGATAGGCGTCATGGATACCGATCACCGTCACCTCTGACACGGATGGATGTTCGTAGATCGCTTCTTCGATGATGCGCGGATAGACATTGAAACCGCCGCACAGGATCATGTCTTTGGTGCGGTCGACAATCTGGATATAGCCGTCGCTGTCCATGGTGGCGACGTCGCCGGTACGGAAAAAACCGTCGTGCGTCATCGAATCGGCAGTAGCCTGCGGCTTGTTCCAGTAACCCGTCATCACGTTCGGGCCCTTGATGCAGAGTTCGCCGGGCTCACCCTGCGCTACGGTCTTGGACGGATCGTCGACATCGGCAAGACGGATCGACACGCCCGGCAACGGCATGCCGCAGGAGCCGATCTTTTGCATGCCGCGCGCCGGTGTGAAGGTGCCGGTCGCCGACGTCTCCGTCATGCCCCAGCCTTCGAGCAGGCTGCAGCCGGTCATTTTGCGGAATTGCTGATTGACCTCGGCCGGTAACGGCGCGCCGCCCGAGCCGCAGTACTTCAGCGAACTGAGATCATGGGTAGCGATATCCGGATGGCTGATGATGGCGGTGTACATGCTCGGTACGCCGGGAAACATGGTGATTTTCTGCGCGACGATGTCACGGATCACGGCATCGAGTTCAAACTTGGTATGCAGCACCAGCTCGGCCCCCATGCGCAAGCCGAACATCATGTTGACCGTCAGCGCATAGATGTGAAACAGCGGCAGTACCGCGAGCACGCGCTCCTGCCCTTCCCGCAAGATAGGTGGATCGCCTGCGGTGGTGGTGAGGAACTGGGCGGTCGCCGCTGTCAGATTGCCGTGTGTCAGCATCGCGCCCTTAGGCAAGCCGGTGGTGCCGCCCGTGTACTGCAAAACTGCCAGCGCCTTGGCGGGGTCGCCGATCGGATGGGCGTGATAAACGCCATCATTGTCGAGCAACGTCGCGAAAGCAATGTGTTGCGCATCGAAGCCGACCTCAGCCAGCATGCCGGCCTGCTTCAGGTAAGCGACAGTGGCCTCGGGTTGCGCGCTCATTTCGGCCATATTGCCGATGACGATTTTTTGCAGGCGGGTCTGGTCCAGCATCTTGTCGATCTGCGGATAGAGCACGGTCAGGTCCAGCGTGACGATGATGTCGGTCTGGCTGTCCTCGACTTTGTGACCGATGACCTTTTCGGCATCCAGCGGCGAATAGTTGAC
>JACMQD010000132.1 GCA_014377155.1 Herminiimonas sp.
GCCGGCAAGCGATGTTCTTCGGCTGCATGCGCGACGCGGCGCGTGACGACGCGGCTCAAGCCAAAATCGAGAAAGCCGAAATAGCCGACAAGCGCCCATACCATGCCCAGTGCGCCTAGCCGGTCAAGACCGCCGTAGTGGGCAATGACCGGCACCGCGATCAAAGCGATCAACAGTGGCAGAATGTTACCGATCAGATTAAAGAGAAAAAACCGTGAAGCCATTTTCGGTACGTCGATATATCCGGTGAAAGCCGGGTGCGGCGATGGACGAGTGTCGTCCGAGTGCTGGGAAGGCTTCGCCGTGCAATGAAGATTCGCTGACGATCTTACCTGCTTTTCGATGCTGAAAACCCGTTTGCACTTCGCCGCCCGGCGCAAATCGGCCGGACCTGATTGCAGCGGCCGCCAAAACGTGGACGCAATGACAAAAGAAGTGGTGAGCGCGCAACAGCATGGCGGTTCTTTGCGCGTTGGTCGAGCAGGCCATCAGTGCTTCATGAAAGGACATGACGTACCTGCAGGCTTTGCGTACCGCGCCAGTGCGCGCCTGCCGCCATGACCACCGGCAGCGCTGCCGCCGCGGCCTCGACGCAGACAAATGCACGATAATCATCGCTGGTGAGGTCGACAATTGCATTGCCTTTTTCAGGTCCCGGGTTCCAGACCACGGTGTCGGGGAAACCCTGTTGACGCACGTCGATCACGCGTTTGCCATCATCGATGTCGACCCGGTGCGGTGCACACGTATAGATGCGGTCAATCTCGTTTTCAATCAGCAGGCTTGCCTCCGGCTGCACCGCCTGCGCGCCATCGCGCACCTGATCGATATAGTTGCTGCCTCGCAGGCCGCGCACCCGAGCGATGGCCCGTGGCTCGATGCGCAGATAGGTGTGCAGGGCCGCCGTGAACTGCCATGGTTCGGTGGATGGATTGTGTACATCCAGCGTCAGCGCCAGCCCGGCCGAATCGAGCCGCACCGTCAACTCCAGGGCAAAGCGGTATGGCCATTGCGGGTCGCCGGCGGCGTTGTGGTCCAGGCCATGACGCACGATGGTAGCTCCTTCTGTCACCTCGGCTGACAGCAGGCGCCACCGGACATTGCGGGCAAAGCCATGCCGCCTGGCAGGCCCACGTTCCGCGAATTGCGGAAAAATAACCGGCACGCCACCGCGTATGGCGTCGCCGTCGGCGCAGCGCGTGCGATCGCTGACGAACAAGACTTCCGGGCCGCCGGCCGGAATCCATGAAAGCAGGTGCGCACCATGCCGTGCCAGGACAGCCGTGGCGCCATCGGCGCTGTGCAATTCGGTAGCCTCGATGCCACGCCAGAGGATGTCTTTGATCATGATTTTTTCAGCACCTGCCGGTACAGGTCGACATACGCTTCAGCCATATTGCGGGCGGTGAACAGTTGCTCAAAACGGGCGCGGCCGGCGTCGCCCATTTTCTGGCCCAGCGCCACGTCGCGATCGAGCACATTGATGGCATCGGCCAGGGCTGCCGGATTGTCCGAGGCGATCACGATCCCGGTTTCGCCATCGACATTGACGTAACTGCTGCCGGTGCCGATCTCGGACGAAATCAGCGGCTTGCTGAACATCGCGCCTTCGAGCAGCGTCACGCCGAACGCTTCGGAGCGCAAGTGCGACGGAAACACGACGGCGCGGCACAAGGTGAGCAAAGCCACCTTGTCATCGTCGGATATCGCGCCCAGGAAAGTGACGTTATCGAGATTGAGCCGCAGTGCTTGCTGCTTAAGGTCGGCCTCGACCGGACCGGCGCCGACGATGACGATGCGGGCACGGGTGTGGAGCGCAGCGTCGAGCAGGATGTGCAAGCCCTTGTAGTAGCGCAGCACGCCGACGAACAGGAAAAAATGTTCGCCGACTTCGTCGCGCCAGTAGTTAAGTCGCCGCGCCGAGGGTCGCGGATAGCTGGACTCGTCGAGCCCGATCGGGATCACGGTAGATTTATCCCGATAATCCTGCAGCAGTTCGCTGCTCTGCAGGTAGTTGGGCGAGGTCGGGACGATCGCCTTCAGGTCGGCAAAAAAACGCCGCATCAATGGCTGGTAGAACGGCATCATCAGGCGCTGGCGCACCACATCGGAATGATAGGTCAGCACCGCCGGCTTCTTGCCGCCGCCGAGCAGATGCAACAAATCGCCGAACGGCCACGGATAGTGATAATGGATCAAATCGGCCTGGGCCACGGCGCGCCGAAACAGCGGCAGTGCGCTATAGGACATGGGGGTCGACGCGATTTCGAAATGGACCGGGGCCCGGTGAACGATGGTTTCGCCGTCATGCAGCAGCGGCGCCGTGTCGGCCTGTCGGCTCAGCGTGAAAATTTCGTTGGTCACACCCAGTTGGGCCGTGCCGTTGGTGAGCTGGCAAATGACCTGTTCGATGCCGCCATACGAATCGGGATAATAAGTCTTGAAGACGTGCAGCACCTTTATGGAAGAGGTCTTCGGCACGGCGTTATCCGAGTGCGGCGCGATACACGGCCACGGTCTGTTCGGCCGTACTTTGCCAGGTCAGCTGCGCCGCCCGCCGGCGTCCGGCTGCGACGCAGCGGGCGCGCAACAGGTCGTCCTGCGCCAGACTTTGCATCGCCAAACTGATATCGGCGACCGACAGTGGATCGATTTCGAGCGCCGCGCCCTGCGATACTTCCGGCAGCGAGGTCGTGTTCGAGGTCAGCACCGGGATGCCCGACGCGAAGGCTTCGGTAACAGGGATGCCAAAGCCTTCGTATAGCGACGGAAAAACGAACACGCCCGCACCTGCATAGACATGACGCAATTGTTCATGATCGACCAGCTGGCTCAGCCAGACGATGGTTTCGCCATTTTGTATCAAGCCGCGGATTTTGCTGATCAGGTCGTCACAGCGCCAGCCGACCGACCCCACCAGCACCAGCTGACGCGCCCGCCGGACAGCAGGTGGCAATGCGCGGTAGGCATCGATGATGCGATCGATGTTCTTGCGCGGCTGCAGCGTGCCGACAAACAGGAAGTAGCCACGTTCGAGACCGTTGCTGCGTAGCGTCCGGTCGACCGCCGATACCGGTGGCGGCGTCATCCATTCGGCATCGACGCCACACGCGACCACCGAGATGCGCTGCGGATCGACATCGAAATATTCGACCAGCTCGGCCACCGCGAAATGCGATAGCGCGATGATGCGGTCGGCCTTGGCCGTCGCACATTTCTGCGCCCAGTTCTTGAGCGCACGCAGTTTGGGACGACACCATTCTGGATGCTTGAGCGTGATGGCATCGTGTAGCGTTGCCACGACCGGGCACGCCATGCGCACGATGCGGTAATCAGTGGCATGGTAGACATCGACCGGCAAGCGCGTCTTTGAAAAAGGCACGACCAAGTCCGCCAGCGAGGCCAGCGCAAACGAGCGTGGCATCGGCGTGCCGGCACTCAGCGCGGCCGCCTTCACCGACCCGCCTGCAGGCGCGAATGAATAGCCTTGTACCGTACAACCGGCCTGCGGCAATGCCTTGAGCATCGCGCTGGTATAAACGCCGATGCCGTCGAGCCGCCCATGGGTCAGTGCCGGTTCGATCGTGGTGGTGCTCAATCCGACCCGCATCACGCTCACGCTGTTACCATCCAGCGTAACGTCTCATCGAACGGCATCGGCATTGCGGCGGCGGCGCCGACCAGCGCGTTTAATTTGGCAGATGAACCCGCCAGCGTCCTGACATCCGAGTACCGTACGAAAGCCGGATTGACGCGCACTTCGATAGCGTAACCGGCGATCTCCTGCATCATCGACACGATATCGCGCAGCGCATACGCGCGGCCACTGCAGACATTGACGGTCTGGCCGGCGCAATCGGCTTCCAGCAAGGCGCGATAGACGCGCGCCACCATCCGCACATCCGAAAAATCGCGTTCGATATCGATGTTGCCGAGTTCGATCACTGGCTCCCGTCGGGTGAAATGCGAGACGATCTTCGGTACCAGGAAGCTCGGGGACTGACCGACGCCGGTGTAGTTGAACGGCCGCGTCATCACGATCGGCAGGCGGTCGTGCCAGGTCCGGACCATGTGTTCCATGGCCAGCTTGCTGACGGCGTAATGATTGACCGGCTGCGGTGGGGTCGCTTCGTCGAGCATGCCACCGGCCGCATTGCCGTAGATATTGGCGCTGCTGGCAATGAGCACGCGGCGTGGCAC
>JACMQD010000133.1 GCA_014377155.1 Herminiimonas sp.
CCAGCGCGGCGCATTGCACGACTGGGGTCATGGCTGCGGCACCTGCCCCGCGTGTGCATTACGAATGCGCGGCTACCGGCAATTCATTACTGGCACTTCATGACAGACAGTCTCTAGGCAATTGTTTCGGCAGATCCGTCCAGAAAGCGCTCTGATTCCGACCGGTCTGCTTGGCTTTGTACATCGCATTGTCGGCCGATTTCATCAAGGCATCGAAGCTCTGCGCCGCGCTATCCATGGTGCTGATTCCGATACTGACCGTCAGGCCAATATCGTTGCCTTCGATCTGCATGCACTGCGAACTGATGTTGAAGCGAATACGCTCGGCCAGTTCGTACGCCATGTGCGGACCGGTCGACGGCAACAGCACCGCGAATTCTTCGCCACCGATTCGGGCCACGATATCGATCTCACGCGCAGTCTCGGCAATTATTTCTGCCAGCTTCTGCAAAACCAGATCCCCGGTCGCATGACCGTATTCATCATTGATCTGTTTGAAATGGTCAGCATCGATTGCCAGTAATGACATCGGCCGCGGATAACGGCGGTAACGCGCCATTTCTCTTTCGGCTGCTTCGAAGAAAGCACGCCGGTTCATCACCCCCGACAGGTGATCGGTCATGCTCGCACGTAGCAGCTCGAAGGTCGATGCCCGCCGATCGGTCATGTCGCGGATAATCATCAGGAAGCCCTGCTGCTGCATTTCGGCCATCATAGGGTGGAAGCCGCCTTGGTCATTGGCCTCGACTGAGGCGATCAGGTTGCATCCCCAGAATGCATCGCAACCGGCCTTGACGCACCAGCATTCATGCAACGACCAACCGCTTTCATTTGCCTCGTGAAGATAGTCCATCGCCCTCTCGGCGCTGATTGCCGTCTCTTTGAAAAAAAACGAATACGGCTTGCCGACGACGTCGGCGGCGCAAAAGCCCGTCAGCGTTTGAATGCCTTGATTCCAGCTTGTGACGCAACCATTCTTGTCAAGCGGAATTGCCGCGTGACGGTGCACGCCAACGAGGATCGCATCGAGCCATGCTTCACTCTGCTTGAGCTGCTGTTCGCGTTTGACGATGGCGCTGACGTCCGAAATCACCGCCATCAAACGCCTCTGATCGAGCTTGATCAGCGAAATTTCAAGTACTTGGACAGACTTTTTTCCCGGTCTTTCAGCCGTCACGGGAAAACGTAATCCCTTGCAGATTACGCCGCTATCCTCGGTAAAATCCTGCGCCAGATTGCGCAGTTCCGGGGCCACCATTTCGGTTGCCGAAAAAAAATTTGAAAATAGTGCCCCATGCTGTAATGGCGACAGCAATTGTGCAGATAGCGGATTAATCAGGCCGATTTCGCCATCCAGTGAGGTTTGAATCAGTCCTACTGGCGCCAGATAAAGGAACTGCAACAGCGCTTCATGCTCGATCACCAAGTCGTTATTCATGGTAACCGACCTCAGGCTTGACGTTCGATCAGCAAATACCACATCGCTATTTCAGACTGGCGTAACAGTCGCAACCTGGCGGGCGTAAGACGCATGCGCAGCGTTAGTACGTGTTCCATGACGTGGTCAAGAGGCTCATTTGCAGCAGCCGCATCGAGATAATGACCTGCAACCATGAGATTATTGAGGCATGGAGCAACCATCTCAAAGACATGGCTACCGATGACACTGGGCAGTGACAGTCCGGAATAGCGCCGCTCGACGCCGTTGTAACGTCGAACCTTGAGGTCTTTATCGAAACCGATCACACCAAAACGCAGGGCGTCGAGCTTTTCATTGGACAATTGTTCGAGTTGCGCCACCATCTGCGAATCATTGAATCGAATAGTATGCATATCAATCTCGGTTGATGATCAATACATAGCAGCTTGTGTTCATGCCCTGGGTAAAGGCTGAATCAAATATCCATGTAGCAAATCGGGTTATGCTTCGCGGAAAATTTATTGCAGCCTCATAGTAACGACTTTTTGCCGGCAATACGATTACGGCAATTGTGAAATTTTGTGAGTCGCAGACGTAAAGCTGAGTCGTATCACCGCCGATGCATTTGTTTCATGATGTATGCGAATACATCTCAGAAATCCTGTTCGCATCGAATTCAGGTATCTGCGAAACGCACCGTTTTGGCACCGATACCCGCCCCAAGGTACACGTCGTTGCAGTCGGACCGGATTCTCAACCGCGTCCCAGCGAAGTCAGCGTGCGTTCAAGCCAGCGGTCGATAGTCATCGGACGACCCAGCAGGTAACCTTGCAACAAGTCGCAACCGGCTTCCTGCAGGAACTGTGCTTGATCAGGCGTCTCGACACCCTCGGCCACGACATGAATGCCGAGGTTGTTCGCCATCGCAAGGATCATCTGAACGATCGCGCTATTACCGGTCTCGTGCGGTGTGCCGTGCACGAAGCTGCGATCGATTTTCAGCTCATGCAAAGGCAGCCGTCGCAGATAGCCCAGACTGGAGTAGCCGGTACCGAAATCGTCGATCGAAAACCGGATACCCAGCGCCGCCAATTCGTTCATGCGTTCGATGGTGGCGTCCAGATCTTCGATCAGCAAGCCTTCGGTAACCTCGAAAATAAGGTCTGTCGCCGGCGCGGCCGTCTCGGCAAGAATGACTTTGACGCGGCTGACAAAATCGGGCTGGCGAAACTGACGCGGACTGATGTTGACCGATACCGGTATCTGGTGACCGGCGCCATGCAGACGCAGCAGCGCACGGCAACCCTGCTGTACCACCCAGTCACCCAGGGTCAGGATCAGGCCCGATTCTTCCGCGATGGGAATGAAGACGGCCGGCGACACCGCGCCGCGTACCGGATGCGTCCATCGCATCAGCAGCTCGCATCCACGCGGAACGCCGGAATGATCGAACTGCGGTTGTAGCGCCATCTCGAGCTGCGCAGTGCCGACGGCATGGATCAGGTCATTTTCGAGCGCCAGGCGCTCTTCGACTTCGGCTTGCATTGCGGCCTGAAAGAATACGACCTGGTTACGTCCCGCTGATTTGGCGCGGTACATGGCGGTATCGGCTTCGCGCAACAGGTCTTCCGTGGTCTGCCCGTTCTTGGGCAGCAAGGTCACACCGATGCTGGCGCCGGTATTGTAGGGCTGGTCGTCGATCACGAACGGCTGCGTCAGCGCATGCAGCGCTTTCCCGGCAACGGCCATGGCATGGTGGGCGCCGTCAGTCAGATCGGCTGCCAGCCGGGGAATCAGGATCACGAATTCATCGCCGCCGATGCGCGCCACCGTGTCCTCGCCACGCATCAATGCGGACAAGCGCTGCGCGACATGTTGCAACAGCGCGTCGCCAGTCGCATGACCGCGGGCATCGTTGACGTTCTTGAAGTGATCGAGATCGATGAACAGGACCGCACCGACTTCGCCATTGCGCTGCGCGGCAGCCAGCATCAGGGTCAAATGATCGAGTAACAGGCGGCGGTTCGGCAATCCAGTGAGGGCGTCGAAAAAAGCCAGCTGGTGAATGTCCTTTTCACTGCGGATGCGAGCGGTAATGTCGCGCAAGATGATGCTGGTGAGCTGGTTGCCTTCACCGTCGGCATACACCGAACTGGTCAGCTCGGCTTCGAAGCGGCTGCCGTCGCCGCGCACCATGGTCAGCTCGCCCCGTGCGTGTCCGCTGGCTTCACGTTCGGCCAGCAATCGGGCCAGGCGCGGATCGTCGGGCGCCACGACGCCGGTGCGTCCAAGGTCGCACAGCCGCGCTTCGCTCATGCCGAAGATTTGACACGCCGCCGCGTTCGCCGCGAGGATGGCGCCGTTCGAAGCGGTTTGCAGCACGCCATCCAGACTGTGCTCGAACAGCAGTCGGAAACGGTGTTCGTTGGCATGCGCGCGTAGCTCGGACAGCTTGCGCTCGGTGATGTCCTGCAACGCGCCGGTATAGTGCGCCGGCCGCCCATGCTCGTCACGGTCGACGAAACCGAAGGCGTCGAGCCAGCGCACGCCGCCATCGGTACGGATGATCCGGTATTCCAGATGCATCGGCTTTTCGCCGGAAAACAGGCGGGAGCGTTCGCTATCGACGATCGCCAGGTCGTCGGGATGGACCATCGATCGGTAGCGCACTTGCGAAACCGGACCATCAGCCGGGTCGAGCCCGAAAATTTCGTAGATGACAGGCGAGATGACCTTGTAGTACATGGTCTGCAAATCGAGTTCAAAAAAGCCGATGCGGGTGATTTGCTGCGCCTTTTGCAATTGGTACTGGTTGGTCTGTAATTTGGCAAGCATGCTTGAAAACCGGCTGTCAAGTTCGGCGAACTCGGCATTTGCCGGCGCCGTCCGGTCAGGCACGAGCGTGCGCGCTTCACCTTGCTCGACCTGCCGCATGCGGTCGAGCAAATGGCGGATCGGTATGGCGATGAAGCGGCGCGCGAACAGCGATGCCAGAACAAATCCGAATAATGCGGCCGCTGCCATGATCGACAACTGTATCCGGAAGCGCTTCTTGGCCGTTGCCACCGCGTCGTCCCGGCGTATGCTGACGGCTACCATGATCGGATCTTGACCGACGCCGCTGATCGGCTTGACCGCATGCAGCCAGTTCACGCCGGCAGCGTCGGGCGCGGCAAAAGCAAGCATTTGACCGGCGATGAGCGCTTTCTCCAAGGTGGTGTCAGGCACCAGCGTGCCGACCAGATCGACGGTCTTGTCGCTCGACACGATGATGTGGCCTCTGGCATCGCTGACATAGACTCGCATGTTTTTCGGTAGCATGACGGAATTGAGCTGACGATCGGCAAAGGCCAGATCGACCGCCGCGAACACCACACCCTGCAGTACCGTGCGCTCATTGAAAACAGGCATGCCGAATGCCAGGACCTTGCGCTTGGAAGCCATGCCGATCACGTAGTCGCCGACCGCAAATTTCCCGGTTTCGATGACCGTTCGAAAATGGCGGCGACCGCTGATATTGATGCCCTGATTGCTGATCACGCCCTGACACTGGACATCGCCCTGCAGATCGGCGTAGCCGATGTTGGCGTAGATCGGACCTGAAGACTGGATGTTTCGCATGAATTCGACACACAGATCGCGCATTCCTGTGCGCCTGACAGACGGACCATTTGCCACTACGGTCAACATCTGTCGCACACCTTCGACAAGTTGCTCCTGATTCGCTGCGACGAGATTGCCAACCGCTTCCAGGTCTTCCTGGGCCTTGACCAACTCCTCACGCTGCACGACTACCGACAAATAGGTCAGCACCCCGATACCGGGTGCAATCGCCACGAAGGCGAGCAATACCAGCAATGTCCGCAATCCAATTGTCTGTTTCACAGGGCAACCTTTGGAAAAATCTGATCGATGGCGGCTGCAAAATGGAAAGTTTAACGCAATTATCGTGGCATTCGCGCAAGAAATACCAACTCTGCTCACGAGGGTGCGCACGGCAAACAGCGGGCGAATCGACATGGCAGCTCGGACAGCGCCTTCCCCAAACGTCAAACGGGCTCGAATGATCGAGCCCGTTTAGACCTGCACTAACGTGCTGGGGAACTATGCCGCGTGTTTCGAGCCCGCCACAGGCGCACCTGGCAAGTCGAATGCCTTCAACAACCCCGCTTCCTTTTCTTTGGCTGCCGCCAGATGGCGCTCCTTGACATGGCCGTAACCGCGGATATCTTCCGGGATGCTGGCGATTGCAGCGGCCTTATTAAGATTGTCACTGCTCAGCTTGGGCAACAGGCCGAGCACGGTCTGGCGATAGGCGCCGATCAGCGCCCGCTCGGTGCGCCGTTCTTCGGTGTAGCCGAAAACATCCAACGCTGTGCCGCGCAGCGATTTCAGTCTGGCCAGCACGCCGAATGCCTTCAACATCCACGGCCCGAATTCCTGCTTGATCAGGTGACCGTGCGCATCTCGTTTCGAGAACAGCGGCGGCGCTAAATGGTACTTGATCTTGTAGTCGCCCTCGAACATGGCGGCAATCTTGTCGGCAAACGCGCGATCGGTGTGCAGGCGGGCGACTTCATATTCGTCCTTGTAAGCCATCAGCTTGAACAGATAGCGCGCCACGGCTTCGCTCAGGCGCAGGGTGCCCGATTTATCGCCAAGGGCGGCTTGTTCGGCAGCGCGCACCTGTTCAACGAAATCGCGGTATTGCTGCGCATACGCCGCATTTTGATAGGCGGTCAGAAACGCTACCCGCTTGCCAATCACCTCGTCGAGCTTCGGCACCCGTTTGAATTCGATGACCTGGGCCACGCTGCCGTTGACCTTGGCGATTTTTTCGACGGCCGCCAGGTCGTGCGCGGCACACCGGCCCCAGTTGAATGCCTGCTTGTTGAAATCGACCGAGACGCCGTTGAGTTCGATGGCTTTGATGATCGAGGCTTCGGTCAGCGGCACCCACGCTTTTTGCCAGGCGTAACCCAGCATGAACATGTTGGTGGCGATGGTGTCGCCCATCAGTGCCGTGGCGATCTTGCCGGCATCGATGAAGTCGACGCGCTCGCTACCGCAGGCGGCGCGGATGTCGCTCTCGGCAGCGGCGCCCGGATACTGCCAGTCCGGATTTTTGACGAATGCGGCCGTCGGCGTGCTGGTCGAATTGATGGCGGCATGGGTGCGGCCTTCGCCCATGCGCGACAGCGCATCGCGACTGGCGGCGACGATCACGTCGCAGCCGATCATCAGGTCGGCCGCGCCGGTGCCGACGCGGGTCGAATGGATATCGTCGGGGTGATCCGCAAGGCGCACGTGCGACATCACGGGGCCGCCCTTTTGCGCCAGGCCGCTCATGTCTAGCACGGAACAGCCCTTGCCTTCGACATGCGCCGCCATCGCCAGGATCTGGCCGACCGTGACGACACCGGTGCCGCCGATGCCGGTGACCAGGATGCCATAGGGATTTTCCGTGGTCGGCAGGATCGGTTGCGGCAGGTCGGCCGCCGGTGTCGCGCTGGCGGAGGCGGAGGCGACTTTCTTCGGCTTTTTCAGCTGACCGCCTTCGACTGTGACGAAGCTCGGGCAAAACCCGGTAACGCACGAAAAATCCTTGTTGCAAGACGACTGGTTGATCTGGCGCTTGCGACCGAATTCAGTTTCCAGCGGCTCGACCGACAGGCAGTTCGACTGCACGCTGCAGTCGCCACAACCTTCGCAGACGGCTTCGTTGATGACGGCGCGTTTGGCCGGGTCGGGATACTCGTTGCGCTTCCGGCGGCGGCGCTTTTCGGAAGCGCAGGTCTGATCGTAGATCATGGCCGACACGCCCTTGCATTCGCGCAGTTCGCGCTGCACGGCATCGAGTTCGCTGCGGTGCCGCACCGTCACGCCATCGGCCCAGTTGTAGCCTGACGGGTACTTGTCGGGCTCGTCGGTGACGACGATGATCGGGGTCACGCCTTCGGCAGCGATCTGGCGTGAAATCATGCCGGGGTCGAGCGGGCCGTCGACCATCTGGCCGCCGGTCATCGCCACGGCATCGTTGTAGAGAATCTTGTAGGTCATGTTGACCTTGGCTGCGACCGTCGCGCGGATGGCCAGCAGGCCGGAATGAAAATACGTGCCGTCGCCTAAGTTGGTGAAGACATGCTGCTCGCTGGTAAACGGTGCATGACCGATCCAGGTCGTGCCTTCGGCGCCCATATGGGTGAAGGTAGACGTCTCGCGATCCATCCACAACACCATGTAGTGACAACCGATCCCGGCCAGCGCGCGGCTGCCTTCCGGCACCTTGGTAGAGGTATTGTGCGGACAGCCGGAGCAGAAATGCGGGATACGATCTTTCGCCGGATCGGGCTTGGCGCTCACCTTCAGCACCGCTTCCTTGGCTTCGAGATAAGCAATGCGCTCCTTGACGCGCTGCTCGACCGGATGGCCGGCAAAATACTTGCTGATGCGGCTGGCGATGGCGCGTGCGATTTGCGCCGGATTCAGTTCGTAGGTCGCCGGCAGCAGCCAGTCGCCGTGGCCTTCGCCATGCTTGTTGCTCCATTCACCGGTGTCGTCGAACTTGCCGACCACGCGTGGCCGGACGTCGTCGCGCCAGTTGTACAGCTCTTCCTTGACTTGGTATTCGAGAATCTGACGTTTTTCTTCGACTACCAGGATTTCTTCAAGGCCCTGAGCGAATTCGCGCACGCCTTCGGCTTCCAGCGGCCAGGTCATGCCGACCTTGAAAAGGCGGATGCCGATGTCGCGCGCGACATGTTCGTCGATGCCAAGGTCGGCCAGTGCCTGACGCGTGTCGAGGTAGGATTTGCCGGCGGTGATGATGCCGATACGGGCGCGCGGACTGTCCCAGATGATCTGATTGAGCTTGTTGGCGCGCGCGTAGGCCAGTGCGGCGTACCATTTGAAATTGTTCATCCGCGCTTCTTGCTCCAGCACGGCATCCGGCCAGCGGATGTTGAGGCCACCGGCAGGCAGCTCGAAATCGGTCGGCAACGTGATCTGCACGCGCTCGGGATCGAGATCGACCGAGGCGCCGGATTCAACGATGTCCGTCACGCATTTCATCGATACCCACAGCCCGGTATAACGGCTCATGGCCCACGCATGCAGGCCGTAGTCCAGGTATTCCTGCACCGATGATGGATAGAGCACCGGAATGCCGCACGCTTTGAGGATGTGTTCGCTCTGGTGGGCGGTGGTCGAAGACTTGGCGGCATGGTCGTCGCCGGCCAGTACCAGTACCCCGCCATGCTGCGAGGTGCCGGCCATGTTGGCATGTTTGAAAACGTCGCCACAGCGGTCGACGCCGGGGCCCTTGCCGTACCACATGCCGAAGACACCGTCATATTGCGCATTCGGAAACAGGTTGACCTGTTGCGTGCCCCACACCGACGTCGCCGCGAGGTCTTCGTTCACTCCGGGGTGGAATTTGACGTGATGCGCATCGAGGTGCTTCTTGGCTTTGGCGGCGGTCTGATCGACGCTGCCCAACGGCGAGCCGCGATAGCCGGTAATAAAGCCCGCGGTATTGAGCCCGGCGCGCACATCGCGCTGGCGCTGCAGCATCGGCAACCGGATCATGGCCTGGGTGCCGGTAATGAATGCGCGACCGCGCTCCATCGTGTATTTGTCGTCCAGCGAAATTACATCCGGCAGGCTGTCTGGTGCAAGCCCTTGCCCGGGTGGTAGTGGTGCGTTCATTGAGTCTCCATGCCAAAAATTTTGTCTTTGGGTGCGATTGTTTCGCAGTCAAACGGGCGCACCTTTTGGGCACGCCGTTCAGCGTTTGATATTTTACACGTTAGCACAGACGATCGAATCGATCCATGCGCGGTGCAACATCTTGTTCTTATGGTCCATCCTGCCGCGGCTGACCGGCGTGCGGCTCAGTCGATGGCGATAATGGTTTCACCGGCCAGCAAGCAATCGGCAGCCAGCGGCGCCTGCGCTTTCAGGCGCGCATAGATCGGCGTGAAATCGGGCGCGGTATCTTCGAACAGCTGCTCGAAATTCTGAATGACGAAATACGTTTCCTGATACGAATCGATCTTGTACAACGTCCGCATGACGCGCTCGGTATCGAACGCAATGCGATGCGGCGCATCGCTGGTCAGGCAGTGCACGATCTCGCCGCCCGACGACAGGATGCCGGCACCGTAAGCACGCAAACCCTGCGGGCTCTGGATAAGGCCGAATTCAATCGTATACCAGTACAGCCGCGCCAGTGATTTGAGGCCGTCGAGCTTCATCGCCTTCAGGCCGCCCTTGCCGTATTCCTGCAAGTGATCGGCAAAGACCGGATTGAACAGCAGCGGCACATGGCCGAAGAAATCATGGAATATGTCCGGCTCGACGATATAGTCGAATTCAGCCGGGTCGCGCAGCCAGACCGTGACCGGAAAACGGCGCGCAGCCAGGTGTTCGAAAAAGGTCTGGTCCGGCACCAGACCAGGGACGGCGACGATACGCCAGCCCGTGGCGGCAAATAGTTTGGCAGACGTTTTTTCAAAATCCGGGATGCCGTCGGCCGCCTCCATCAGGGCCAGGCTGTCGATGAAAACATCGCAGGCGCGACCGGGCAACAGTTTGGCCTGACGCTCGTAGAGCTTGCGCCACAGCGCATGCTGCGCCGGCGTATAGCGCGTCATGTCCTGCTCGACGACGTAGTCGGCATCGGCCAGTGTGTAATCGCCGCGCAAGGCGCCGGCGTCCGATTTTTCGGCAACCGTTTTGAAGAATTCCGCCTGCTCGGTGCTGGTATCGATGATTTCCATCAGGGGGCCACGCTTTCATCCTTGAGTACGCCGCGCCGGATCTGGTCGAGTTCGATCGATTCGAACAGGGCGCGGAAGTTGCCTTCGCCGAAACCTTGGTCACCCTTGCGCTGGATGATTTCAAAGAAGATCGGGCCGATGACCGTTTGCGTAAAGATCTGCAACAGTAATTCACGCTCGGACTCGCTGCTGGTGCCGTCGACCAGAATATTGAGACGGCGCAACTCAGCCAGGTTCTCGCCGTGATTGGGCAGGCGACGATCGATCAGGTCGTAATAGGTTGCAATGGTTTCCTGGAACACGACCTGCTTGGCCTGCATACCTTCGACGGTGGCGTAAATATTGTCGGTGCCGAGCGCAATATGCTGAATGCCTTCGCCATGATACATGTCGAGATATTCGGCGATCTGCGATTTGTCATCCGACGACTCATTGATGGGGATGCGGATCTTACCGCACGGCGACGTCATGGCTTTCGACTTCAGGCCGGTCAGCTTGCCTTCGATATCGAAATAGCGCACTTCGCGGAAATTGAACAGTCCTTCGTAGAATTCCGCCCATTCTTTCATGCGACCCCGATGCACGTTGTGCGTCAGGTGATCGATATAGGTCAGGCCATTGCCGACAGGGTTGGCCACCGCACCGGGAATCGCTACGAAATCGACGTCGTAGATGCTGATGTCACCGATGGCGCCGCGATCGATGCCTTTGGCGGCATCCTTGCCGCGCCAGCGATCGACGAAATAGATGAGCGAATCGCCGATGCCTTTGATAGCCGGAATGTTCAATTCCATCGGACCGTTCTTGTTGTCGAAACCCCAGGCACCGAGCTCCAGCGCGCGCTTGTAGGCGAAGGCGGCATTCTCGACCCGGAATGCGATAGCGCAGATCGACGGCCCGTGATGACGCGCAAAACGCTGTGCGAATGAATCCTGCTCGGCATTGATGATGAAATTGATGTCGCCTTGACGATATAGCGTGACGTCCTTGTGGCGGTGGCGCGCAATCGCGGTGAAGCCCATCTGCTCGAACAAGGCACCCAGCGCTTTCGGGTCCGGCGCCGCGTATTCGATGAATTCGAAACCGTCGGTACCCATCGGATTGTCCCAGGGTTGAAATTGCATGGCTGTCTCCTGAATTGGTATCGGCACAGTATAGGCTTCTGACATCAGCATTAAATTGCAAAAGTCGTCCGTTCGCTTCCCTAATGCGCAATAATATTGCCGAATAATGACAAGAGGAGCTATCGAATGGCAAATATGGAATTAGATAAAATCGATCGCAAGATTCTGGCGATATTGCAAGCCGATGGCCGCTTGTCGAATCAGGACGTGGCTGAACGGGTCAGCTTGTCGCCCTCACCGTGCTTGCGCCGCATCAAGCGACTGGAAGAAGCCGGGGTGATCCGGCAATATGTGGCGTTGCTCGATCCCGACAAGATTGGGCTGGGCCTGCTTGCCTATGTCAATGTGCGACTTGAAAAGCATAGTGATGTACACGCGCCCGGCGCGTCCCGATCGTCGTCGGCCCCCCGGACGGATTTTTCCTTGTCGGTGGCAAATTGGCCAGAAGTTGTGGCCTGCTACGCGATGACTGGCGAAATGGATTATTTGCTACGCGTCCACGTCGAAGACATGGAACATTTTTCGCGTTTTATGATGGAAACGCTGTTACGTCACCCTGCGGTTCTGGACGTGAAATCGAGTTTTGCATTGCAGCGCATCAAGGACACGACGGCACTGCCGCTTGTTTGACGTTTGACGCTTGACGAGGCGAACATCATGGCTGGCGCAGAATGCGGCTTTTCAGATTCGGTAATGGCTTTAATTGTCCTTAAAACCCGGCAAGGTTTCCAGCCACTTTACCGCTGCTCGACGATTGGCCTTGAGCGTAAAGTCCAGTAACGCCACCTGCTCTTCCACGGCTTCCTGAATCATGGTGACCGGATTGGCTGGCTCTAGTTTCAGATATGCATCGGCTTCGCCATGCGCGCGCTGGATTTGCATACCGGCTTTCTTGGCAATGTGAATCATGGTTTGGTTGGAGGCCAGGCAATGCATGTACAGCGTATCGACGTCTTCGTTGCGACAGTGAATCGCCGCGCGCTCGAACATTCGCGAGCCAATGCCCATACCCCTTGCAGACGCGGAAACAGACACACCGAATTCGGCAATTCTTTGCTTGGTCGTCGCGGCCGTCACAACCGGTAACGCATCGCGTGGCGCGAATGCAAGATGGCCCACACCGACCAGCTTGAGCTTGCTGTCATACACCCCAAAAACCGTATCACGCACGAAATCGAGCTTTTGCACATAGCGCGTGACCAGTTCGTCCGGTAACGGCGAGCCGAAGCGCAACAGCCGGTCGCTTTGTTCCAGGCCCAGAAAATGCATCAGCAGACGCCGGCGGTCGCGTTCCGATAATTCCTTAACGCGCACGGTAGGCTGATTGTGAGACGCATGTTCGGCGTCGCGGCCACCGCCGGTCGATGCCGAAAAATTATTGGTGCCCAGATCACTTGAATTCATGTTCAATTCCTCGATAACGCGACGTGTTTTGGTGCATCGCACAAAAATCATTGTAGGTGATGTTCGCCGCTAATTCTAGGGTTCGTTTTCTAAACTGCCGAATTTATGACAAATAGATTTTGAATAAAACAACAATTGGCCCTTAACTTAGGTGTTAACCACACTTGACCATCTGTGGTTCAAATTCAAAAATGGTTCCTACCGTAAAATTTACAGAATTGGAATGCAACATGTTCAACAAATGGCGGGTTGTTATTGCCGCAACGACACTCTTGGCATGTGCTGGCATGGCGTTGGCAGAGGAAGGCGTTAGCGACAATACGATCCTGATCGGTCAGACCGTTGGCGTGACCGGGATCGTAGCCGCCCCAGTCAAGGAAATGAATGAGGGCGCCAACGCGTATATTGCGCTCGTCAACAAGCAAGGCGGTGTTAATGGACGCAAAATCGTGCTGCGCACCATCGATGACAAATTCGATCCGGCGCTCGCCAGATCGAATGCCGAAACATTGGTCAAACAGGACCATGTCTTCGCCTTGTTCCAGAGTCGCGGCACACCCCATACCGAAGCCATCCTGCCGGTACTGATCGCCAACAATGTGCCTCTGGTTGCCCCTAGCACCGGCGCCACAATTTTCCATGAGCCGGTGAACCATCTGGTCTTTAATGTGCGCGCCAAATACCAGGATGAAGTAGTCAAAGCGATCGAGCATCTGTCGACCATCGGCATCACCAGCATCGGGTTGCTGCATGTCGATGACAGTTTTGGACGGGATGGGCTGGCGGGCTTTTCGAGAGCGATGGCGGCGCGCAAGCTGACGCCGGTCGTGATCCAGAAATTTGATCGCATCGCGCCGGATTACAAGGCCACTGCTGCCGCGCTAATCAAGGCCAAGCCGGCCGCGCTGATCATCGTCAGCTCATCGAAGAACACGATCGACGTCATCAAGGAAATCCGCACACAGGGCAGCCAGATGCAGATTGTCACCCTCTCGAACAATTCGTCGCTGTCGTTCGTCAAAGATCTCGGCAAGGACGGCATCGGTGTGGTGGTCACCCAGATTTCACCGGCGCCGCATCTGGTGTCATCGGTACTCGGCCAGGAATTCAAGCTCGCTGCAAAGGCTAGCGGCGCGACCATTTCCTATGCCGCGATGGAAGGCTTTGTCAATGCCAAGGTATTGGTGGAAGGACTGCGGCGCGCCGGTCGCAACCTGTCACGCGAGAGTTTCATCCGCGGACTGGAATCGATGCAGCGGGTGGACCTGGGCGGCGTGCTGATCAC
>JACMQD010000134.1 GCA_014377155.1 Herminiimonas sp.
CTGGGCATGCCCAATGCCGGCAAGTCGACATTCATTTCGGCGGTATCGAACGCCCGGCCGAAAATTGCCGACTATCCGTTTACGACACTCCATCCGAACCTCGGCGTGGTGCGCGTAAGCCACGAAAAAAGCTTCGACATCGCCGATATTCCGGGCTTGATCGAAGGGGCTTCCGTAGGCGCGGGCCTGGGTCACCAGTTCCTGCGGCATCTGCAACGCACCCGACTGCTGCTGCATATCGTCGACCTGGCGCCGTTCGATACAGTCGATCCGGTCAAGGAAGCCAAAGCCATCGTCAAGGAATTGAAAAAATACGACGAGTCGCTGTTCGACAAGCCGCGCTGGCTGGTGCTCAACAAGCTCGACATGGTGCCGGAAGAAGAGCGCAAGAAACGCGTCAAGGATTTCGTCAAGCGGTTCGGCTGGAAAGCTCCGGTATTTGAAATCTCGGCCCTGACGCGCGAAGGGTGCGAAGACCTGGTCATCGAAATCTACAATTATCTGGCCGAGCAGCGCGCCAAGGAATACCGTTCCGAGGAAACCCAGATGGTCGAGGAAGCCCGTGGCATCATCTCGATCGATCCGGACGATCCGCGTTTCAAGGTCATCGACTGACGTAACCCGGGTTGCAGCGATGCGACGTCCTGAATGCCGCCGGCCAGGCGTAATCCGGGTGCGGCTGCGGCGTCTTTCACGTTAAAAGAACATGCACACCGTCATTCAAAAAGCCAAACGCGTCATCATCAAGGTCGGCTCCTCGCTCGTCACCAACGACGGCAAGGGGCTCGATACGGCTGCGATCGCCAACTGGGCGGCGCAGATCGCCGACCTGCGCAAGCTCGGCAAGGAAGTCATTCTGGTCAGCTCGGGCGCTATTGCCGAAGGGATGCAGCGTCTCGGTTTCGAACGCCGCCCTACCGGTGTCCATGAATTGCAGGCCTGCGCCGCGGTCGGCCAGATGGGCCTGGCGCAAATCTACGAAACCAGCTTCCGCGCGCATGGCCTGGCCACTGCCCAGGTGCTGTTGACGCATGCCGACCTGGCGGATCGCGAACGCTATCTCAACGCGCGCTCGACCTTATTTACGCTGCTGCGTTTCGGTGTGGTCCCGGTGATCAACGAGAACGATACCGTCGTAACCGACGAAATCAAGTTCGGCGACAACGATACTCTCGGTGCGCTGGTGGCTAATCTGGTGGAAGCCGATGTGCTGATCATCCTGACCGACCAGCGCGGTTTGTTTACTGCCGACCCGCGGCGCGATCCGGCCGCGCAATTCGTGCATGAGGCCAAAGCAGGCGATCTGGCGCTCGAAGCGATGGCCGGCGGCGCCGGCACCGGCATCGGCCGTGGCGGCATGCTAACCAAGATCCTCGCGGCCAAGCGCGCTGCCACATCCGGCGCCCATACCGTTATTGCCTGGGGTCGTGAAGAACAGGTGCTGACCCGGCTGGCTGGCGGCGAGGCAATCGGTACCCAGTTGACGGCACAGACCGCGCACCTGACTGCCCGTAAGCAATGGATGGCAGACCATTTGCAAACCGTCGGCAAAGTCGTGCTGGACGCCGGCGCGGTACAAAAGCTGACGCGCGAAGGCAAGTCGCTGCTACCGATCGGGGTCATCGAGGTCAGCGGCGAGTTCGGTCGTGGCGATGTCATTACCTGTACCGACGAGGCCGGCAAGCCGGTTGCCCGCGGCATCACCAACTACACCAGTTCAGAAGCGCGACGGATTCTGCGTAGGCCGTCGTCCGAGATCCTGTCGATCCTCGGTTTTGTCGAAGAGCCAGAGCTGATCCACCGGGATAACATGGTATTGCAATAAAATGCGGCCCAGGCCGCCCGAGATCAATCGCTCTCGGTTGCGAATGGGCGCTTGTTGCGCAGCCGTCCGACGATGTCCGCAGCCTTGCCCACGACCATCCCGCCTTGGCAGATGAAATCCTGCGAGAGGGCGGCATGTTGTCGATTTGCCGCGTTCTGCAGCATTTTTTCCCACTGATCCCGGCGTGACCGCGACCATGTGCCGTCATCATGCCCGAACGCATACAGCTTCTTTTCACGCGACTGGCAGCGAATACCTTCGTAGCTGATGTTTTTGGCGCCTTCGGCGCTGGTCGTCACCATGGTGTAGCGCACGACCGCATCGGCGCCGACCGAGACCGAGGCCAGGTCGATTGCAAAAACCTGGCTGGCGGTAGCGCTGACAAAAAACGGTGCCAGGTTTTCAGCCCGTGGCAGGGGCGGCAACTGCAGCGCAATTTCCTGCCAGGGCTTGCTCTTTTCGTCGAATTCTTCATCGAAGCGGGTCTGGGCGCCAGCGCTCGCGGCCACCGCCAGCAGCACCAGTGCGGACACGTGTCGCAGCGCGCTGCCGGAAATCTTGCGCAGTTCGATCGCGTTATATAACGGATAATCTAGAAACATGGTCGGTACTCATTCATCGGTAGGGCCTGCCTCGGGCGTGGCCACGAGCGATTCATCGATCGTTCGCGGTCCGTGGGATTGTCTCAGGTAGCGGCCGGTAGTGCGTTGCGGGTTGACATGCAGCGGCCGCGTCAGGAAGCGTGACAATTCCTGCAATGCTTTCAAGTACACATCACGTTTGAATTCGATCACCACGTCCAGCGGCACCCAGTAATCATGCCAGCGCCAGGCATCGAATTCAGGATGATCGGTGACACGCAGGTTGACGTCGCAGTCCCGCCCCACCATGCGCAGCAGGAACCAGATCTGCTTCTGGCCGCGATAATGACCGCGGATTTCGCGCTTGATGAAACGATCGGGCACTTCATAGCGCAACCAGTCACGGGTGCGGCCGATGACCTTGACGTGCTCCGCTTTCAACCCGACTTCTTCTTCCAGTTCACGAAACATGGCTTGTTCGGGAGTCTCGCCGAACTTGATGCCACCTTGTGGAAATTGCCACGAATGTTCGCGCACGCGTTTTCCCCACCACACCTCGTTCTGGGTGTTGAGAAGAATGATGCCGACGTTCGGGCGAAAGCCTTCGCGGTCCAGCATGTCGTACCTCAATACTTTCTGCCGCTAGATTACCCTCATCATGAAAACTGCACGCATGCGTCGATGGCCTGACCGTCATCGGAAACCGAGCGCGGCCAGGCTGCATAAATCAATTGTGCGAAGAATGGGTGCATCAGCCAGCTAATCCTTTAAAATTGAGTTGATTATAACCTTCTCTTTTTAAAAGATTCCATTGCATGCGCGCCTCACGATTTTTTATTTCCACCCTTAAAGAAGCACCTTCCGACGCCGAGATCGTCAGCCATCAGCTGATGATGCGCGCCGGGATGATCAAACGCCTCGGTTCTGGTATTTACACCTACATGCCGATCGGGCTGCGGGTGATCCGCAAAGTCGAGGCCATCGTGCGCGAAGAAATGAACCGGGCTGGCGCGGTCGAACTGCTGATGCCCGTAGTGCAACCGGCTGAGCTATGGCAGGAAACCGGACGCTGGCAAAAATACGGCGCCGAATTGATGCGCGTGAAAGATCGCCATGGCCGCGATTACATCATCCAACCGACCTCCGAAGAAGTCGTGACCGACGTCGCGCGTTCGGAAATCAAGTCCTACCGTCAGTTGCCGATCAATTTCTATCATGTCCAGACCAAATTTCGCGACGAACGCCGGCCGCGATTCGGCCTGATGCGTGGCCGCGAATTCACGATGAAAGATGCGTATTCGTTCGATCGCGACGCCGAAGGTCTCAAAAAATCGTATCAGGTCATGTACGACGCTTATGTGCGAATTTTCACCCGCTTCGGTCTGGGCTTTCGTGCGGTGGCAGCTGACAACGGCGCCATCGGCGGCTCCGGCTCGCATGAATTCCACGTCATTGCCGACACCGGCGAAGATGCGCTGGTGTTTTGCCCGACCTCCGACTACGCCGCGAACATGGAAGCGGCCGAAGCCGGCGCGCCCGGCCCGCGTGGCCCGGCGACGCAGGCGTTGGTAAAAACCCCAACGCCAGGCAAAGCCAAATGCGAAGCCGTGGCCGAGCTGCTGGCCGTGCCACTGTCGCATACGGTCAAATCGATCGTGCTGACAGTCGAGAAGGAAATCAAGGGCGCCATCGACAAGCAGGTCTGGCTGCTTCTGCTGCGCGGCGACCATGACCTCAACGAAGTCAAGGCCGGCAAGGTACCCGGTCTGGCTGACTACCGTTTCGCCACCGAAGACGAAATCGTCGACTACTTCGGCACGCCGCCGGGCTATCTGGGCCCGATCGGCACCGTCAAGCCAGTCAACGTGGTAGCCGACCGCAGCGTGGCGGCGATGCGTGACTTCATCTGCGGCGCCAACGCTATCGATTTCCATTACACCGGGGCCAACTGGGGCCGCGACCTGCCCGAGCCGGCCGTGTTCGACCTGCGCAACGTGGTCGAGGGCGATCCGTCGCCGGACGGCAAGGGCGTGCTGGCGATCCAGCGCGGCATTGAGATCGGTCATGTGTTCCAGCTCGGTACGCGCTATTCGGAAGACATGAAAGCCACTTTCCTCGACGAAAACGGCAAGCCGCAGCTGCTGCAAATGGGCTGCTACGGGATCGGCGTCACGCGTATTCTGGGTGCCGCAATCGAGCAGAATTTCGATGCCCGCGGCATCATTTGGCCGACCGCGATCGCGCCCTTCGAAGTGGTGCTGTGCCCGATGGGCTACGACCGCAGCGATAGCGTCAAGGCCGAAACCGAGCGCGTCTACGAGGCACTGATGGCCGCCGGGGTCGATGTCATCCTGGATGATCGCGGCGAACGCCCGGGCGCCATGTTTTCTGACTGGGAACTGATTGGTGTGCCACATCGCATCGTCATCGGCGACCGCGGCCTGAAGGAAGGCAAGCTCGAATATCAGGGACGGCGCGATACCGAGGCCACTGCGGTGGCGGTAGCGGAAATGGTGACGTTCGTCCAGTCACGCCTTGCTGCATGAGTCGGGAACATGGCAGGAAGTAGGCGCGTACAACGCATGTCGGCCGAGCGGGACCCCATGCCAGTGCTGGCAAAAACTTTGCGGTGCTGCTTGGTAGTCGGCGCGATAATGCTGGCAATGGCCGCTCCGGTGCTTGCCGGTAATCAGAAAGAAGAAGCGATGGCCGATTCGGTGCGCATTGCGCTATCGCGCGCCATCAGTGATGCGCGACCGCCGAAGCCCGAATTTTCCGACATAAACGAAAGGATCAAATATCTTCATTGGCTGGGCGAAATGTCGGAGCGTCTGCAGCCCAAAGTGCGCGATGTCCAGGTGAGGCTCGAATTTTTGCAAACCGCCTGGTACGAAGCCAGGCGCGCCGGCCTCGATCCGGCGCTGGTACTGGGTCTGATCCAGGTCGAATCGGCATTTCGCAAATACGCGCTATCGCCAGTCGGCGCGCATGGCTACATGCAGGTGATGCCGTTTTGGGCCCGCGTCATCGGCGACGGCCAGCGCAGCAAGCTGTTTCACATGCAGACCAATTTGCGCTATGGCTGTTCGATCCTGCGCATGTATGTGGACATGGAGGGCGGCAATCTCTATCTGGGACTCGGACGCTACAATGGCAGCCGGGGCCGGCCAGAGTATCCGAATGCCGTATTAGCGGCGTGGAAGCGCTGGGAATACCAGCAC
>JACMQD010000135.1 GCA_014377155.1 Herminiimonas sp.
CGAAACGCCTGCAACAGCCAGTCGATGAACACCGCGACTTCCGGCCGCTCCTTCACCTGCTTTTCATAAACGACATAGTAGGCATGCGGCGGCGTGGCAAGCTGGACATCGAACAGGCGCACGATGTCGCCGTTGGCGATCATCTCTTGCGCAAAATGCTGGCGCGTCAGTCCGACCCCGTGTCCATGCTTGATCAACTCTAGCAGTAAGCCGAGGTCATCGACGCGGTTGCCCGTGGAGGGCTCGGGCCAGTCGAGGCGGGCGGCTTCGAACCAGGGTTGCCATGGCTCCAGCGCCGAACGCAACAAAGTCGCGTGGCGCAGGTCGGCCGGGGTGTGCAGGGGCTCGATACGCGCCAGGTAAGCCGGACTCGCTACTGCAAAGGCGGGCTCCGCAAACAGTTTTTCGGTCACGATATTGGGGTACTTGCCGGCACCGAAACGAATTTCGACATCGCTTTCCGACAGGCTCAGGTCGTATAGCGGCACCGACAAGAACATTTCAATGGCAATGTGCGGATGCAGGCTGGTGAATGCCGCCAGGTGCGGGATAAACATGTAGCGCGCGAAGGTAGGCGGCAACGTGACCTTGACCCGTGGCTGGACCGCCGCGCTGCGATGCGGCATCGGAAAATCGGTCAGCGTGCGCAGCGCCGAGCGCACCACTTCCAGATAACGACGGCCGAATTCGGACAGGCCGATCGCACGGCCATCGCGCAGGAACAACCGCTCCCCGACAAAATCTTCCAGCAAGCGGATGCGATGCGAAAGTGCCGATGGCGTGATGCAGAGTTCTTCGGCCGCCAGTGCGAACGAGTTGTGACGGGCCGCCGCTTCGAAAGCGGAAAGTGCATGAACAGGTGGAAGTCGGGTCGCCATGTCGTGAGTTCAGAAAGTAAGGTTTACTACCAGCGAATGATCTTGCCGGGATTCATGATGTTATTCGGATCGAGCGCATGCTTGATCGCACGCATGGTGTCGATCGCGCCGTCGCCGTGCTCTTGCACCAGGAAATCCATCTTGTGCAGGCCGACGCCGTGCTCGCCGGTACAGGTGCCGTCCAGGGCAATCGCGCGTGACACCATGCGGGCGTTGATTGCTTCGGCTTTCGCGATATCCGCACTGTCGAGCGGATCGACCAGCATCAGTACATGGAAATTACCGTCGCCGACATGACCGATGATGGAATAAATGATGCCGTGGCTTTCGCAGTCGGCCTTGGTGTCGAGGATGCATTCGGCCAGCCGCGAAATCGGTACGCAGCAGTCGGTCGAGATCGCCCGCGATCCAGGGCGCATTTGCAGCAACGCGAAATACGCATTGTGCCGCGCCGTCCAAAGGCGCGAGCGGTCTTCCGGCCGGGTCGCCCATTCGAACCCGATGGCATTGTATTCGGCGACGATCGCCTGTACCTGCTGGGCCTGCTCTTTCACGCCGGCGTCGCTGCCATGAAATTCGAACAGCAACAACGGCTTTTCCGGCAGGCTGAGCTTGTCATGGGCATTGATGGCGCGCACACCGTTTTCATCGAGGAATTCGACGCGCGCAATCGGCACGCCCATCTGAATGGTCTGGATGACGGCATTGACCGCATCGGCAGCGCTGTGAAACGAACAGACGGCAGCCGAGATCGCTTCGGGCTGCGGATAGAGCTTGACCGTGACCTCGGTGATGATGCCGAGGGTGCCTTCGCTGCCGACGAAAACCCGGGTCAGGTCGTAGCCGGCCGAGGATTTCCTGGCGCGCGTGCCGGTGCGGATGATGCTGCCATCCGCTTTCACCACGGTCAGCGCCAAGGTGTTTTCGCGCATGGTGCCATAACGCACGGCATTGGTTCCGGAGGCGCGGGTCGCCGCCATGCCGCCGAGCGAGGCGTCGGCGCCCGGGTCGATCGGGAAGAACAGGCCGGTATCCCTGATTTCCACGTTGAGCTGCTTGCGCGTGACGCCGGCCTGCACGGTGGCGGTCAGGTCTTCGGCATGCACGGCGATGACGCTATTCATGTGTGACATGTCAATCGTCACGCCGCCATGCAGCGCGAGTACGTGACCTTCGAGCGACGTGCCCGCACCGTAGGCGATTACCGGCACCTTTGCCGCGCCGCACAATTTCACGGCGTCGGCGACATCCTCGGTGGACTGCGCAAACACCACTGCATCCGGCAGCATCGGGTCATACGGCGATTCGTCACGACCGTGATGCTCGCGCATGGCACGGGTGGTCGACAGCCGGTCGCCGAAAACGGCATGCAGCGCCGCCAGCAGTGATTCGGGCAGTGGATTCTTCTGGTCAGGCAGCAGCGCCGGATGGTTCATGTCGATCTCCTTCGTCAGGTCGATTCTACTCTTCGCCATTGGCCGTGGCGGCGCTCAATTCCGGCGCGACCAGCGGTTTTACCGTATGCTCGTCGGATTAATTTTTAATTTTCAGGGAATCATGGGCAACCGACTTTCAAAGATCGCCACTCGCACCGGCGACAATGGCACCACTGGACTAGGCGATGGCAGCCGCGTGAGCAAGGACAGCTTGCGGGTACATGCGATGGGCGACGTGGATGAGCTTAATTCACACGTCGGCGTGCTGCTGTGCGAATCGTTGCCCGAAGCACTGCGTGCCGAGCTGATGTCGATCCAGCATGACCTGTTCGACATGGGCGGCGAACTGTGCATCCCGGGCTACACGATGATTACCGAGGTCCAGGTGACGCGGCTCGATGCGCTGCTCGAAAAATACAATGCCGACCTGCCCGCGCTGAAGGATTTCATCTTGCCGGGCGGCTCGCGCGGCGCAGCGATTGCGCATGTCTGCCGCACCGTATGCCGCCGCGCGGAACGCGCGATTGTCACCCTCGGCCAGGCAGAAACCATCAACGACATGCCGCGTCAGTACATGAACCGGCTCTCCGATCTGCTGTTCGTGCTGTCACGGGTCTTGAACCGGTTTGACGGCGGCAGTGACGTGCTGTGGGAAAAGGATCGCAACCGCGATCTTTGACCTGTCAATAGAAAACGGCGCCGTTGCACAGGCGCCGTTTCGTGATTGACTCACCAGCCTCAGTCGCTCGCTACCAGACGCGGCTCGTCATTGCCAAAGCGTTGCCGTATCGAGGCCGTAATGCCTTTTGCATCGAGCCCGCACAGCGCCAGCAACTGGCTGACGTCGCCATGATCGACGAAGCGATCGGGCAAACCCAGATGTAGCATTGGTTTGACGATACCGGCAGCGGCGAGCGCTTCGGCAACCGCCGAGCCGGCGCCGCCCATCAGCGCGCCCTCCTCCACGGTCACGATGGCATCGTGCGATAGCGCCAGCTTCTTGACCAGTTCAATGTCGAGCGGCTTGACGAAGCGCATGTTGGCGACCGTCGCATCCAGCGTATCGCCGGCAGTCATGCTCGGTGCCACCATCGTGCCGAATGCGAGGATGGCAACGCCTTTGCCTTCGCGCCGGATTTCGCCACTGCCGATCGGGATCGCCGTCAATGCCTTGTCGATCGCTTTGCCGGTTCCGGCGCCGCGCGGATAGCGAATCGCCGCCGGGCCGTCGTACAGAAATCCGGTGGTCAGCATCTGACGGCATTCGTTTTCATCCGACGCCGCCATGATCACCATATTCGGAATACAGCGCAGGAACGCCATGTCGTAGTTGCCGGCATGCGTGGCGCCGTCCGCGCCCACCAGTCCGGCACGGTCGAGTGCGAACGTGACATCCAGATTCTGTAGCGCCACGTCATGGATCAACTGGTCATAACCGCGTTGCAGGAAGGTCGAATAAATCGCCAGCACCGGCTTGAGACCTTCGCAGGCGAGACCAGCAGCGAACGTGACCGCATGTTGTTCGGCGATGCCGACATCGTGATAGCGCTCCGGAAAGCGGCGTTCGAAATCGACCATGCCCGAGCCTTCGCGCATGACCGGCGTAATGCCGACCAGACGTTTGTCGTGCGCGGCCATGTCGCACAGCCAGTCGCTGAAAATCTGCGTGTAGGTGGTCTTGCCGGCGGCTGCCGGCTTGATGCCTTCTTCGGGATTGAATTTGCCCGGGCCGTGATAGAGCACCGGATCAGCCTCGGCCAGCTTGTAGCCCTGGCCTTTTTTGGTGACCACGTGCAGGAATTGCGGGCCTTTCAGATTCTTCAGGTTTTGCAGTGTCGGTACCAGCGATTCGAGATCATGACCATCGATCGGACCGATGTAATTAAAGCCGAACTCCTCGAACATCGTGGCCGGCACCACCATGCCCTTGGCATGCTCTTCAAAACGCTTGGCCAACTCCAGCACGGGGCCGGGCAACACCGTCTTGCCGACGTTCTTGGCCGCCGCGTAGAACTTGCCCGACATCAGGCGCGCCAGGTAACGGTTGAGGGCGCCGACCGGCGGTGAGATCGACATGTCGTTATCGTTCAGAATCACGAGCAAATTGATGTCGTCATGTACACCGGCGTTATTGAGTGCCTCGAATGCCATGCCGGCGGTCATGGCGCCGTCGCCGATGACGGCAACCGCGTGACGCGTCTCGCCCTTGGTCTTGGCGCCGATGGCCATGCCGAGCGCAGCCGAGATCGAGGTCGACGAATGCGCAGTGCCGAAGGTATCGAACTGGCTCTCGACCCGGCGCGGAAATCCGGAAATACCGTCGAACTGCCGCAGCGTGTGCATCTGATCGCGACGTCCCGTCAGGATCTTGTGCGGATAGGTCTGGTGACCGACGTCCCAAACGATGCGATCGTCAGGGGTGCTGAAGACATAATGCAATGCGATGGTCAATTCGACCGTGCCCAGATTCGACGACAAGTGGCCGCCGGTTTTGGAGACCGAGTCGAGCAGGAATGCGCGCAGCTCGTCGGCCAGCGGCCTGAGTTGAGCGCGCGCGAGCTTGCGGACATCGGCCGGGCCGTCGATTTTATTAAGTAGATTCATACTATGCTTTCCGCTGCACGATCAGGTCTGCGAGTTGTCGCAGGCGTCGTGCTTTCTCCCCGAACCGGGCAATTGCCTCATGGGCGCCGTGACGTAATTGTTGCGCCAAGGCGCGCGATTGCTCTAGCCCCAGGATCGATACATAAGTGGGCTTGTTGGCAGCCTCGTCCTTGCCGGCCGTCTTGCCGAGCGTGGCCGAATCGGCGGTGGCGTCGAGCACGTCGTCGACCACCTGGAACGCCAGACCGATCGCATGCGAATAATTTTCCAGCGCGGTGGTTTCGGCTGCCGACAGCGTCTTGCCGGCCAGCGCACCGAGCAGCACCGAGGCACGCAGCAAGGCGCCGGTCTTCAAATGGTGCATCCGCTCCAGTTGGTCCAGCCGCAATGTCAGTCCGACACTGGCAAGGTCAATCGCCTGCCCGCCACACATGCCCGCCGCGCCGGCTGCGCGCGCCAGCACGCCGACCATCGCCAGTTTGCGCGCGGCATCGACATGCGCATCGTCGGTCAGCGCAATAAAGGCCTGCGCCTGCAATGCATCGCCGGCCAGCAAGGCGGTAGCCTCGCCGTAGCGGACGTGCACGGTAGGCTTGCCGCGCCGTAGCGCATCATCGTCCATGCAGGGCATGTCGTCATGCACCAGCGAATAGGCATGGATCATTTCGACGGCAGCAGCCGCGTTTGCCAGCACATCGGCCGACGCGTCGAACAGTTCGCCGGCGGCGAACACCAGCAGGGGCCGTATGCGCTTGCCGCCGCCCAGCACGGCGTAGCGCATGGCGTCGTACAACGCACTGTCGGCACTCTCGCTGCCGGCGGAGGTCTGCAAGCTGACCTCGAGCGCGCGCTCGACGTCAGCCTGGACAAGAGCCATCCAGTCCGCGAAATCCTGCACATCGTTCATTCGTCGGCCTCGTTTGCCACCTCTGCGGCAAACGGCTTGAGCATGTCGCCTTCGAGCACCTTGACCTGGCTGTCGACCTTGTCGAGCTGCACCGCGCAGAACTTGACCAGCTCGGCACCGCGCTTATAGGCGGCAACCGACGCTTCCAGCGGCAACTCGCCAGCCTCCATTTGCGCTACCAGCCGATCCAGTTCGGCCATTGCTTCTTCAAATGACGCTGGCATGGCGCCGGGTGTGATTTTTTTCGACATGGTGAAATGGATTGATGATTAACTCGCCATTTTAAAACAATCCACCGGCTAGGGTGGCGTTTCGAGCTCGAGGCTGGAACAAATTGGCAACAAGGTATTACAAGTACAGTGGCTGAGGTCTCGGTCAACGATCTCATCGCGGGCAAATTCCCATTACCGACGCGCTACAGGGCCGGACATTTACATCCGGTATCGCATTGTTATCGATTCAATCCCGGTACGGTATAATCGTTGGTTCTGTCCAAAATTTCCTCTGCATCTTATTCGAACATGGGTTTTTGCGGATTCTTTCTCTCTTAGGTTGGTGCAAATTAATTTGGAGGGTGGGGATGTCCGATCTGGCTAATCTCGCCAAACTCGCGCGGTCACATGCGCAACTACCAGTCGACGTGTACTTTCGCGACGCACTGCTACAGCAGGAATTCCAGCAACTCTTCAATCGCGGTCCGCGGTATGCGGGTCATGAGCTGATGGTGCCCAATGTCGGCGACTATGCCACGCTGGCGTGGGAAGCCGAAGGTCGCATGTTGGTGCGCAATAGAGATGGCATGCACGGCATCGAACTGCTGTCCAACGTCTGCCGTCACCGGCAGGCCAAGATGCTCGACGGCCGTGGCAACACCGACAACATCGTGTGCCCCTTACACCGCTGGACCTACGACCTCAAGGGTGACTTGATCGGTGCGCCGCATTTTGGTGAGACACCGTGCCTGAACCTGTCGAAAACGCCGCTGCAAAACTGGAACGGCCTGCTGTTCGAGCAAAACGGCTTCGACGTCGCGGCCGTCATGAGCAAACTCGGCGTTGCGCGCGACCTCGATTTCAGTGGCTACATGCTGGATCATGTCGAAGTGCACGAGTGCGACTACAACTGGAAAAGCTTCATCGAAGTTTATCTCGAGGACTATCACGTCGAACCGTTTCATCCGGGTCTGGGCAGCTTCGTCACCTGCGATGACCTGCGCTGGGAGTTCGGCGATAACTATAGCGTGCAAACAGTCGGTGTCAAACATGCGCTGTCCAAGTTCGGCACGCCCAAGTACCAGAAATGGCAAGAGCAGGTAATGAAATTCCGCAACGGCGTGGCGCCGCCGTATGGCGCGATCTGGCTGACGCTGTATCCGAACATCATGGTCGAATGGTATCCCGACGTGCTGGTCGTGTCGACGCTGTGGCCGGACGGTCCGCAAAAGACGCGCAACGTAGTCGAGTTCTATTATCCCGAAGAGATCGTGCTGTTCGAGCGCGAATTCATCGAGGCAGAGCGCGCTGCGTATATGGAAACCTGCGTCGAGGATGACGAGATCGCGCAGCGCATGGATGCCGGACGACGGATACTGATGCAGCGCGGCGTTAGTGAAGTGGGGCCGTATCAGTCGCCGATGGAGGACGGAATGCAGCATTTCCATGAATGGTACCGGCGGCAGATGGCGTCGCAGCGCATCTCGAATCTCGAATAACCGGTCCTCGTGCGGGGTCGATGGCGCGACCGGCGTCGACCCCTGCCTGAAATATTGTTACAGCCGCCGAACCCATCACGTCGTTGCGCGACACCACGTTTTTTCTCTCGGTCCCATTCAATGCAATCACTCTGGATGCTCTTCGCCAGCTTCGTTTTCGCCATCATGGGCGTCTGCGTCAAGCTCGCCTCTTCGTTGTATTCCACATCTGAAATCGTGATGTATCGTGGCGTGGTCGGCGTCAGCTTTATGTTCCTCCTGATCAAACTCCAGGGCGGCTCGCTGCGCACCACGCTGCCGTGGCATCACCTGTGGCGCGGCACCATCGGCGTGATCGCGCTGTGGCTGTGGTTTTATGCCATCGACGCCTTGCCGCTGGCAATGGCGATGACGCTCAACTATATGTCGCCGATCTGGATCGCCGCCATCCTGTTCGGGATCGGCTGGTGGCAGGGAAAATCCGGCGTCGAATGGGGGCTGGTTGCAGCGATCGGCATGAGCTTCATCGGCGTGACGATGCTGCTGCAACCGTCGATGCACGCCAATCAGTGGGCTGGCGGCGTCATTGCACTGGTGTCCGGTATGCTGGCGGCGCTTGCTTACCTGCAGGTGCGTCACCTCGGCCAGCTCGGCGAACCGGAATATCGGGTGGTGTTCTATTTTTCGGTGACCGGGCTGGTAGCCGGCCTGCTGGGCTCCCTGGTCACACCCCTGCTGGCACCGGCAACGACGGTGGTGTGGCATCCGCACACGCTCAAGGGCGCCTTATTGTTGCTGGCTATCGGCCTCAGTGCCACAGCGGCGCAGATGGCCATGACGCGCGCCTACCGCCTCGGCAAGACACTGGTCACTGCCAATTTGCAGTACACCGGCATCGTTTTTTCCAGTATCTGGGGCATCGTCATCTGGGGCGATGTACTCGGCTGGCTGGGATGGCTCGGCGTAGGCGTGATCCTGGTCAGCGGGATCGCAGCGACGTTCTACAATAACCGCAACGCGAAGGCTGCCGCGATCCGGCAGGCGGCGCGCAACGATACCCCGACCGACGCCATCACCACCGAAATTTAGGAGTTTCAATGCACTACACGACGCTGATTTCTGCAAGCGACCTGCTGCCACATGTGGCACAGGCAAACTGGATCGTGCTGGACTGCCGCCACGACCTGATGGATCCGCAGGCTGGCCGCAGCGCCTTCGACGGCGGGCATTTGCCGGGCGCGCAGTTCGCCAGTGTCGATACGGCGCTGGCGGACAAGCAGGCCGGGGGTGGACGCCACCCGTTGCCGTCGCGCGAATCGTTTCTTGCAACGCTGCGAAGCTGGGGTGTCAACGATGATTCTCAGGCCATCGCCTATGACGCTCACGGCGGCATGTACGCAGCGCGGCTGTGGTGGATGCTGCGCTGGATCGGTCACGATGCAGTCGCCGTACTCGACGGCGGATTGCCGGCGTGGATGGCGGCTGGCGGCGCACTGTCGACCGCTGGCGTTAACAAACCCACAGGCAACCTGCGTGGCCGTGCGTCGGCCGTCAATTCGGTGACGGTGGCCGATCTAGTCGCCAACCTGGCCAACGGTACGAATCAGGTCGTGGACGCCCGCGCGCCGGACCGATTCCGTGGTGAAAACGAGACGATCGATCCGGTTGGCGGCCATATCCCGGGTGCCTCGAATCGTTTTTTCAAGGACAATCTGCAAGCTGACGGTCGCTTCAAACCAGCGGCGCAACTGCAGGCCGAGTGGCGCGGCGTGATCGACGTACCCGCCGAGGCAATCATGCAGTGCGGCTCGGGCGTGAGCGCCTGCCACAACCTGCTCGCACTGGAAATTGCCGGTCTGCCCGGTGCGGCGCTGTATCCCGGGTCATGGAGCGAATGGTGCACCGATCCGGCTCGGCCGGTGGCGACAGGCGACTAATGCGGCTCGCAATCGATCAGGTTTCAATGGTACATTCGAGCGGGACTACACGTCATCAAGCCGTCGCGATCGGCCCATCGTTATCAAGCCACCGCCATCAACCGTCAGGGAGCACTATCATCGCCTCATTACTTCGCCGCAGTCTGGCACTTTCCATTGTCGCCTCCTTGGCATTGACAGCCTGCAGCCAACTACCGGTGCAAGACGGCGCAAAACACGTTTCGGTTACCTCGAGCCCGCCGGCCAGCGTTGAAACGGTATCGGTGCCGACAGCGCAAACCTCGATGACGACATTGGCAATGCACCAGCGCGAGCCCGTCAGCCTCAGCATGGCGGACGAACGCTTCGACCTCGATGCCATCCAGCGCCCGGACTTTCGGCCTGGCGTATCGTCGATCACGGTCGAGCGCATGGCACGTGAGCGCGGCTGCAACGGCGGCCGGGGTGCGGCATTGCTGACCGATGAAGGTCCGGTGGAAGTGTATCGGATGGCATGCGATACCGGCGCGGTGTTCCTGGCCAAGTGCGAACTGCGTCAGTGCCGGTCGATGAAATAGGTCGTGCAACTCCGCGCGGCGCAGTTGCGCTGCGCGCAGTCAGTGTTCGTGCAGGCTGCCCGTCAGGAACACTACGATCGCCACACCCAGCGCAATGAGCAACACTTGTGGCACGGTTTCCTTCATCGACGCCCGCCGCTGCATTTGCGGCATCAGGTCGCTTACCGCAATGTAGATAAAACCCGACGATGCGAAGACCAGGACATACGGAATCCACTCCATGCCGCGCTCCAGCGTGACATAACCGACCACGCCGCCCAGCACCGCCATCAGGCTGCAAATCAGGTTGTACACGTAGGCGCGGGTGCGGCTGAAGCCGGCATTGAGCAGCACGATGAAATCGCCGATTTCCTGTGGGATTTCATGGGCGATGATCGCCAGGCCGGTCACCAGGCCGAGCTGCGGGTCGGCCAGGAAAGCTGCCGCGATCAGAATGCCATCGGTAAAGTTATGCAGCCCGTCTCCTACCAGGATCATCCAGCCGGCTTTGCCCGCTTCATGGGCATCGTGGCCGTGCTCGTGTGCATGGCCGTCGCCTTCGTGGTGATGCGAGTGACGCAAGATGGCAAATTTTTCCAGCAAAAAAAACGACAACAAGCCACCCAGCAGCACCGCAAACAGTGTGTGTGAATTGGCCTTTGATTCGAACGCTTCCGGCAGCGCATGCAGCAACGACGTCGACAACAGGATACCGACCGACAGGCTGACCATGCGCTCGACCATCTTCGACAACAGCGAAAACGAGAACACGGCGGCAGCCGAAATGCTGATTACGCCGGCGATGGTGGTCGCGAGCAGGATGGAAACCAGGGTCGGATTAATTTTAAGCCTCAGGCATATGCAACAGGGTTGCAAATTAGAACACATGCGCCTGTTTTCGGCAAACGGTTGGCGTAAAAAAAGCGCGATCAGTGAGATCGCGCTTGTAATTACTCTGCAGGCAATGGAATGCAATCCCAGGGTGCGGGTTTATGCCACGCCATTGGCCTTGAACCAGTCCAGGCAACGCTTCCAGCCATCCTTGGCGTCTGCCTCGACATAGCTTGGCCGATAATCCGCATGAAAAGCATGCCCGGAATTCGGATACACGACGAAGTCCGATTTGCTGCTGCCGTTGGCCAGTGCACGTTTCATCTGCTCCACGGTATCGACCGGAATGCCGCCATCCTTGCCGCCGTACAGGCCCAATACCGGCGCCTTGAGCGTCGCCGCGATATCGACCGGGTGCTGGGGCAGCAGCGCTGATTTGTCACCGACCAGGCGCCCGTACCAGGCCACGCCGGCCTTGATGTTCGGATTGTGGGCTGCGTACAGCCACGTGATGCGGCCACCCCAGCAAAAACCCGTGATACCGACTTTGGCGGCATTGCCATTGTTTTGTCCGGCCCAGGCAACGCATGCATCGAGGTCGCCCATGACCTGTTCGTCTGGAACCTTGGAGATCACTTCTTTCATGACTTCAGCCATGGTGCCATAAGCGGTGGCGTCGCCCTGACGCACGAACAAATCGGGTGCCAGTGCCAGGTAGCCGAGCTTCGCGAAGCGTCGCGCCACGTCGGCGATGTGTTCATGTACGCCGAAGATTTCGGAAATAACCAGGATCACCGGCAGATTGGTCTTGCCTTCAGGCTGAGCACGGTAGACCGGCACTTTCTTACCCTTGATCGTCAGGATCACCTCGCCCGCAGTCAATCCGGCATTGTCGGTTTTGACCATGGTTTGCGCTGCGACCGGCAGTACGGCTGCGGCAAATCCGGTGCCAATCGCCGTTTTCAAGAAAACCCGACGATCGACGCCATCCGACAAAATCGTTTTTCCCGCAAGACTATCGATATCTTCTTTCATGTTTCCCATGCGATTTCTCCCGTATGCAGCGTTGTCATGTAAAAATGCAAGTGCCATGATAACCACAAATCAGCTTGTTCGCCGCGCGTCCAATCAGTGTGCCTGATCCCAGTTCTTGCCAACGCCGACTTCGGCGGTCAATGGCACCTTGAGCGTGGCCACACCCGCCATGATTTGCGGCAGTTTTTCACGCACGAGAGCCAGTTCGGCATCCGGCACTTCCAGCACCAGTTCGTCATGGACCTGCATAACCATCAGCGATCTCAGGTTTTCGTTTTCGAGCCAGTCCTGCACTGCCACCATCGACAGTTTGATCAAATCGGCAGCAGTACCCTGCATTGGCGCATTGATCGCGGCCCGCTCCGCACCGGCGCGGCGCGGGCCATTGGGCGAGTTGATCTCGGCCAGCCAAAGCCGGCGACCGAATACGGTTTCGACGAAGCCGCGCGACTTTGCCAGCGCGCGTGTCTCATCCATGAAGCGCTTGACCCCGGAAAAACGCAGAAAGTATTTCTCGATGTAGCTTTGCGCCGCCGCCCGTTCGATGCCCAGATTGCTGGCCAGGCCGAACGCGCTCATGCCGTAGATCAGGCCGAAATTGATGACCTTGGCGTAACGCCGCTGCTCGCTGCTGACCTCGGCCGCGGTGGTGCCGAAAATTTCGGCAGCGGTAGCACGATGAATGTCTTCGCCTTGCGCAAACGCCCGCAACATGGCTTCGTCGCCCGACAAGTGCGCCATGATGCGCAGCTCGATCTGCGAATAATCGGCTGACACGATCGAACTGCCCGGCGGCGCGATGAAGGCTTCCCGAATCCGCCGGCCTTCGGCGGTACGGATCGGGATGTTTTGCAAGTTCGGCTCGTTCGAGGACAGGCGCCCGGTCACGGCAACGGCTTGCGCATAATTGGTGTGCACCCGGCCCGTGGTGACGTCCATCATCCTGGGCAGCTTGTCGGTGTAGGTCGACTTCAGCTTGGACAGGCTGCGATATTCGAGCAGCACTTTCGGCAGCGGATAATTTTCGGCCAGTTTTTGCAGTACTTCCTCGTCGGTCGATGGCGTGCCCGACGGTGTCTTCTTTACCACCGGCAGCTGCAGTTTTTCGAAAAATATTTCACCGATCTGCTTGGGCGAATTCAGGTTGAAAGGCTGGCCGGCCAATTCATACGCACTCTTCTCGATCTCCAGCATGCGCCGGCCCAGCTCGCCGGACTGAATACCCAACAGACCAGCGTCGATCAGCACGCCGTTGCGCTCGATCTTTTGCAGCACCACCGCCGTCGGCAGTTCGATGTTGCGGTAGATGTAGGTCAGGCCCGCATCGCGCTCGACTTCGGGCCACATCAGGCGGTGCAATTGCAGTGTGATGTCGGCGTCTTCGGCGGCATAATTGGTCGCCACATCGAGCGCGACCTGATCGAAGCAAATTTGCGAGGCGCCCTTGCCACACACTTCCTGGAAGGTGATGGTCTTGATGCCCAAATGACGCAAGGCAAGACTGTCCATGTCATGACTTTTGTGCGATTCGAACACGTACGATTGCAGCAGCGTGTCATGCGCGACGCCGCGCAGTTGCACACCGTGGTTGGCGAAGATATGACTGTCGTATTTCAGATGCTGGCCGACCTTGGGCTTGGTTTCGTCTTCCAGCCAGGATTTCAGCTTTGCGAGAACAAACTCGCGCGACAACTGCAGCGGTGCGTCCTGATAAGTGTGTGCTACCGGGATATACGCCGCCACGCCCGGCTCGCAACAGAGCGACACGCCGACCAGTTGCGCCTGCATCGGGTCGAGCGACGTCGTTTCGGTATCGACCGAGGTTAGCGCTGCGGTATCGATGGTGGCAATCCAGCGATCGAGCTGCGCTTCGGTCAGCACTGTTTCATACTGCCGTGGCGGTGCAGTCGCGCTCACCGACGCAGTGTCGGCGTTGGCATCGTCGCTCTCGGCCGACGCGTCGAAAAGACCGCCCTGCGGCGACAAGTTGGCGTTTGGCTTTCTTGCAGCGCCAGCCGCCGCCGAAGCCGATGCTTCGCGCAGCCAGGTCTTGAATCCGTAGCGGGTAAACAAGGCGATCAGGGCGTCGCGGTCCTCGGGTTTGGCTACCAGCGATTCCGGGATCGACACCATGTGTTCGACCAGGTCACAATCGGTCCTGACCGTAATCAGCGTCTTGGCTTGTGGCAGCCACTCGAGCGCTTGCCGCAGGTTTTCGCCCACCGCGCCGCCGATATCGGCCGCGCTGGCGACGACGCCGTCGAGCGAGCCGTATTGCGCCAGCCATTTGACGGCGGTCTTGGGACCGACCTTGGCGACGCCCGGCACGTTGTCGACGGTGTCGCCGATCAGCGTCAGGTAATCGACAATGCGTTCGGGCGGCACGCCGAACTTGTTGACGACGCCGGCGATATCGAGCGTTTCATTCGACATGGTATTGATCAGTGTGACGTTCTCATTGACCAGCTGCGCCAGATCCTTGTCGCCGGTGGAGATCACCGCTTTCATGCCATGGCTGACCGCTTGCACTGCCAGCGTGCCAAGCACGTCGTCGGCTTCGATGCCATCGACCATCAGGATCGGCCAACCCAGCGCGCGCACGACATCGTGGATCGGTTCGATCTGCCGCGACAGATCGTCGGGCATCGACGCCCGTGTTGCCTTGTAATCGGCGTACAGGTCGTCGCGGAACGTCTTGCCCTTGGCGTCGAATACACAAGCGATATAGGCTGCATCGTAGTCGCTGCGCAGCCGCCGCAGCATGTTGATCACGCCGTAGATGGCGCCGGTCGGTTCCCCGGCGGGATTGCGCAAATCCGGCATCGCATGAAACGCGCGATACAGGTAACTGGAACCATCGACGAGCAGCAGGGTTTTGTTCATAGGAAATCACGGGAAAAACACATGCCGCGCCAGCGGCGAATGACCAACATCGAACGCGCCCTCACCAGGAAAGCGCGCCAGTCATGGCAGAAGTTGTCGATTATCGCAGAGTTTATAGCCTCGGCCGGGCGCTTGTCAGGACGCAATGAAAGGCCAAGCGATGATTTCCGTGAGCGTTGCGGCGCTTTATTGAAGGTGACACTAAATCGCGGCTAAATGGGTATGGTTTGCTACAATGAGGGCGTGGTTCCCTTCAATAATGTTTCGGAATCCGACTCTCACCGATTCGATCGTCATCATGCATCTACTGAAGTACCTGCCGATTGCGGCCCTGAGCGTCATGTCGCTGAGCGCCCTTGCACAGCAGCCTGCGCGTGCGTCAGGCAATGCACCGCCCCGTCTGGAGCGCCTGGAAGAAGGCGAAGCACCGGGCATCACGATTCGCAAACCCGACGCCGGCACCAAGCCAACCGAGCAGCGTAGTGCCGGCAAGGTCAAGCAGATCAAAGTCCAGAGCGGTGGCTCGACGTATTACGTCAAACCGAATGAGCAGGCAGGCAGTGCGATGCCGGGCGACGCTGAAAGTAACGTTACACGTCCGGCCCAGTTTCAGGTTTTCGAATTTGACATGGGGCAACGCAAGCAAGCCAGGGAGAAAGACGGCGCGCAAACGCTTGAGCCTGCCCCACCGCCTCCGCTCGTGCCAGCAGGCAGATAAGATGCCGACAATGCAAGTAAAACATGCGCGCAGCGCGCGTGTGTCGTTGGTTTTTCTGCCCCTCTTTTCCTGATACCTTCAATTTCAAATCTCATGGCAGTATTTACCCCGGTCAGCCTGGATGACCTCAGTTCCTGGATCACGCAGTTCTCGCTCGGCAAGGCGCTGACGATCAAAGGCATTGCCTCCGGCATCGAAAACAGCAATTTTTTCATTACGACCGACAGCGGCGAATACGTGCTGACGGTGTTCGAAAAGCTGACCTTCGACCAATTGCCGTTCTATCTGCACCTGATGCGCCACCTGGCCGAGCGTGGCGTGCTGGTGCCGGCGCCGATTGCCAGCAAGAACGGTGAAATCATCAACGCGCTGCATGGCAAGCCGGCATCGATCGTGACCAAGCTCGAGGGCAGTTGCCATATGTCGCCGCTGCCGGTGCATTGCGCGGCGGTCGGCGCGATGCTGGCCAAGATGCATCTGGCGGCGTCCGATTTTTCGATTCGCCAGCCTAACCCGCGTTCACTTGAATGGTGGAACCTGGCTACGTCGATGGTGATGCCATTTCTTTCACCCGACAACCAGGACCTGTTACGCGCCGAGATGCATTTCCAGGATGCGTTTGCGTCCACGCCGGCGTACCACCGACTGGGAAGCGGGCCGATCCATGCCGATCTGTTTCGCAATAACGTGATGTTCGACGGCGAAACACTAACCGGGTTTTTCGATTTCTATTTTGCCGGCTGCGACACCTGGCTGTTCGATGTTGCCGTTACCGTCAACGACTGGTGCATCGATCTCGATAGCGGCAAGCTCGACGAACAACGCGTGCGCGCCGTGCTCGACGCTTATCACGCGGTGCGGCCGTTTACCGACGACGAGCAACTTGCCTGGCAGCCGATGCTGCGCGCCGGCGCCCTGCGCTTCTGGCTATCGCGACTGGTCGATTTCTACCTGCCGCGCGAAGCGGAGATGCTGACGCCGCACGACCCGACGCATTTCGAGCGCATCTTGCGCGAACGAATCCACCATGCCGCGCCGGCGCTACCGCGATCGAACGACTGACCATGGACA
>JACMQD010000136.1 GCA_014377155.1 Herminiimonas sp.
CGACATTGCGCACAGTGCGATTCTGGCCGATCCAATGGTTGTGATCGCACGTCGCGGCCACGCCAGAATTCAGGGCAAGATCGACCTCGATACCTATCTTGAATTGGAGCACATCCAGATTTCTTCGCGCCGTCTCGGTCCGGGAATCGAAGACATGGCATTGCGGCGCCTTGGCCTGAGCCGGCGTATTCGATTACGCTGCCAGCATTACGCCGCCGCATGCAGGATCGCGAGTCGCACTGAAATTCTGGCTACGATGCCTTCCCGCTTTGCGGCCAACTCTAACGCGTCGCTTCACAATCAATTGCTGCCGGCACCTTTTGCCGTGCCGCCGATCGAGCTTTTTCTTTACCGGAACATCAACGCAGACAGCGATGTCGGCGGCCAGTGGTTCAGGCAACAGATCCTCGACGCCATGGCCGATTCGCAAGGCCCAAGAACCGAAGACTAGCCATTTCCTGTTTTGGTAACACATTCTTGTCGCCATCGAGCGATAGGTTTCGTAATGTCGTGTTGGCTGCGCCTCTATGCATCTGGTGCATATCGCGATATCGAATTAAATCATTGGATCTGACGGGGTCACCGCCGTAAGCTATAAAACAATAGAGTACGGTGGCTCGGCCGACTGAAAGGCTACCGCAAGGCGCGGCAATAGAGGGCCAACAATGAAAATGAAAACCATCGTGATGCCTGCCACAACCGACACCAGGACATGTGCTGACCCGCATCGACAATGGATCAACTTGTATCCCGATCACATTCCCCAGGATGTGGCAAGCCCCGAAACCGCTGCGCAGCAACACCTCGACGCCAAGAAGCTGGGCGTAAAGCGGCTACCGAGGTCGGATTCCAGCTACCGCTTACCTCGCACTACCGCACTTCACTTAAAAATGGGAAAGCTGCCAGCGCTATCTGTACCCAAGGCACAATTCCCATCCCACCACGCGTGACCAAGGAGACGACATGAAACATAGAATCATCCCAGCCACTTCAGCATTAATGCTGACAGTCTTGTTAGCTGCACCGACGACGCACGCCGAGAATGTGAAAATTGCTTTCATTGATGCATTGTCCGGCGCATTTGCGCCGCCAGGTCAGACCGCATTGAAAAATTTCCAGATGGTCGCGGAAGTAGCGAATCAGGAAAAATGGGCCGGCCCCGGCAACACGCTGGAAGTTATCGGCTTTGATGGCAAAGGCAGCCCGCAAGATTCATTGACCCAGCTCAAGGCGGTCATCGACCAGGGTTATCGTTACATCACGCAAGGAGGCGGTTCCGGCGTGGCATTTGCGTTGATCGATGGCGTCGACAAGCACAACGCCCGCAATCCCGGCAAGGAAATCGTCTACCTCGATTTCGCCGCACTCGACCCGGACCTGACCAACAGCCGCTGCAGCTTCTGGCACTTCCGCTTCGAGCCGAACTCCGACATGCGCATGGAAGCCCTGACCACCTACATGGCGAAAGACGCGAATATCAAGAAAGTGTTCATCATCGGACAAAATTATGCTTTGGGCCACCAGGTCAGCCGGGCGGCCAAGGAATACATCAAGCGCAAGCGCCCAGATGTGCAAATCGTCGGTGACGACCTGCACCCAATTGCAACGGTCAAGGATTTTTCGCCCTACGTTGCCAAGATCAAGGCGTCTGGTGCGGATTCGGTTATCACCGGTAACTGGGGCAACGACCTCGCGCTGCTGATCCGTGCAGCCAAGGAAGCGGATCTGAAGGTGAACTTTTACACCTATACCGCCTACACCACCGGCGTCCCGACTGCGATGGGCGCCGCCGGAGCGGATCGCGTCAAAAACGTCAGCCAGTGGAATGTCAATAACGAGACGTTTGCCGGAAAAGAAATCGTCGAAGCCTTCAAGAAAAAATACAACGAAGACTACTGGCTCATGTCGAGCCACAGCGCGCTCACGATGTTGTCCAAAGCGATCAAGTCCACCGGCTCGACCGACCCGGTAAAGGTTGCATTCGCCATGGAAGGCATGACCATCAAAAGCTTGAATGGCGACGTCGAAATGCGCAAGGCCGATCACCAGGCCCAACAGCCTATCTATATTTCGACCTGGACGAAGACCAATGGCAAGGACGTCCGATACGATCAGGAAAACACCGGCTATGGCTGGAAAACAGATCAAAAAATCGGCACCTATGTCGCCGCGCAACCGACATCGTGCCAGATGAAACGGCCCGCCAGCTGACGTGCGTTTGACTTGCGGCTCAGGCAAGCAAAAGTGGGCTTTTGGTAAGTGCATTGGGCCACTCGGCCGGCTTAGGCGATTTGAAAAGCGGCCGTCGCCCGGTTGGGTGATTTGCCTGTAATCGTACGAGTCGGATATATAATGTCATCAAGGACTTGAAAGCAGAACCTGCATGCCCATCTATGCGATACAATAGAAGTTCTGTTTTGGGGGCGACCTGGTTTCGACAGGGGTTGCAAAGCAGCGCAGGGCATACCGAGGGCTGGTCACCTCGTAAATACAACCAGAAAAAATGTAACTGCAAACGATAACTCGTACGCACTAGCAGCTTAATTGCTGTCTAGCTCTACACCATCTCTTCCCTGGGGTGGGCTGGCAACAGCAGTAGAGTCATTTACAGGGAATCGTCTTGGACCGGGCCACTTGGTTCTTGACTAAATAATAGGTGACTCGTCTTGCCAGAGCGTGTGCGTCCGCGCTGGCTGGATTAAATCAAATGGCAGCACTAAGTATGTAGAACTGTCTGTAGAGTACTTCTGGACGCGGGTTCGATTCCCGCCGCCTCCACCATGATTTGATTTAAGCAAGATCACCAACATTCAAAAAACCCGCCTCGTGCGGGTTTTTCTTTATGAAGCCGCGCCAGGTTTGCCTAACATGATTCCACGACAGCCAGACACCAACCGGGATAGCTTGCAGGGGTAGCCCCGGTTACTGCTCGGAGGATACCCCAAATGCCACTCACCGATACTGGCATACGCAGCTTCAAGCCCAGGGACAAGCCGTTCAAATTGTACAACGAACGCGGCCTGTACATGGTGGCGAACCTGTGCCCGGGGTAAATGGTGACGTTTCAAGTATCGCTTTGACGGCAAAGAGAAACTGCTCTCGCTGGACGCGCTAATTGAGGTAATGGACTCGACGACGGAGGTGGTAGCGGAGAAGGTTTCAGAGAAATGCTTGCCCGTCCATGTCTGTTTTCGGTAGCAGAGCCTTCGACGACATTCTGAATCAAATTTAATTATGGCAACCTTATCTTACGTATCGCGAACCGGTGTTGGCTTGTCGCTGCTGGCCAATAAATGCGCCGTAAACACTATTTATTTCTTCGGGAATGGGTAATGCGAGTATGCGCGATCAGATTGCTCTAGCACAATTGTTGATTACCGACCTGCATCGTTCGGGTAGCAGATGCAAATGCATCATTATTATGGGAGCTGGCTTGCAAGTGTGACAGCGGCGGCGTGCGCTTCTTAGCTAGCGTTGGAGGTCGTAGTGCTCGAATCCAAATCGCAACCTTTCGCACTGCAGTGGCGAGTCAAGCAGAGACTGGTCGGTCCTTTCATGTATGGGTGGCCTAGCATCTTATCGGAGTCCCGAGATTATCCGCCTGTGATAAAAAGTAACATTATCCGGCATCTTGAAAGAGCTACTGTTCGGCTGGTGTCACATCCCGTTTGGCTTGTATCAGTTCAAAACGTCGTACCCGCATTTAGAGGCAATGACGCAAGACCTTTTTTGTATTCAACAGCGACGAGAGTTGTCATTCGGGATCGACAAACTTCGAGATCGTTTTTCGGCATCTTGTCACTTCCGTTTTTTGAAGGACTTTCGCCCTTCTCTGAGTCATGCCGTTTCTAGTTACTATTATCTTGTCGCTGTATTGCTAGACTGCACTGGACGGGTTGAAACTTGCTTTCGGGCCGGGTCCTCAACATCGTATGAACCGAATACTTCAGCCGCAGAGCGCGTTTCAGGCAATATATAGACAATGCCATTGGTTCCGGTAAATATCTGGCTGACAACCTTTTCGTAAAAACTTACGGACACGTTGATGCAACCATACGATATACGCTTATCCGACACGGACGCCGAAGCCAATCGTGCAGCACGGCGTTCGCTAGGTGTTCCTTTTACTACCGGATGCAGTGACACAGCCGTGTCATAGTCTACCCAAAGGATTTCCTTGCCGTGGATATCACGATCCAATGACGCCACGAAACGACCGGCAGGAGTGGTTCGCTCATTAGGCCGGATCTCGGATAACTTGCGCTGTCCGATACCGGGAACTGAGTCGTCCCCGATGGCAAGACCCAACAATGCGGAAGTCGCGCCTTTTATCTCTCCAAGGGCGTCGAAAACAAATACCCGTGCATTAACCTTATCGATGATGACAAAAGGTAAATTACGATTGTCGCCTGAGTCCATTACCCAATGTGCCAATTTTTTCGATGCGGGCGACGATATTTCATTGCCGAAGTTGGCGATCCTTGACGGCGCAGATGCGTTTTCAGCAATACTGATGCCCGATTCTTGAATTAGCGCGGGAGAAATGTCGGATGCGACAGCGGATTGAGGTAGAAACGTGCAACTAATAAGCGCACCAAGCAGAATGACTTTGGTTACCCTGGCATCGGCAGAAAAGTTCGCCTTTAATCGTGGCAACGCACGCCATAACCGATACAGATTGCCCATTAAACAATTTCGCATAGGGAATTCCATGTAAAGGAGATGAAATATATCATGACTGGAAATATGCGAGACGTCTGGAAGTTTAAAAAATTTAATAATCTAACGATCACTTGAACAGCTTTAATCTATCCCGCCAAGATGAAGTTGACTAGATTGCTTTACTTGACTTTTGACCTCGAAAAAAGTGACGCCATGGTTGAACCGTGACGCCACCTAATCTCAAATACAAATCAAATTAGTTGCGACCTTGCTTAGCCGGGCGCACAGGCGCCTCATACGCAGGGGTAGGGGCTGGCATAGGCGCAGGCGGTGCAACATAGACCGGAGCAGGCGCTGGCGCAGGTGCAGGCGCTACATAGACAGGTGCCGGTGCAGCAACGGGGGTATAGCTTTGTCTGACGGGAGCCTGAGCCCGCTCGCCGAATCGATAGACTAGTCCAATCGAAGCCATATTTACATTGCCGCGGTCTCGCAACGCGTCATTGATGCGGTAGCGCTCAATTTCAGCGCGTACGGAAAGAGCATCGGTAAAGGCGTACTGGAGTCCAAGACCAACCTTCAGATCGGTATCATTGCGATTCCGATTAGTCGCGTTGAAAGGCACAGCACCAGTACTCGTGAACTCAGACTTGGTTCGCGCGTACGCAGCGCCAACTCGGCCAAACGCGCTGAATCGATCAGTGATGGGAAGAGTACCGACTAAATCCAGGTTAAGACCTTTTACACGACTGGTGCCGTTAAAGGCGCCTAATGGTGTGGTGACCGAGCGGTAGTCGAAATTTCCCAAATCGAAATAACCGCCTTCAATTGCGAAATTCGGTGTGAATTGATAGCCACCAAATACTTTATAGCCGGTGTCGCTGTTATCGGTCGATGTAGAGGTAACAGTCAAACGCTGGTTTGCCAAATTTCTGTTGATCGAGTCGTTGTTGAAATCCCCGCGGGTTCCACCCACGTTGCCGCCCACGTAAAAGCCTGGCGTCATTTGTGCGGAAACAGAAGTGCTGAACACGACCGCAGATCCAGCAAGCACTAGAAGGCTCACCTGACGATTAACTAATGAAAATTTTAATGCATTCATAAACCACTCCTAAAATTACATACCGAATATGTAAAAGATTCAAAAAATACCTAATTTGCCGTTTTGAGAAAATTCCTCACGAATCAAAACCAAGACCGACACTAAATTATGCCTCGATTGTGGAAATCTGATAAGTTACCGGCAATAGAAAAAAGGAAATGATAGTGATTTTTTATTAAAAAACAACGCAACGGAAACAATTTAGGTCAGTTGCATTCCCCGTCCAATGATCTGTCGATTTTTTTCCCATCTATCTGGTATGCCAGGCAGAGAATGGACTCCGATACTATTTGCTTTAGGTTGTCGGCTCCAGTAACCAGCCTGAGAAAAGCCAATTCCTTAAAGCAATGTTTTCTACAGATATACTTTTAAGCGGATCTATGGACGATATCGCTGAAGTTGTTAAGTTAACAAATGGGTGCGTATTTAGCGTCGAAACAGGCAGTTGATTTACTCAGGAAAAAAGTGAAGCACTTATCCTTACCACAACGCATTAACATCGTGCATATGCTCTAGCCGGACCTAATATTGCGTTGACGGCGCAAAGCTCTTAACTGCGCTGGCGATCAGGAAATCATCGAGTCGACCGACAGGATCGACAAGAAACAGTAGCAAACCATTGCGACTAAAAAATCAGCAACACATGCGACATGCAAAGGCGGGCTCGATTCATGCAAACGATCTTCCCAAAAATGAAACAGGCTGGAAGAACACGTTAATAAATCACCTGCACTGCCCCGGCGTCCTGCGCCACGATGACTTGATTTCGGCCAGCACTCTTTGCCGCATAGAGCGCCACATCGGCTGCATTCATCAGCAACGAAAGATTGTGGCCATGCGTCGGATAGGTTGCGACACCGGCAGAAAATGTCGCGCTGATGTGTATGTCACCAAAAGCGACTCGCAAGGCCATGAATTCCTGCCGCCATTCTTCAGCTCGTTGCCAGGCGGTTTCTAGTGAGGCGCCGGGCAGAACGACAACGAATTCTTCACCGCCAAATCGACACGCGGCATCACCGCCACGCGAGCGTAGCTGCAGCAGGTTTCCCATCGCATGCAGTACCTGATCACCGGCCAGATGCCCGTGGCGGTCGTTGATGTGCTTGAAATAGTCGATGTCGATGATGACAAGACTCAGCGTACCCTGAACCCGGGCCGCGTGGCTGAGTTCGCGTAGTAGCGTTTCTTCCAGGAAGCGCCGGTTGTACAGGCCCGTCAAAGCATCACGAATGGCCTGCTCCTTCAGCAGAACTTGCATCACTTCGATTTCCGAAAGTTGCTGGCGCAATCGCGTATTCGCATCTTGCAAAGCTGCCGAAGTACGTTTCAGCGGGGTAATATCACGCAAGACGATCAAACGTCCACGCAGCAGTCCTCGCTTGTCGCGTAACGCGGTGATGCGCAAATCGACATAGCGGCCTTCCGAAATAGGCACTTCGTCGTGGAAACCATCTTCCTCCAGATACTTAGCAGAAAAACCGCTCCAGACAGCCATGGCGACGGCGATCGGCTTGCCCAGCGCTTGCGTTTTTTCGAGCCTGAGTAAACTTATTGCTGCCGGGTTAAGGTCGACAACGCGGTTCTTGCGATCGACTACCAGTACCGCATCGTTCATCAGCTCTACTACTGCATCTCGGGCAATTGGCACCAAATCGAGCAAGCCACGCCGAAAAAGGGCTGTCGCAATCATCGCGGAACTTATGACCAGCCCCAATGGCGTCAAATCGCGTCCGGGAAACGGCGACAAATGGAAGATCGTCAGTGCATTGCCCAAAAACGGCGCGACGGCGGCGGCAATGATCATTCCGGCCTGTGCTCTGTGGAGCAGCGGCGCACGAAACAATCCCTGAATCAAAAGGATTTGGGTCAACGCTGATAAAGCATAGCAATAAACGGAATGCACCCAAAAAAGCGAACCGCCGTTGAATGTTCCGGTGCCCCGTCCCTGCCAGCCGCCAAACACCAGCCCATGATGGGAGTCCGTCCATACTGCGATGTTGAAGAGGATCGGCTCGATGGCGAGCAGCATTAAGACACGCCGTGAAAGCCAGTGGCCACGATTCGTATATTGCAATGCGAACGCCAGGAATGCCGGCACGGTTACGACCACACCTGCAAACAACAGCTTGTGCCAGATCAGGCGATCGATGCCTGCATCGAAAAGCCGCGAAAGCAGTTCGCATGAAATCCACCAGGCAGAGGCGAAGGAAAGCATCACCAAAGGCATCGCGCCAGGCGATCGTCGGCGATGCAATGCCGTCAGCGCAACGGCAACAGCCATCACCGCACCCAGGATCAGCGTGACGATATAGGCATCGACTGGAAAATGACTCGCCTTCATGCGCTCCGTATTTGCACGGCTCCTCATGTTTAAGAAAATATTTACTTCAAGAAACAATTTTAACGTAGAGAACGCGTCAGTCACCGACTAATATGCGCTTGGCGTTGTATATGGTTGGTATAGCCGAAAAAATCTTCGCTTGGCGAAGCAAAACGTGAAAAACTCATTGATACTTTAGGCGACGGTACGGTTATTGCGCCTGTGGGTTGAAAACCCTGCCTGTTGTATTAACCGGTGTGCTGCGAACTTGCCTTTTGGCAGTACCCAAGCTGCGGCGTTCATTGCGTTGCTTTATTGCCGGTCACCGCCACCCATGTGTTTGAGATCGGGAGATAGGTAGGCGCGGACGCTCCGGCTCAACATCCTTGCCGGTATCACTTTGTTAAGCTCAAATGAAGAAATCGTGCTTGCAGTGTTGAAATTCCATCCAAATTGCTTTCCATCGACAATAAAATTGACGATCTCACCGCCTTCGACGTTGACATGCCTTGTGGCAGGCGTAATGACAATGGCACGGCTGGCTGCGATCGGCGCCGCCGGCTGACCGTAGAGATCGACGACAGACCCCTGCACTGCGCAACCGCTCGCGAGCAAAATTGCACCAAATTTTGCAGCAAGTAGAAAGGTTGGTTTGACGAAATCAACTCCAACGTTGTTGGAAAATCCAAGCATGTTTATGCCGATGTTGTAACGAACAAGAGCGTGGCGCGCAGGCAAAATTTATGGGTTCATGACGCTCAACGCGACAGCACTTCATGCTTAGAAAGGCGGTGCTTCGAGCGGCAAAGCGACAGTAACGAAAAAATAAAAAATTTCGCGCCATTTGCTCCGCGTTTCGATCAGTGTTTCTTCCGTAAACATCGTAACTTCATAGTCATAACTAAATCGATTACGGAAATATCCACGCCGGCTGAGTTTCAAGTGCGACGGCCACGGCTCCCATGCGCAACAGACAAAACGTAGTTCAGGCATATTGGCGGTACGCATGAAAAATTTTTCTATCTCAGGAGCATGGGCACCCAAGACACGATAGGTAGCAATCAATTTTTCAGTCTGTGCTTCATTGATTTTTTCGCACTTCACAAATTCCAGATGGTGCGGCTGCTTCTTCAGCAGCTTGAGAAAGTTGTCACACGGCGACTGTGCATGACCGGCACTACCTGTTACAAGAAGCCAAAAAATCAAGATCGCTTCGAGCAATTTCTTCAAACGTCACCTCGGGTTCAAGTAGCAATTTCTTAAAAACAGGGTTTCAGGCAAGGAGCAGTTGGACGCGTGCAAACGGCTGCGCTGCGTCAATCATCTACAGATGGAAATGTATTGCAAAGATATGTTATCAAATTTATCACATAATGTGACACCTGGACAGTCGGCTGTTTAAACAGAATAGAACATAAATTACGCCAAGGAAATTAACTTGGGCCGGCACTAAATGTTCCGTACAGCTGCATCTCCACCGTGAGCATTCCGCAAGATCGTCCCTGGAAGTTTTTCTATCGCTCAACAGCATACTGAGATACAATCTTCGGTTCGGCTAGAAAGTAATACAGCCCGCTTTGATCAGCGGGCTTTTTTCATGAGAGAAAATTATTTGGCAATCTGTCCATGTCACACGTCTTGAGACGGGTACTACACGTCCAGGGAACAAAACAATTTAAAACCAGCAATTGATCCCCAATTACTTACATTGAACTCAAAAATTTTCCAGCTGGCTATTTTCAGATCATTCACCGGCTTCGTTTCATAGTGCTTTTATGATTTGATAGAAAGTTGCCGCCAATATCAGATGGGAGAAAATATGATGCGGTTAAAAAACTAGCGCGGTGGTTGCAAACGAACTTGAAAGGTCTTCTGGCAGTCAACTTGTCAGTGGCCTAATTCGTTTCCGCTACAAGGCACTGTCGGCAGGTATTGCAGTTGCACGACGGTCTTTGCGAATTACATGCGGTAATCACGCTCGACGAGGCTCGGCTCGCTTCACATGGCAGGCGCTTCTGGACGGCACTCTAACATTACGCTTCATCTGTCCGATCTCAAAGGGTGCGGTGAAGTTATTTATAGAACATGAAAGCAATCAGGGCAGTTCCCGCCTGGTTTAACGCAATGACAAAACTCTCTAAAACTTTGACCCTCACCACGAAAACCGAACGATCGGCAATGCCAAAGGGCGCCAAGCAACTAGTGGCTGTGTCCTCCGATGCCGATGTCGTTCAGGCGCCGAGCACGGTGACGGTCGTTAAGAAATCGCGCTCGCGTCTGGTCGCCAGCGTGTCGGGCGAGGCTTCACTGGCGAGCCGTGAACCCGCCGTGCCAGATGTAGCACCGGTCGTCACGAGTGTGAAGCCGGCAGCCACGGTCAAGAAAGTCGCTGCCAAAGCAGTCGTCAAGCCAGCGCAGTCCACCCCAGCCGAGGATGCCGCGGCAAACAGCTCGATCGTCATGCCGATCGGCGGCCAGGCTATTACGCAAACATCGGATGCTGCCACACTGGCAGCTATCGACACGTCCGGCTATCTGCTCCCTTCGACTAAAGTACCCGGCCGCCGCGGGCGCAAACCGTCGGAGTTTCAAGCCGAGCAGGACGAAGTCGCCGTACTCAATGCTGTAGAGCGGACCGAACTGAAAGCCGCATCCAAGGCCAAGGATCGCAAGACCAAGGAGAAGGATCTGCTGGCCAAAGGTATGGCCGCCGACAGCGGCGCCAGCGCCGAAGAACTTGAGCGCGCGCGCCAGAAGATTACGACATTGATCAATTTGGGCAAGCAGCGCGGGTTTTTAACCAATGCCGAAATTAACGATAATCTGCCGGAAAATATTACCGAGCCAGAAGCGATTGCAGGTTTGATCGCGACTTTCGGCGACATGGGCATTGCCGTCTATGAGCGCGCGCCGGATGCCGAGGCGCTCCTTTTGTCCGATAACGTCGCCACACCGACCACCGACGACGATGCCGAATCGGCCGCGGCGACGGCCTTATTGACGATCGATTCGGACTTCGGCCGCACTACTGATCCGGTTCGCATGTACATGCGTGAAATGGGTTCGGTCGAGCTGCTCACCCGCGAGGGCGAAATTGAAATCGCTAAACGCATCGAAGCCGGACTCAAAGACATGATCCACGCGATTTCGGCGTGTCCGACCACTATCGCCGAAATCATCGGCGTGGCCGACAAGATCGCCAGCGATGAAATCTCGATCGATGAACTGGTCGACGGCATGGTCGACATGAACGAGCCAGAAAACATGGCCGCAGCCGTTGCAGCAACGACCTCCGATGACGATGAAGACGACGACGAGGACGAGGACGGCAGCACCGCCGCAGCCGCCGCTGTCACCGTGTCGAACGAGCAGTTACTGCAGCTGAAGAAAAGCTCCCTGGAAAAATTCGCGACTATTTCGACGGCATTGACCCGGATGCAAAAGGCCAGCAAGCAGGACGGCTACAACTCGGCCAGTTATCGCGAAGCACAACAGGCCATTTCGCACGAATTATTGACGATTCGTTTCACTGCCAAATCGGTGGGCAAATTATGCGACACATTGCGTAAGCAGGTGGCCGATGTGCGTCAGATCGAGAAACAGATCCTGTCGATTGCGGTCAACAAGTGCGGTATGTCACGCGCGCACTTCGTCGCCCGCTTTCCTGGCAATGAAACCAATCTTGACTGGGCCGATAACGAAGTCGCCGCCGGTCACGCGCATAGCGCCACCCTGCGCCGCAATATTCCGGCCGTGAAGGAATTGCAGGAAAAGCTGATCGACATTCAAAACCATGTCGCCTTGCCGCTAAGCGACCTGCGCATCATCAACAAGCAGATGGTCGTCGGTGAAATGCGCGCGCGCCAGGCCAAGCGCGAAATGACCGAGGCTAACCTGCGTCTGGTGATCTCGATTGCCAAGAAATACATCAATCGCGGACTGCAGTTCCTCGATCTGATCCAGGAAGGCAATATCGGTTTGCTCAAAGCGGTGGATAAGTTCGAATACCGTCGCGGCTATAAATTCTCGACCTACGCGACATGGTGGATTCGCCAGGCGATCACACGTGCGATCGCTGACCAGGCACGCACGATCCGGGTACCGGTGCACATGATCGAGACCATCAACAAGATCAACCGGATCTCGCGCCAGATCATGCAGGAAACCGGCTCGGAACCCGATTCGGCCACCCTGGCAATCAAGATGGAAATGCCGGAAAACAAGATCCGCGAAATCATGAAAATTGCCAAGGAGCCGATTTCGATGGAGTCGCCCGTGGGTGACGATGGCGATGCACAACTTGGCGATTTCATCGAGGACAATCATACCCTGTCGCCTGCAGATGCGGCGGCGTATGCATCGATGCGGCGCGTGGTCAACGATGTACTGGATTCGTTGACGCCACGCGAAGCGAAGGTGTTGCGTATGCGCTACGGCCTTGAAACCACCAGCGACCATACGCTCGAAGAGGTCGGCAAGCAGTTCGATGTCACGCGCGAGCGGATTCGCCAGATCGAAGCCAAGGCGATGACCAAGCTGCGTCATCCATCGCGCTCGGAGCAGCTGAAGACGTTCCTGCACGGGGACTAAGCCGGCAGCACCAATGAAAAAGCGCGCAAGCTCAGGCTTGCGCGCTTTTTTTATGGCTTCGGCATGGCGAGCCTATTCGGCAATTCGTTGCGCAATGTGCGCCAGTGCCTCTTCGACCTGATCGACCAGTATCAGACACAGATCGCCTTCTTCCAGGCTGTTCAACGCGCTATCGATGGCGACGAACTCGCCGTAAAATTCATGGATCGATGTGGTACGGCTGGCGTGTGCCAGACCTTCTCGCAATAACGCCAGCACCTCGCCATCCGCGCGCCCGCGCTGGCACTGATCTTCGTACAGGATGACCGTGTCGAATGCGTTGCCCAGGAGCGCAGTCTGACGCCGCAGGTCGTCATCGCGGCGGTCGCCGGCACCGCTAATGACGACACTGCGGCGCCGTGCTTGCATGCTGTCGACGGCGCGCACCAGGGCGCTAATGGCGTCCGGATTGTGACCGTAATCGGCAATCACCGTTGCGCCTTTATGCGCGAAGATATTGAAGCGCCCCGGCACGCTGCTGGCGTCGGTGAGAAAGCTGCCCAAGCCCTCGAGGATCAGTTGCCATTCCAGGCCCAAGGCCCACGCAGCGCCGATGGCCGCCATTGCGTTTTCGACCTGAAAGCCGACGGTGCCGTCGCGGGTCATCGGGATCGCAGACAGCTCGATGCGCTGCACTGTCTTGCCTTCGGAGGCAACGATCGCACTGCGATCGCGGAAGATGACGCGCCGTCCCTGCGCACGGTGCGTCGCCAGCACCGGATGATGGCTGTCCATCGCAAAATACGTGACCGAACCGGGACAGGCCGAGGCCATGTTGGCCACCATCGGATCGGCAGCATTAAGCACTGCCACGCCATGCGGGGCGACATTCTGGACGATTACGCGCTTGACCACGGCCAGGTCTTCCACGGTGCTGATGAAGCTCAGTCCCAAATGGTCGCCCATGCCGATGTTGGTAACCACCGCCACATTGCAACGATCGAAGCCGAGCCCTTCGCGCAGGACGCCGCCGCGCGCGGTTTCCAGGACCGCCGCATCGACATCGGGATGCAGCAATACATTGCGCGCACTGCGCGGGCCACTGCAATCGCCGGTATCGATGCGTCGTCCCTGGACGTAGACGCCATCGGTACCGGTCATGCCGACCCGATACCGGGCGGTCGCGAGTATATGACTGATCAGGCGTACGGTAGTGGTCTTGCCGTTGGTTCCTGCCACTGCCACTACCGGGATACGGCCATCGTCACGGTCGGCGAACATGCTCGAAATAATTGCCTCGCCAACCGGCCGCCCTTTGCCGAACGATGGCTGTAAATGCATGCGCAAGCCTGGTGCGGCATTGACTTCGACAATGCCGCCACCCTGCTCTTCGAGCGGCCTGAGTACGCTGTCACAGACGATATCGACGCCGCATATGTCGAGGCCGACCATGTGCGCCGCCTCGATCGCGCGCGCCGCCATGTCAGGATGGACGTCATCGGTTACGTCGGTTGCCGTGCCGCCAGTGCTGAGATTGGCATTGTTGCGCAACACGACATGCACGCCTTTCTTTGGCACGCTATCGATCGTATAGCCCTGCTTGACGATCGTCGCCAGCGCAATATGATCGAGTCTGATTTTTGTCAGAGACGTGGCGTGACCATCACCGCGTAGCGGATCACGATTGACGTGTTCGATCAGTTCGGCAATGCTGCGTCGGCCATCGCCGATGACTTGCGGCGGCGCCCTGCGCGCTGCGGCGACCAGTTGGTTTCCGACTACCAGAAAACGGAAATCGTGGCCGTGCAGGTAACGCTCGACAATCACGTCGGAACAGATTTCACTGGCGACAGCAAACGCCGCCATGACTTCGTCACGCGTTCTGATATTGACGGCGACACCCTTGCCCTGGTTGCCATCGCGCGGCTTGACGACGACTGCTTCGCCGATTTCACACGCCACCGCCCAGGCATCGTCGGCGTCCGATACCGAGCGGCCCTGCGGCACCGGCACGCCGGCGGCGCCGAGCAGCAACTTGGTCAGCTCCTTGTCTTGCGCGATCGACTCGGCGATGGCACTGGTATGTCCGGTTTCGGCCGCCTGGATGCGGCGTTGCTTGCTGCCCCAGCCAAGTTGTACCATGCTGCCTTCGGTCAGGCGACGAAACGGAATGCCACGGGCGACTGCCGCCTGCACGATCGACCCGGTGCTGGGTCCGAGCCGAATGTCTTCATCGAGCTCGCGCAGGCGTGACAGGGCATCGGCCAGATCGAATTGGGTATCGTCGACAGCGGCGCGGCACAGTTGTTGCGCTAATTCAAATGCCAGACGGCCTACTGCTTCCTCGCTGTATTCCACGACCACCTGATAGATGCCGGACTCAACGGTCTGGATGGTGCGACTGAAGGTAACAGGGCATCCAGCATGCGCCTGCAATCCCAACGTCGCGAATTCGAGCATATGCGCCATGCAAAAACGATGGTCGGCGGCAGCTGGCTCCAGAAATTCTATTTCAGGAAAACGTGCATGCAGCCGCGCGTCGAAATCGGGTATGGAAGCGATGGCCTGCTCTGCTTCGCTACACGAAACAATCGCCTCCAGTGAGGTATGCCGGCTCCACAGATTGGGACCGCGCAACGCGCGAATTCGCGAAATTTCCATTCAATGTTCCTTGTGGTACGGTGGATCGCCAGTGACAATGCGTTGAAACAGCCGTACGGTGTGCACTGGCACGTCATCGACGAGACCAGTCCGGTTTAAAGCGCCTCGTGTCAGATGGCCGTCAGGCTGCTGGCGTCATAGTCGAAGGTTTCGATGCCGGCGCCGATCAAGTCGGGGGCGATGTCAAGTGCCCACGCAGCCGCCGCCGCGGCCAGGATGCTTGCCGTGACAGGCCGGCGTGCATGTGCATCAACGGCAGGGACATTGGCCAGTTCGGGTATCAGAATTTCCACATCGCCTTCAGCGAGGACGATATTTCCATCACGAATAAAGACGATGCGTTTGCCGGCGGCTCGGTGCATGGCCATGGTCGAAATGTCGGCAGTGTGCGCATAAAAAATGACACTACCGTCGCACAGGTTTGCCAGATCCGCTACGCGTTCGTCGGCTGCATTGAGTACCGCGACGCCGTCAGGCAAGACGATGTCGACTTGCGTACGCACCACGTTCTTCAACTGATCCGCATTGTCCACATGGAGTTCCCGCAAGCTCGCCGCCGGATCTATGTTGGTGACGATACCGACTTGACAGCGGTCGTACGCCAGTCCTTCGGAAAGGATGTTGCGGGGACCGTTTTCGATCACTGCCGCGGTGACCGACCGGTTGATCAAAACGCGTTGCGCAGAGTGCCAGTTAGCGCAGTCGCTGCGCTCGACCCGGCGCTCCTGCAAATACAGTCCACCGGCACAGGCCAAGCCGACATAGCCGCCTTGCAGATGCAGCAATCGCGCCACCAGTCGCGCCACTATCGATGTGCCAGTGCTACCTGTAACGCCGACGATAGGAATACGGCCGCTTTCGGCTTCGGGAAACAGGTGATCGACAATGGCGCGACCGACAGGACGTGCCGGGCCATCAGCCGGTTTCAAGTGCATCAATAAACCAGGACCGGCATTGACTTCGACAATTGCACCGCCCTGCTCGGCCAGCGGACGCGAAATGTCTTCGGCCACCAGATCGACTCCGGCAATATCCAGATCGAGGATGCGCGCAGCCAATGAAGCAATCGCCGCGACTTCGGGATGCACCAGATCCGTTACATCGAAGGCGACATTGCCATTACGCTGGATCAGGACGTGCTTACCTTGCGGCGCAACCGCATCCGGCGAAAACCCTTGTCGCTCCAGCTCCAGTTTGACCGCAGGATCGTCGTCGACCCGCACCAGGTTAAGTGGAAATTTTTCGGTAGTGCCGCGGCGCGGATCGGTATTGATCTGACTGTCGATCAGCTCGACGATGGTCGATTTGCCGTCGCCGATGACAGATGCTGCCTCGCCGCGCGCGGCGGCGACGAAACACCCACCTACCACCAGCAAGCGATGCTCGTTGCCGCGCACGAATCGTTCGGCGATCACGTCGCTGCCTTCGACGACTGCCAGCCGATACGCAGCAGTGATTTCTTCGAGGGTGGAAAGATCGATCGATACGCCGCGACCATGGTTGCCGTCCGATGGCTTGATCACAATAGGTGTGCCGATTTCTTCGGCAGCTTCCCATGCATCTTCTTCGCTGGAGACCAGGCGTCCTTCCGGGACAGGTACGCCGCATGACCGCAGCAGACTTTTGGTCAAATCCTTGTCACTCGAAATACTTTCGGCAATGGCGCTGGTCTGGTCTGTTTCGGCCGTCCAGATGCGGCGCTGGTTTGCACCATAGCCAAGCTGTACCAAGTTGCCGTCATTAAGCCGCAGCGAAGGAATACGGCGCTCGGTTGCCGCATCGACGATGCAGGCAGTACTGGGGCCCAGGCTTTCCGACTCGAGCAGATCACGCAACCCGGCGACGGCGGCGTCGACATCGAAGACGACATTCTCGATTGCCGCCATCACGAGGTCACGCGCTGCGATCAGGGCAGCACGGCTGACCTTTTCATAACGCGCACGCACCACCAGCTTGTACAGGCCGCGGGTGGAGGTTTCGCGCGCCTTGCCGAATCCGCTTTGCATACCGGCCAGGTTCTGCAATTCGATCATCACGTGTTCCATGATGTGCGCGGGCCAGGTACCCTCTTTCAGACGCAGCAAAAAACCGCCGCGCTCGCCGATACCGCATCGATGTTCTACCAGCGCCGGCAGCCATGCCACCAGGCGCTCATAGAATCCGGGAATGGTATTGGAAGGACAGTCTTCGAGCTCACCGATGTCGACCCACGCCTCGAGCACCGGACGATAAGTCCAAATGTTCGGCCCGCGCAGGGAGAGTACATTGACGATATCAATGTTTTTCTTGTTCATGTATAAATATTGTCGCAGTTGAATCAGACAGTGGTCGAAAATGACAGCTAATCATGTCACATGTAACGCTTGAGACATTGGTTGGTTTACCTCGAACTCTGTAATATTTTCTTGCGGAATGCAAGAGCCATGAACAACGATATGTCGTTTGGGTATACTTCGTCTCAACCGTGCCGCAAAATTATCTGCTGCGCACCAATTTCATGAATTTTTACAATCACGGAACAGCGCCGCTGCGTCAATGACTACTGCACCCCTGATTTTACCAACCGCAAAATATGCGATGTCTCCTGAGTGGCAAAACGCCATCGCGTCCGTCGTGGCCGCTGGCGAAACCTTGCTTGCGCATCTTGAAATTGATCTCGATGCCCGCCTGCATTTTGCTGCGAGCCTCATCGTGGTTACGAACAGAAAAATACTTTACAAGACCCAAGGCGATTCCCTCTGGCAGGAATGGCTGTATCGACATGACTTGCGAATGGTCCACCACGATCACGCAGGGGTAGGGACACTCGAGCTCCATGATGCCACATGTCGCCTCGCCTCCTGGCGCTACACACTAGGCCACAATCCCGATGCACTGCGTCTGATTGCGCAGTTCGAACAGCACAGCAACGCGGCTGTAACCGGCCAAACGGTCGATGAGCCGGTCGAATCGATTTGCCCGAGCTGCCGCGCGGTGCTCGAGCCAGGACAGGAAGAATGCGACATCTGCACGCCAGAGGCGCAAACGCCGTCACCGACCTGGACCCTGTTTCGCCTATGGCGCTTTGCCAAGCCCTATAACGGACAGTTGCTCGCCGGCTTCCTGCTGACGCTGGCATCGACTGCGGCTACTTTGGTGCCCCCATACCTGACGATGCCGCTGATGGACAATGTGCTGATCCCGTATCAGAACGGCGCACCCATCGATGTCGGACTGGTCACGCTGTACCTGAGCGGCCTATTCGCATCGGCACTGCTGGCATGGTTACTCGGCTGGGCACGCACGTACATTCTGGCGCTGGTGAGCGAACGTATCGGCGCTGACCTGCGCACGACGACCTATGAGCATCTGCTGCGGCTGTCGCTCGAATATTTTGGCGGGAAGCGTACCGGTGACCTGATGACACGCATCGGTTCCGAAACCGATCGCATCTGTGTTTTCCTGTCGCTGCACCTGCTTGATTTCGCCACCGACGTGCTGATGATTTTCATGACGGCGGCAATCCTGATTTCCATTAATCCTTGGCTGGCGCTGGTGACACTTCTGCCTTTGCCCTTTATTGCCTGGATGATACACGTGGTGCGCGACAAGCTGAAGTTCGGCTTTGAAAAGATCGATCGGATCTGGTCCGAAGTAACCAATGTGCTGGCCGATACGATTCCCGGCATACGAGTCGTTAAGGCGTTTGCCCAAGAGAAACGCGAAGCGGCGCGTTTTCGTGAAGCCAATGACCATAACCTGGCAATCAACGACCGCGTCAACAAGATCTGGTCACTATTTTCGCCGACTGTCGGTTTTCTGACCGAGATCGGCTTGCTGGTGGTGTGGGCAGTCGGTATTTGGCAGGTGTCGCGCGGCTTGATCACGGTCGGTGTGCTGACGGCTTTCCTGGCCTATATCACGCGTTTCTATACCCGCCTCGATTCGATGAGCCGGATCGTCTCGGTTACGCAAAAAGCCGCTGCCGGCGCCAAGCGGATTTTCGATATCCTGGACCATGTCTCAAGCGTGCCGGAATCAAACAACCCCGTGCATCTCGATAAGGTCGAAGGTCGGATCGATATCAACAACATCGGTTTTAGGTATGGCAACCGGGCCGTCATCCGCGGCGTCGACCTGCACATCAAACCCGGCGAAATGATCGGACTAGTCGGTCATAGCGGCTCCGGAAAAAGTACGCTGGTCAACCTGATCTGCCGCTTCTACGACGTATCTGATGGGGCGATCCTGATCGATGGGGTTGATATACGTTCACTGCCGATTGCAGAATACCGGCGCATCATCGGCCTGGTACTGCAGGAACCTTTCTTGTTCTTCGGCACCATCGCCGACAATATCGCCTATGGCAAACCGGGTGCAAGCCGCAACGACATCATCACGGCGGCACGCGCGGCGCATGCGCATGAGTTCATCCTGCGCCTGCCGCACGGCTATGATTCGATGGTTGGTGAGCGGGGCCAAACCCTGTCAGGCGGCGAGCGCCAGCGCATTTCGATTGCCCGCGCGCTCTTAATCGATCCGCATATCCTGATTTTGGACGAAGCGACGTCATCGGTCGACACCACCACCGAACGCGAAATCCAGAAGGCACTCGACAATCTGGTGCGCGGCCGCACCACGATTGCTATCGCGCATCGACTCTCGACACTGCGCAAGGCGGATCGTTTGGTGGTGCTCGACCGCGGCCGCATCGTCGAAGTCGGCAAGCATGAAGAATTGCTGGCGCACGAAGGCGCTTATTTCAGACTCTACCAGGCCCAACTGCGCCAGAATGAAAAGGACCTCGATTTGATCCACGACGAAACCGATGAGTCGATCGCATGATGGACTTTTCACTCTCACGCAACGCGTTCGGCCGGTTGGTATTTTCCGAGGCCGACGGGAGCAACATGCATGAAGGCGTGGTCCCGGTGCGCGCATTTCCGATCGGGGCGCCGCAGACCGGTATTGCCATTGTCGACGCCGAAGGACACGAACTGGCATGGATAGAAGAACTGGCCGATCTAGCGCCGCCCGTGAGACATCTGCTGGAAGAAGAATTGTCCAACCGGGAATTCCTGCCCGAAATTAGCCGGATCAATAGCGTTTCTACCTTCGCGGCGCCCAGTACCTGGTCGGTAGAAACGGATCGCGGAACAGCGACGCTTGTCTTGAAAGGCGAAGAAGACATTCGTCGTATCGCGCATTCAACGCTGATCATCGCCGACAATCACGGCGTGCAATTTCTGGTTCGTGACATGCAGTCGCTGGACAAGGCCAGCCGAAAACTGCTAGACCGATTTTTATAATTTGGGAGAGAACCGATGCTTGAATTGAGACCGTCTTGCGAACATTGCGACAAAACCTTGCCAGCGCAGTCCGCAGACGCAATGATCTGTAGTTTCGAATGTACTTTTTGCAGTGATTGCGTGCGGGACGTTTTGCGTAACGTCTGTCCGAACTGCGGCGGCGGTTTTTGCCCACGCCCGATACGGCCAGGGCACTACTTGCGAAATGGCGATCAGGTCGGAAAACATCCGGCCAGCGTGAAAAGAATCTACAAGCCGGTCGATCCACACAAGCACCGGGCATTTTCTGAGGGCATACGAAACGTGTTACTCGAAAACAGATAAGAACGTCTGGCAAAGTATTCAGACATGAAAAAAGGCCGAACATCTCGGCCTTTTTTCATCACTTCAACGTATCTTGGACTTACTTGTTATTAGCGCGACCGACTGTTTTTTCGGTGACGTCACTGAATTGCTTTACCGCCGTTGCAACATTATTGTCGAGGGTTTCGACCGCCTGCTTGGTGGACTTGGTGAACTGCTCGTAGCTGGCATTGGCGTTACCGAAAATCGACTTCATCATGCCAACGATCTGCTCCGAACCAGCCGGCGCATTGCTGGCAAGGTCTTCCATCATTGCGACGATCTTGCGCTTACTTTCTGCCATCTGCTCTTCTGCAGCTTTCGAAAACTCGGATTGCGTGCTGCTGGCAATAGCCGCCAACTGACGACCGTAGGCAGTGACTTTTTCTGCGTTAGGCTGCGCCTGCGCTGCTGTCAGCGACATGAATTCCTGAGGATCTTTGACAGTCAGTAACTGCTTCGCGTTGGTGCTTGTTTCTTCGAGCGAGGCTTTTGCGACACTCAGGTTCAGGTCCACTACCTTGCTGAGGCTCTCGAATGCTTTGGCTGTAAGTGCGTTCATTACCGCGAGTTGCGCTTCGAAGTGGGTTTTGGTAGCGGCGGAAAATTGTTCTGGGATTGAAAACATGGTGGGCTCCTAAAATTAATAATGACATGAATGAATCAGTGGCAGCATTTATTGTGCGCCGCAACAAAACCCATTTTAAACCTTCCTGGAGTGATGTCAAGGCTTTTTTGTGCGCCGCACCAAATGTTCTTTTATACTTAAATGGCGCATGCACGGGGCGAGCGCAATAGTCGCTGAGACAAGGCTAAGTTGCCTTGACGCGGGACAACAAAGCGATGTTATTTTATTACGATAAAAGGACTGGCGAAAGCGGCGTGGTCTAAGCTCAGGTTGCTTCAGGTTACGAATCGTCCACCATGAAAAATCAGGGCCGGCTTGGCATGCACTTCACAGCGCTCCACTTCACCGACGAAGATGACGTGATCGCCTTCCGGATAGCGACTGCGATTGTGGCATTCGAACCAGGCGGCCGCACCGGCGAGAATCGGCAAGCCGGTTCGGGATAACGCAAATTCCACGCCCTCAAAGCGATTTTCGATCTTGCGTGAAAAGCGCTCGGCCAGATGCGCCTGATCTGCTGCAAGCACATTGATGACGTAATGCGAATTGCCGGTAAAAACCGGCAAGCTGCTCGCGGCCAGACCCAGGCTCCACAACACCAGCGGTGGATCGAGCGAAACCGAATTGAAGGAGCTGGCTGTCAGCCCGAGAAAGCTGCCGTCGGCAAGCTTGGTCGTGATGATTGTCACACCGGTGGCGAACTGCGATAGCGCATTGCGAAAATGCGGCGTGTCGAATCCGGGCGACTTAGCGCGCGGGGAACGTGTATGCATTACAGGCCCGAATGAAGAGAATGCGATCATTATGCCGAAAAAGCCATTTGTTTGACGGCCATGCTTTCAAGCGACTATTTTCTGCCCGCGATCGTCTGCGCGATTTTCTCCTTTCGCACCAACGCCTTGAAAGCTTTCGGCATCCAAGGACGTGCTGCAATCAGAAAGCTGATCGGATGCTTTTCGTGGAACGGCAGTTTCACTTCTTCTTGATGAAGTTGAGAAAATTCGCGCGCAACCTGCTTCAACCTGCTCAGCAGGGCAGCGACCGACTGATTCGACAACATGACATTGATCAGTTGCATGAGCTCATCGTCGCCGTCGAAGCGCGACTCCAGATAATCACTCGAGGCCAGTGCGCGAAACTGAGTCTGGATCGGTCCGTTCGGAATCCAGCGGAAGGTCCGCGAGATCAGCAATTTGACGCGGTTGTTCGGTTGCAGTTCGATGAAGCCGATCTTGTCGAGGCGCACCAGATACTTGATGGCTTCGGCTTCCGAAATCTGGTAAACATTGACGATCTGCCCGATGGCGATCAGGTTCAGCACCGACACCGCCATGATGAACATCTTGGTGTCGCCGATAATTTCCTGTTCTTGTGCATAAGTCAATTGCGAAATCAATTTGGACTCGTCGTGCGCAATGCTGGCGATATCGCGAAAATCGATATCGGTTGCGGTCAGGATTTCGTCGAGCCGCTGCAATGTGAAATTCTTTTGTGAAAACATGCGCTTGACGCTGGCTTCAGACATGTTGATGCGCTGTGCAAGATCCGCGTAGGTAATGCCGCGTGCCTTTAGCGCGCGTTTGAGTGAATCCACGATCGAGGTCGCTTGCAACATGATGGCCTTTCCGTTCGGATATGATTGACGAAAATGATACACCAGCCGACAGGGGGAAACGCGCGAAAAAGCGGCAGCAACCACCGTCCGATCCCGATGATAGGGTAGTGCATCCGGGCGCTTTTTCCTATAAAGTCGAAACCAACGCAACGACGGAGTAGATCATGGCAATTGAAACAGCAACGCTGGGCGGCGGATGCTTCTGGTGTACCGAGGCGGTCTATCAGGAGCTTGCAGGTATCGAAGCTGTCGAATCGGGCTACACCGGAGGACAAGTCGCAAATCCGAGTTACGAGCAAATTTGCGAAGGCACGACAGGCCATGCGGAAGTGGCGCGCCTTGCATTCGACCCGGCGGTGATTAGCTATCGCGACATTCTGGAAATTTTCTTTACCGTCCACGACCCGACCACGCTCAATCGCCAGGGCAACGACGCCGGTACCCAATACAGGTCCGTCATTTACTACCACTCGCCTGAACAGAAGGAGACCGCACGTCAGGTGATTGCCGAAATGGCAAACGTGTGGGACGCCCCCATCGTCACCGAATTAAGCCCTGTCGAGACGTATTACAAGGCAGAGGATTACCACCAGAACTATTTCCGGCAAAATCCGCTGCAAGGCTACTGTGCCTTCATCGTCGCGCCGAAAGTAGCGAAGGTCAGGAAAACATTTGCGCAAAAGCTGAAGCAGGCCTGATCGGCGCTACTTAGCAGCGACGCCCGGTCTGCATGGCTCAAGGCTGCAAACGCTCGCGTTGCCAGTCCCCCTCGGCCGCCCGACGGTAAGCGATCCGGTCATGCAGGCGTGAACGCCGGCCCTGCCAGAACTCGACGTAGTCCGGCACTATGCGGTAGCCGCCCCAGTGTTCGGGACGACGCGGCGCTTCGCCGTAACGCTGTTCGGCATCCTCGAACGCCCTCTCGAGCAATTCGCGTCCGGCTATCGGCTGGCTCTGGGCCGAGGCAATGGCGCCGAGCCGGCTCTTCAAAGGACGGCTGTCGAAATACCGGTCGCTCTCTTCGGCAGCAACGCGTTCGACGCGACCCTCGATACGTACCTGCCGCTCCAGTTCCACCCAGTGAAACAGCAACGCGGCGTACGGGTTCTGCATCAGCTCCGCCCCCTTGCGGCTGGCGTAGTTGGTGTACCACGTAAAGCCGCGCTGATCGAAGTCCTTGATCAGTACGATGCGCGACGACGGCCGGCCATCGGCACCGACCGTGGCGAGGCTCATTGCATTCGGTTCCGGAACCTGTGCTCCGAGCGCTTGAGCGAACCAGTCTGAAAACTGGACCAGCGGATCGGCATCCACCTCATTTTCCGACAGGCTGGCGTGGCTGTAATCCTTGCGAAGGTCTGCAATCGACATAGGGTTCCTTATGAAGCGATGCCGCGACGCGCGCGCATCGCGTTGCCTAGCGCCGCCATTTGCGTATCGCTGAAAATGCGCTTGGCCATCGGCGCGACGCTGCCTTCTTCCTTTTCCATATGACTGGCATAGAGCACTGTAAATTCGCTGACGCAGGCGTCGTCCAGCATAGCAGCGCTGCCAGCGGCAATCGATGCGAGTTGTGGCGCCAGGGCCTGCCATGTCGCATCCATTTGCACATGTTCGGCCAGAATCTGTGGCATCAGATCAGTGAGCACGGCGGCGTCCTGATCGACAGCCGTGGCTTTTAGCATGGGTAACAGATCATGCTCTTCGTCCTGGTGATGATTTGGCGCTGCATTGTTAAAATATTTCAGCACTGCAGCGGCACTTTTACGGGCGTCGTCGTCGGCACCGTGCTGCGGCAGGTGATCCGACAGCTTTCGAAGCGTGGCCAACTGTTTGCGAATGCGATCGTGGCAGTGCTTGAGGACTGCAATGGGCTGATCGAAATCAGGCGCGGTATCGAAAAGTGGCTCGCTCATGTTTTTTCCGTGATGTTGGGGCTGGCTGCAAGAATACCGCGAATCCGCCGTATGACGCAGATATCCTGACATGCCGCCGCCGCAATACCTTCTGAAAGCGATCCGTTAAAATAGCGCCATGAGCCCTCTATCGACTTTATCTGCCGAAACACCACATGACAACATCGACTTCGACCGCCGCTTCGGTGGCATCGCACGACTTTACGGATCAGCTGCGCTGGCAAGATTTCGCAGCGCCCATGTCTGCGTGATCGGCGTCGGTGGCGTCGGCTCGTGGGTGGTCGAAGCGCTAGCGCGCAGTGCGATCGGCAACATCACCATGATTGACCTCGACAATCTCGCCGAGTCCAACGTCAATCGCCAGATTCATGCGTTAACCGATACGCTCGGCATGGCGAAAGTGACGGCGCTGGCGCAGCGTATCATGCAGATCAATCCGTTTTGCAAGGTAACCGAAATCGAGGAATTCATCAGCGCCGACAATCTCGATGAGATGCTCGGTGCGCGCCACTTCGACTATGTTGTCGATGCGATCGATAACGTACGCGCCAAGACGGCGCTGATTGCCTATTGCCGCAGCCACAAGATCAAGCTGATCACTATCGGCGGCGCCGGTGGCCAGGTCGACCCGACCAAGATCGAGGTGCGCGACCTGTGCCGCACCGAGCAGGAGCCGTTGCTGGCGAAGGTACGCAAGCGCTTGCGATCGCAGCACGGTTTCCCGCGCGGGACCAAGAACAAGTTCGGCATCGATGCGGTGTTTTCGACCGAGCCGTTGCGTTTGCCGGAAACCGGGGAAACCTCCGAAATGGATGGCGACGACGAGCAGGAAGGCGTCACCGGCCTGAACTGCGCAGGCTTCGGATCGGCGATGGTAGTAACGGCATCCTTCGGTCTGGTGGCAGCGGCACAAGTGCTGCGCAAACTCGCAGCCGAGGATACCGATTCCTGAATTTGTTCACTACCGAGCGAGTGCTATCGTCGCTGCCGTGCGCTGATAGCGCTGACCTCGTTCCGGCAGCTTCCGAGACCCCTGTCGAAATCGTACCGATCGGACAGGTGGCACGCGACCTGGCGGCAGCACGGACCGCAATGGGCGCCGCCCTACAACCTGCTGGCACGGCAGGTTGAAAGATCACTGGCCTTCCTACCGATGCCGCCATTTTCCGACCTTTAGCAGTGCGCGCGCAGGTGCGTTAGATCACCCGATCAAGCGGGCGCGTACTGCGCATCCTTGACCGTGTAATTCGAGTCTTCGCCATTCCATTTGCCCGACACGCCCCAGATGGAATGCATGGCCTTGAAATCATTTTCTGCAGCATATTGCTCGGTGAGTTTGGGATCTTTCCATTCCGCCGGTTTACCGGTGTCGTGATCTTTCACCAACTGGAATTCGCCCTGTGAATTTTTGGTATAAATTGCCATGCGACCGTTTTCGAACACCAGCTTGTTCGTCATCCCTTCAGGCGGCCACTCCTTGAAACCAAAATCTTCCGGCACCGACGCGACGTCGATGATTTTTTTACCTTGATCCCAAAACCCTGAAAGGCGTACCCTTGGATCAGGGCTAAGACCGGTTTCCATCAGGTCAGCCTCCATGTATTGCTGTCCTTTTTTCCCGCCATAGAAGAACGACGACTGGTCGACACCTTTTGCATCGTCGGCTTTCGACTGGACAGTGTAGCTACCGTACTTCGCTGCCACTGGACCGACAATCTCGGCGCCAGTACCGTTCTTCAGATGCAGCGTGACTGATCCGTCGGCATTCTTTTCTGCGTTGTTGACGCTGAATCCGCTCGCGAAGGGTGGGCCGTTTTTTCCATTGCGCGCAGCAAACTGATCCAGGATCGATCCACCGTCTTTCACAACGGATGGCGGCAGGGTTTCCACGCTTTGCGTGGAATTGCCGCCTTTGTTTGGTTCAGTAGCGTGTCCTGCTGCCCCCCCTGCCGAAGCAGCACCGACCGGCCCACCACCTCCAGAGCCGCCGCCCCCAGATCCGCCGCCGCCAGAACCGCCGCTTGCGGAACTGCCGCCCGTATTGCCGTTACCTGAATAGAGGCGATTATCGTTTGCCACGGGACCATTACCACCCGCTGCGGGATTGCCGGAATCACCACCGGCACCGTTCGGGTCCTGCGCATCCTGGCCGAGAAAATATCGATTTATCTGGTCCAGCAATTTTGATAAGGCACTGCCCTGGTCTGGGCTAACGGAGGCGAGCAGTTTTTTCCACATGTCCCAAAAACTTTTGGTCGAGGGGTCGAGTGCGGAAAAATCATCTGATGTATCTGCCGTCAAGCCGCGGCCGTCGGCATAAATTTCTTCGCTGCCATCCGCCATGACCTTGGCAAGCGTTCCATCGGTTGACGACACGATATCGCCGGGCTCGAGCACAAAATCCTTGAGATTATCCTTGGTGATGACAGTCTCATCGCCATCGGCAGTAAAAACATGGGTGCCAACTTGCAAGGGATTTTGACTCTGTTGTACTGTGTTCATGATTTTGCCACCTTGGTTGACTTCAATCCGGCTGACCGATACCGGCCGTAACAATCAGCGCTTTCTGATGAGCTGCGTAAGCTTTGGCCATGTTTTATTTGCGGCAGTTTTTGTGACCGTGTTACCTGCCACTGCTGGGCTATTGTTGCTCGCCGATGCCGCTCTCGTTCCCATTGCGCGTCTTGATGGCGCTTCCATTAAACTTGCCCAAACCCTAGCCCTAGCCTCAAACATTTTCTCGAAACCGACTCATTCCCGCAGAAATACCGCTAAATTAATTTGGCAAGTTCATCAAAAACCTTGATACCTTTTTGAACATTCAAGAACGCATCTTTATTGTTCAGTTCCGCATCATGGTGGCTGTCGAACATGAATTTGATGGTGTTGATATCTTCAATGGAGACATGGGAGCTCTTCGATAACTTTTCCGCATCGTTTTCCCCATTCGGACCACCACCGAAACTGAAAACCTTGTCTGTACCCGAGTTGGCCATGAGCCAGTCAGATGCCTGCTGCATGGCTTCATAGGGATCATCCGAGGTAACGATTCCTTTTTTCCTGAGGCTATCCATGGCGGGTCCAATGCGCTCCAAGAACGTGGCATAGCCGTCTTCGAAACCATGGTTATTGCCATCGGCAAGAATGCTTTCGACATGCTCCTTTAACGACGTGTTAGCAGTATCATCACCGGGTGCTCCAGTAGCATTGGCCTTGAAACCGCCGCCGGGACCCGCACCTGTCATACCGTCGCCAGAGCCCGCACCTTTCGTATCGCCGCCGGCCGGTCCGCCGCCCGCCGCATTGCCTCCTGTCGAACCATTGCCCGTTCCGCTACCTGCCGGCGCATCTTTTTTAGCCAATTGAACAGGAGGTTTTCCAGTACCGCCGACAGGTTCAGGTTTACCGCTGGTGTCGGTTGGCACGTTCGCGTCCTCGCCGAAAAAATATTTTCTGATCTGGTACAGAAATGCCAGCAGGGATTTTTCCTGTTCCGGATCCACGCCATCGAGAAGTTTTTTCCACATTTCCTTAAACCCATTAGGTGTGGCGGCAATCGTCGCCACATCGTCTGATTTGTCCGCAGTCAGGCCACGACCGTCCGCGTAGATTTCCTCGTTCCCATCGGCCTTGACTTTCGCAATCGTCCCGTCGGTCGACGACACGATATCGCCGGGCTCCAGAACAAAATTATTCACGTTGTCCTTGGTGATGATTGTGTCGCCGCCGTCCTGTCCATAGACGTGACTCCCAACCTGCAGGGGGTTTTGACTCTGTTGGATGGTCATCATGATTTTGTCTCCGGCCTTGATGTCGATATACTGGTGTGTGCAAGCATTCATGCGTGGCCCGTGGTGAAAGTGCGGGCTGGCGTTAAAGCGGTCTCATAACATTAGTGGCACGGGCGGAACACGGAGTTCCATGCAGCGGGGCGCTTTGCCCTGCATTTTCTGCGTGAGGCACGGAGGACAAGTTAGGAGTCGATGGTTGATTCTAAGGCGCGTCGCTGCTCCCGTCGCATGGTGAAGAAGGTAACGATGCGGGGAAACGATAGTGGGAGTGACGAGCAAGATGCCGTCATTGGACTGAATTACATCGGCGTTGGATCGGCGATGGCACGGCGGTTTGACAGCGTGAGGATGTGACGAGTTTCTTCAGTCTGACAGCAGCAACGCAGTTGCAGCGCCGCCTGCCGACCGTGCTCCATTCATGAACGCGGTGTTAGTTTTGACAGCTACCTAGCGACCGTCCAGCATGCGTGAGGTCAGCACCCGATATACCACCTCACCGCCTTCCACATCAGAATGCACCAACGCGACATGACTGGCTTTCCACTCGACTGCATCGAACGGAAAATCTTCGAGCGCCGTGGTGTTGCGCGCCAGGGTGACATGCGGAATGAAGCTTGAACGGCGATCGACGTGGATGCCAGCCCGTTCCAGCGCCTGTGCCAGATTTTGCTCCAGCGTCGACAAGGCTTCGGGCACCGCCGACATGCCGGCCCAAGCCAATTGCGGCTCGGTGAAATAGCCGATGCGGTCGAAAGTCAGCTTCGGTGTAACTGAAGGCAGCGCCATCAGAATCGACTCCAGCAGCGGTAGCGAGGACGGCGGTTGTGCGCCCAGAAAAGCCAGCGTCAGATGCAGGTTGTCAGAACGTGTCAGACGCCCTGCCATAGCGATCTGCAATTGTGATAGTGCTGCGCGGGTCGCACCATCCGGCCACAGCGCGTAAAACAGGCGCAGGTAATCTCGTTTGTCGGTAATCATGTGCACTCCCCTAAAGGCGGTTCAGGATGGGCCGAACACGTCGTTGAGCTGGCGCGTGACACGCACGAAAGTAGTTCGCTTGGTCAGCTCCTTCAATTTGTGCGCACCGACATAGGTGCACGCCGAGCGTACGCCGCCCAGGATTTCCTGCACCGTATCGACTACCGCGCCGCGATAGGGAACCAGCACTTCCTTGCCTTCGGCAGCGCGATACTTTGCCACGCCCCCGGCGTAGCGTTCCATGGCGGTACTGCTGCTCATGCCATAAAACGACATGAACTGCTTGCCATCGCGTTCGACGACATCGCCTGCGCATTCATCATGACCCGCCAGCATGCCGCCCAGCATGATGAAATCGGCGCCGCCGCCGAACGCCTTTGCGAGGTCGCCTGGCACAACGCAGCCGCCATCGGCACAGATCTGGCCGCCGAGTCCGTGCGCGGCATCGGCACATTCGATGACCGCCGACAATTGCGGATAGCCGACGCCGGTCATCTTACGCGTAGTGCAGACCGATCCGGGACCGATACCGACTTTGACGATGTCGGCGCCGGCTAAAATAAGTTCTTCGGTAATGTCGCCGGTGACGACATTGCCCGCCATGATGGTTAAATGTGGAAAGGCGATGCGCACCTTCTTGACGAAATTGATGAAGCCTTCGGTATAGCCATTGGCGACATCGATACAGACATACTCGATGGACGCATGCGCGCGTTCCATGACCTTGCTGAACTTGTCGAAATCGGTCTGACCGATGCCCATCGAATAGAAAGCACAGGACGCCGGCAGCCCGCTCGCGGCCAGCGACTGGAAGAACGCCACTGATTCGTCCGCCGTGAAATGTTTGTGCAGCGCCACTGACAAGCCCTGCTCGCCGAGCACACGCGCCATGTCGGCGGTTCCGGTGGTGTCCATGTTGGCGGCGATGATCGGAATCCCGTGATAGGTCTTCCGAGAGTGGTGGAAAACGAATTCACGGCGTATGTCGACCTCGGAACGCGAGGTCAGCGTTGAGCGTTTTGGACGGATCAGCACGTCCTTGAAGTCAAGTTTGACCGATTCTTCTATATGCAAGGCACTCTCCGGTAGACAGGAAAAAAGTAATATCCACGTATGACAACATGCAGGGTCAGCAAGTTTCTGATGTACTTCAGGCTGACCTCGCAGGTCCCCGGCGGTTACCAGGTCGTCGACAAAAGCGGCGCGGTCAGTTCCGGTGGCAGCAGCAACCGCTTCGACAGGAGCGCCGGTACGTCTTCGGCCGGCACCGGACGCGATACCAGATAGCCCTGTATTTCATAGCAGCCCAATGCCTGTAACGCGCGCAGCTGGTTCGCGGTTTCCACCCCTTCGGCCACCACCTGCATGGCGAGCGCATTGGCCATCGACATGATCGCGCGAAAAAAAACCGGGCCGTCGTCATTCTGGTCCAGCGCGGCAGTAAAAGCACGGTCCACCTTCAGGATATCCATATCAAGCCGGTGCAAGGTCGACAGCGACGAATAGCCCGTACCGAAATCGTCCACCAGCAACTTGATGCCGAGCTTGCGCAGGGCCGAAAGCTGCTCCGCGACGTCGTCGGCGTCGCCCATCATCGACGATTCGGTAATTTCAATTTCGATCAGGTCCGCGTTGGGATGGTGTATCGCCAAGGTCTTTGAAAAAAGCCTTGCGATGTCGCCATGGTTGAACTGGCGCGGTGAGACATTAATCGACACCGGCACCGGATCGACCTGCAAGTTCTTCCACTGCGCGACCTGGCTGCAGACTTTTTCGACAATCAGTTCACCGAGCTTGAGAATCAGACCGGTTTCTTCTGCTAGCGCGATGAATTCCAGCGGCGGCACCATCCCACGTGTCGGATGATTCCAGCGTACCAGCGCTTCCAGCCCATGCAGTTCACCGGTGTAGGTGCACACTCGTGGCTGGTAAAACATTACGAATTGATCGACCTCGACCGCGTGTTCGAGTGCACGCTCGGTTTCCAAGCGGTGCCGTAGCGCCTCGGACATGTGCGGCGCATAGAAGCTGTGGCGTCCGCCACCTTCGCCCTTGGCGTGGTACATCGCGATATCCGAATATTTGAGCAGGATTTCTGCCGTGGTACCGTCGAGTGGGAACAGGCTGATGCCAACCGAGGCCCGAATTGTGCTGCTCCCGGCGCTGAGCTCGAAGGGTGTATCGAACAGGGCGGCGATGCATTCGGCGATGTCACTGGCATAGCCGACCGCCTCGATGGGCTCGAGAATGACGGTGAATTCGTCGCCGCCCAGGCGTACCACGTGATCGGTCGGCCGCGCCAGCGTCTTGAGACGCAAGGCGACCAGGCGCAAAAGTTCATCGCCAACCGAGTGCCCGAGCGAATCGTTAATGTCCTTGAAATGATCGAGGTCGATGAACAGCAACGCCAGCATACCGCGCTCCTGCTGCACGCGGGGCAACGTCGAGCTCAGGAATCGCATGAGCCAGCTGCGATTGGGCAGCGCGGTCAGCGCATCCGCATTCGCCATGCGCCACAACGCCGCCTCTTGTGCCTTGTCGCTGGAAATGTCGCGGATCGTCAGCGCCAGGCCCTTGCCCGATTGCACGAATTTCCTACGTATCCATGCCATCTTCAAGGGGCTTTCGGGCGGCACGTTCAGTTCGTCCTCGAAATCGCCCGATTCCATCGCATGACGAAAGGAATCGAGTACGACCGATCGGTAGGGTTCGTCATAAATAGCCGATACGTGCCTGCCTGTCAGCTCGGCCGCGGTCAGACCACTAAAACCGGCCCCGCGCTCGTTACAATCGGCCACCATGAAATCGACAATCGCGTCCTTTGCGTCGCGCACCGGGCGCAGCATGAAAAAACCTTCATCGCCGCTTTCGGTCGCCACGCGGTACACATCGCGCACCTCCGCCAATTGTTGCTTGCGGAATGCCGCGCGCGCAACGAGCATGGTGCCGCCGAGTGCCGCCAGCAGCAGAAGCAAACTGCCGCCGCTTGCCGCGTTACGGTAAGCGACACGATTTTGCCGGTGCTGGGCGAGCCGCTCCTCGATCGATATACCAACAACCGCGATTAACGGATAGCCCGGTACTTCACGCCAGGCAACATGACGTGCCTGCTTGTCATCGAACGATTCACCGCTGCGCAGCGTTCCCGAACTGGTGCTGTCGAGCGAGCCGATCCGCACGAGCAACGCGCTTGGCGCGCCGTCGCTTGCGCCGCCGATTCCGGCCATACGCACGACGCCATCGCGGCCGACCAGGGCCAGCATGCCAAGCTTGCCGAGGTTTGTTCCTTGGTAAAAAGACGCGAAGAACGCCGGCGTTACAGAAGCCAGCGCAATACCATCGAAACGGCCTGAAGCAGTTTCTAATCGGCGCGTGAATGGAATTACCGGTCTACCCGATAGCATTCCCAGGATCGGCTTGCCGACGTGCAGGTCCGGGGATCGGTTTCGGACATGAAATTGAAAGTCGTCGCGTTCCAGCATCGATAGCGGCTTGCGGATTGGCAGCGTTCCGGTAAGCGGCACGCCGTTGCGGTCTCCGATGGTGACATAGGCGTACTGCGAGCTGGCAAAAATCCCTTTGTTCAGCAACTCTTCGAGTTTCAGGGCGCGACCCGAACGTTCCCATTCATACTTCAGCAACAGCGTGGTTTGATCGACCTGTTCGAGCAAGCGCGCCAGGTATTGTGCGTAAGCGTTACCCAGGGTGATGGCCTCTTGCATCGTGTTGGTCTGGATAGTACGCCGCTCGCGGTCGAGTTCGGCATAGGTGGCAATCAGCACCACCAGACCAATCGCAACGCACGCAGCATTCCACAGCACGGCATGCCACAAACTCCGCCTGTCATGCAGCAGGCTGCGCAGGGCCGCGGAAAAACCGATGCGGTCTTCCGGTCGCTCGACCGCCGCGTTGTCTTTTTCATCCATTCGTTTCGTCATGCAAATCAATGCGGCGATTAAGTGCTGGCTCCTGACGCCGAGCGCTCGACGAATTTTCAGCGGCAATCGTCATGCGCAGGCAAAACGGCCAGATGGCGACGCGACGCAGCGACGCCATGACCATCGTTCCGGTGTTCTCATGCTTCAATGCTACATCAGAATATCGCGCTGCCACTGTATTTTGAGAGACGCCGGCCGGTCCCGACTGCCGGTAATCTGTCACCCGCGCGGATGGTGGCGGGCATGCAGCGTCTTGAGCCGTTCGCGGGCGACGTGGGTATAGATCTGGGTCGTCGAAATGTCCGAATGTCCCAGCAGCAGTTGCACCACGCGCAGGTCGGCGCCATGGTTGAGAAGATGCGTGGCGAATGCATGGCGCAGCGTATGC